>JBOGDK010000128.1:0-11585 GCA_050701795.1 Micromonosporaceae bacterium
CGGCCTTGTTGAACACCGGCCCGGTGACGTTCGTGGAGGTCTGCAGCTTGGCACCGGCGTTCTGGGCCCGCTGCGCCAGGATGTCGTCGAAGTCCATCCGGGTACGGGTCAGCCCGTAGTCCGGGTAACTGGCCAGCTCCGGCCAGTCCAGCTGCATCCGGATACCGCCGCCGATCACCCGCAGCCCGTGGTTGACCTGCCAGCCGTCGCCGCTGGTCACAGCGTCATTCACGACACCCATCTTGACCAGCTGCTTGACCGCCCGGGGGGTGAGGCCGTCGCCGCACACCTTCTCCCGGGGGAACTCGGTCTTCTCCAGGAGGAGTACGTCCAGGCCATGTCGCGCCAGGTGGTACGCCGCGGCAGACCCGCCAGGTCCAGCGCCGACCACGATCACGTCAGCGGCGTCAGCGGCATCCCCGCCGGGTACCGGCACTTTGGCGTTGGGCTCGGTCACGTTGTCCCCTCCGCTCGCTGCTCGGGACGCCTTCTCGCTGGCTGGGACGCTTGTGAAGACTTTCACGAACCTCCGTGATGCAGTCTAAGGGGGACCACCCAAAGCCCAGAGGTTAGGCGACCCTTAGTGGCCGTGGTGAATCCGGTTCACGCCCCGTCCGCACCCACGGACACCAGGGCGTGCCGCAGGGCATCCCGGCTGTTCTCGGTGAGGTTCTGGGTGGTCCAGGGTTCCTTCAGGGACAGGACCCTGCCATCGGCCAGCCGTAGGTCCGCGTGCAGCGGTATGTCCTTGGTGATCTTCGCCCCGACGATCTCGGCGTACGGGATGAACCAGTTCTGCTTGGCGATCTCCGAGGCGTCCGTGGACGCCACGAGCTCGGTGAGCCGCTCCTCGCCCTTCTCGAACGGGCCCGGATCCGCCAGCAGTACCAACCCGTAGTCCAGCACCAACAGGTCGTACGGGACCTTGGAAATCTTGATGTTCGCCAGCCCACCGAGCACCCCGGCACCACCGGAACCGCCCCGGCCGGAGAGCTGCGACCGCACCGACGCGACGTCGATCCCGAGGTGTGTCAGCCACCCCCACGCCTGCCGCACCGAATCCGGGTGCGCGGCGAGCCGCGAGACCTCGGTCAGATCGAGCACCTGCCCGTCCCGCCCGACCACCTCAGCCGGACCTGACCAGCTGTGCCGCCACGTGGCGACCCCACTGCGCACCGCGGCGAGTTCCAGCAACGGAACCAGCAGCTTCGCGAAACGCTCGGGCATTTCGCGTCGCGTCGCGTTCGGGAACAGCGGCTGGGCCAGCTCCCCCAGCCGGCCCTCCGCCACCAGGTGCAGGATGGTGTCCACTCCGAACGGAGCGGCGTCGGGCACCGCGCGGTTCATCGCACCGAGCACTCCGTTCACCCGTTCCTCGGCCGCCAACCGCACCGTCAACGTGAGCAGCTCGGACCACGGCACCACGGTCCGTTCGCCGCGGTCGATCACCGCGGCCTGCAACGTACGACAATGGGCGTCCAGGTTCGGCAGCAGCAACGTGGCGGGGCGCTCGTCGACCATCGCACCGGACACCGGTGCCTTCCCGATCGCGGCGAGCCGGTCCCGGATCGGCGGGTGGGTGTCCCACCGTGACGGCTGCTCGTCGGGGACGGACATCCGCAGCTCCCGCAGCTCGTCCTGACGTTCCGCGAGCAGGTAACCGAACCCGTTGAACAGCTCGTCGGGTACGTATCCCGCGTCCCAGCTCGGCTTGACGTACCGGGTGAAGTAGAAGCCCCATGCCGCGTCCAGGACGGGGATCTCCCGCAGCGCCGACCCGGTCGCCTCCCGCCCGGCGATCCGTACCGCCGCCCGGTCGGCCTCCAGCTCCTGACGGCGTACCACCGCGCTGTCCACCATCAGGTACAGCAGGGCGTACACGTGGAACACCCAGCGGACCGGGTTCCAGCGACCGATCCGCTCCAGCGTGCCTCCGACCGCGAGCCGCCCCCGGTACGCCACCGCGCCGAGCCGGGTATGGGAGTGGGAATAGTGACCCAGCTCGTGGGCGAGTACGGCGTTCAACTGCGCGATCGTCATGCCGTGCACCAGGGGGACGCCGATGTAGAGGAACCGCCGCCCGGACATCAGCCCCAGCAACTTGGTGTGCTCCACCACGGCCGCGTTGACCTCCGGAACCAACCTGATCTCGTCCGGCATCCGGGTGCCCACCGACCTGGCGAGGTGCGCTACGGCGTCCCACAGGTACGGCGCCTCGCGGTGGGCGAGCGGCAGGCCTTCCGGGGGTTCCGGCTTGTTCCGGATCGCCCGCCACAACGCCAGCCCGACGGCACCGACCACGGCGGCGAGCAGTGGCCAGGTGACCTTCAGCGCAAGCATCCCGGGGATGACCGTACCGAGCCAGATCGTGAAACCACCGACGGCGACAAGTTGGACCAGGGCCAGGACGTAGAAGCCGAGCAACAGGAATACAGCCAGTACGGCTCGCGCGGTGGCCATGACATGACTCCTCGTACTCGTGCGTCTGGATTCAAACGCGGCGACGCTACCCGCCTGCCCCGTACCCAGCAAGACCCGCTCCACAGGGCGGTGTACGCCATTGCGGGGCAGCCGTACGATGCGCGTCGTCCACATGGAAAGGAAGTCACAGTGGGACTTTTCCGCCGTCGGCCGAAGCTTCCGCCGACTCCCACCATCGACGTCACCGCCGGTGACCCGGCCGGGGCCGCGCTGCTGGACTCCCTGAAGCGGCAGGACTGGCGTAGCGCGCACGAGTTCCTCAGCTCCGTCCAGGATCCGGACGACTTCGCGCACTACGTCAACCTGTGCACGGAGTCAGAGGGCCTGCAGTCGTGGGTCGACACATGGGTCGAGGCGACACCCCGGTCCACCCTGCCAGTGCTGGTGAAGGGAGCTCACGGCATCGTCTGGGCATGGCAGGCCCGTGGCGCCGGTCTGGCGAAGAACACCAGCCAGGCCCAGTTCCGGATGTTCGACCTACGGCTCAAGATGGCTGAGGACTGCCTGGACGAGGTCACCGAACGCAACCCGGACGACCCGACCGCGTGGGCCTTCCTGATCACTACGGCGATGGGGCGTGGGCTCGACATCGCCGAGCGGCAGCGACGGTTCACCGAAGCGGTACGACGGCACCCCGGGCACCTGGTCGCCCACCACAAGTTCCATTACGCCATCTGCCGCAAGTGGGGTGGCTCACACGAGCTGATGCACCAGTTCGCCGACGAGACGGCCGCCGCCGCTCCGCTCGGCAGCCCGCTCGGAGGTCTGGTGGTCTCGGCGCACCTGGAACGTTGGCTGATGCTGCCCGGGGACGAGGACCTGGCGTACCTGCGGCAGCCGCACGTACGTACGGCGCTGCTGGACGCGGCCGACCGGTCGGTACGCCACCCCGCGTACCGGAAAGGCCCCGGATGGCCAGGGCTGCACAACAGGTTCGCCATGGCTTTGTGGCTCGCCGAGGAGCACGCCGCGGCCGCGGAACGGTTCGACGTACTCGGCGACCTGGTGACCGAGGATCCGTGGGACTACCTCGACTCGGAGAACCCCGCCCTGCGGTTCGCAATCGCGCGCGAGCAGTGCTTCAAGGACCGGGGCTGAGCCATCCGGGACGTGGACCCGAGTCGTCAGGTGGCCCAAGCCGCCGGGTGGCCCGGGCCGCCTCACCGGCGTGGCCTGATCCTCACGAGCGGGTGGCACGGTGCAGTGCGACGATGCCGCCGGTGAGGTTGCGCCACCCGACCCTGCTCCAGCCGGTACGGCCGATCCGCTCGGCGAGTGCCGGCTGATCCGGCCACTCCTGGATCGACTCGGCCAGGTAGACGTACGCGTCCGGGTTGCTCGACACGGCGCGGGCCACCGCCGGCAGGCCCGCCATCAGATAGCGCAGATACACCTCCCGGAACGGGCCCCAGACGGGGTGGCTGAACTCGCACACCACCATCCGCCCCCCGGTACGGGTGACCCGGGCCAACTCTCGCAGCGCCGCGTCGGTGTCGACGATGTTGCGCAGCCCGAACGAGATGGTGACCGCGTCGAAGGCACCGTCACCGAACGGCAGCGCCAGCGCGTCGGCCGCCACCAGGGGCACCCCGCGGTGCGCCCCCGCGGCGAGCATCCCGAGGGAGAGATCGGCGCCGGTCACCTCGGCCCCGGAGGAGGCGAGCTCCTCCGTCGACACTCCGGTGCCCGCGGCCAGGTCGAGGCAGCGCTCCCCCGGCCGTAACGACAGGGCGTCCGCGGTGGCCCGGCGCCAGGCCCGGTCCTGACCGAACGACAACACGGTGTTGGTGAGGTCGTACCGCTGGGCGACGCCGTCGAACATCGCGGCGACCTCGTGCGGCTGTTTGTCCAGGGAAGCTCGTGTCACGCCGTACCACTCTGCCAGCCGTACCTCTGCCAACCGTAACCGGCCGGCACACAGCAGGGCGGCCGGGGTGTCGTACCCCGGCCGCCGCTGCACCCCCTTCGCTATACCGTGGCGACGTCCTCACCCGGGGCTACCTCGGCGGTACGCCGGCGGCGCGCCACCAGGTACAGGGCACCACCGAGCAGCACCGCCAGCGCGCCGCCACCGATCAGTCCGGCGAGGCTCGTCCCGGTGATCGGCAGGCCGTCGCCGCCACCACCGCCACCGGCGGAACCGGGAGGCCCGATGATGACCTTCGCGGTGTTGTTCTTCAGGTTCGGGTCGCCGCCCAGGCTGAAGCCCTCCACCGCGGCCTTTCCGTCCGTGCCGACCTTCTCGGCGACGATCACCAGCGGGATCGTGAACGTCAGCGACTTCCCGGTCCGCAGCGACAGTGCGTAGTAGCAGTCGGCCTCCCGGTCGTTGAGGACGCCTCCGTTCTCCGGTGCACAGCCGATCAGCGGGTTCGAGGGGTGACCGTCGATGTCGGCCCCGGTGGGCGCCTTCAGCGCGAATCGGAACCCGTCGATGTCCGCCGGCCCCCGGTTGGTGATCCGGAACCTCACCTTCACGGTGTCGCCGGCTTCACCCTCCGCCTTCGGCACCCTGATCGCGGTGTCGGCGGGGTTTTTCTTCGTCTTCACCGCGAAGGCCACCGTGTTGTCGCCCTCGACCGCGTCGCCACCGGCCACCCGGGCCCCGATCTTCTGGCCCAGGGGGAACGAACCGCCACGCTTCGCGGCCGCCGAACCTTCCAGGATCGGCGTCACCGTGAAGGCGCCACGGCCCAGCACACGTGGGCCGGGAGCGCCCTTGGAGACCGCGACGGTGAAGATGTCGCTCACGTCCCAGCCCTCACCCGGCTCCAGGGGCGCGTCCGCCGCGGTGCAGACGAGCTGGCGCCGGTCCCCACTCCGGACGCAGAAGGGGTACGTCTCCGCGAACGTCGCGTACCGCGGCAACGTGATCGTGGCCGAGAAGCCGGCGACCGGCTCGTCGCCCTCGTTGAAGAAGAACGCCTGCAGGTCCTCCCTGCCACCGGGCTTCACCGGGCCGATGGGCGCCGCGTACGCGTTGAGGTCCGGCCCGTGGCCGATCAGCTCGATCGCCACCGCCGCGGTGTTGTCCTCCGAGTTGCGTTCCGGGTTGTCGGAGGTGACGGTCACGTGGACGGTGCCGGCCTCGCCCAGCTCCGCACCCTTCTGCGGGGTGACCCGGAAGGTCACGAACGAGTCGGTGTCGTCCGGCTCCAGGTCCGGGTACCTGCAGACACTCTTCGTGCCGTCGACCTCGCAGTCCTGGTTCGCACCAGGCAGCTCCACCGCGACATCCTCGGTGAGGTCACCGACCTCAATGGTCAGGACGACGTTCTGCGCGGTGCCGTAGCCGGTGTTGTCGACGTCGACGCGTACGTCCTTTCCGCTTGAGCCGATCGTCACCTTGGAGCCCGGGACGGTGACCCCCAGGTCGACCGGCACCTCGTCGGGCGGCGGCGGGTCGAGCGGCGGGTCGGTCGGGCCGGTCGTAGGCCCGGGACCCGGCGTCGAGGTGGTGCCGGGGTCGCTCGGGGTGGTCGACGGCTCCCCAACGGGCCCACTCGGCGTGACGGTCGGAGGGGCACTGGTGCCCGGGTTCGAGCTCTCGGTTGGTGACGGCGTTTCGTTCCCGTACGCCGGAAGCGTCGCCATCGCCGCGGCGGCGACCAGACTCACCGCGCCCGCGCCCATCCGGGCCACGACGCGGTGTCTACGGACTGTCATGTTTCCCCATTTCACGGATGCCGACTCGGTGCCGGCGCGGGATCTCACGTCCCACACCGCCGGTCGCCGTCGGCTGCCAGGCGACGACCGGAGACGGCACGGTACGGGCCACCGGGGCGGGAGCCAGCAGCCCGTGCCGACCGCCTAACTGCACGTATCACGCAGCCGACGGCACTCCGGTTGCAGAGCACGGGGAACCACCACGACGTGGAAACGGCCGGGGCGATGGGCGACGCCACCACCCCGGCCGTTACCGGTTGGTCGGTTATCAGCTCACCGACGGGCGGCGCCGCCTGGCGACCAGGAACAGCACGCCACCGAGCAGCACGGCGAGCGCGCCCCCGGCGATCACCGCGGTCAGGCTGACACCGGTGACCGGAAGGCCGCCCCCGGAGCCACCCGTACCGATCGTGACGTTGACCGGGGTCGAGTTGTTGCCCTTCTTCCGGTCCGGGATCACGTTGGTGGCGACCTTCGCCGACCCGTTCTCGAGCTTGTCGGACGTGATCCGCAGCAGCAGGTCCTGCTTGGCCGTACGACCCTTGTCCAGCATGTCGCCGGCCTTGCAGTGCAGTGTCCGCTTGTCGGCGTGGTAGCTGCACGCCCGCGGCACCTTGGTCAACTTCGTACCCTTCGGCACCGCGACCGTGGCGTGGAAGCCGTTCGCGTCGGCGGGGCCGTTGTTGCGTACCGACAGGGTCACCTTCACCACGTCGCCGACCTGGCCGGACGCCTTGTTCGCGGACACCGCGAGGTCAGCCGGGTTCTCCTTGGTCAGTACGGCGAAGCCGGCACTGTTGTCGTCACCGTCCACCTCGGACGGCTTCGCGCGGCCGGACTTCGTGGCCATCATCTCGGCACCGCTGCCCTCGACCGGCTGCGGGCTCACCTCGCCGATCGACGCGGCGACGAACGAGCCCATGCCGAGGCTGATCGGCCCCGGTGCGTCCGGCGCCACCTTGACGTGCACCGGCTCGACGCCGGGGCTGTTCCAGTAGATCTCGTCACCAGGACTGATCACGACGTCCTTGGCGGTGCAGACCAGCTCGCGCCGGTTCTTGCTGGTGGTGCAGTCGCGGTAGGTGTCGGTGAACGTCGCGTACGGCGGAAGGGTCGCCTTCAGCGAGATGCCCTTCGCCGCGGTGTCCCCGTGGTTGCCGAACGCCCACTTCAGCACCGTGGTGCCGCCGGGCTTCACCGGGCCGATGTCCTCGACGGCGGCGACCAGGTCGATCGCCGAGTCGACGATGCTGATCGCGGCGGAGTCGGTGTTGTTGCCGCGGTCAGAGTCGAGCGAATTCTTCGCCGAGACTGTCGCCTTCACGGTGCCCGCGTCGCCCGGCTTGGCGCCCGCGCGCGGCTTCACCTTGAACGCGGCCACCCGGGTGCCCCCGGCTCTGATCGCGTCGTAGGCGCAGGTGATCGTGCGTCCCCTGGTCTGGCACGCCGGGTCCTCGTGCACCTTGAGTTCGACCTGGTCGCCGAGCTTGGACAGGTCGATGGTCAGGGTGACGTGCTTCGCGGTCTCCGGTCCGGCGTTGAGTACGTCCACCCGCATCAGCTTGCCCTTGGAGTCCACCGCGACCTTGTCGGTGGCGATCCGTACCGCCATGTCGGTGGCGGCCGGGTGGGTGGTGGGCTGCGAGCCCGGCGGTGTGGTGTCCTCCGGCGACGCGGTCGGTTCCGGCGTCGTCGACGGCTTCGGGCTTGGTGTCTCCTCGGCGTACCCGGCCGGGCTGGACAGCACGGCCAACGCGCTGGCGGCCAGTGCCGCGGCCGCCGGTACGGCGACCCGCACCCACGTTCGTTGCGACCTCATGTATCCCCCGTCTGAATCGGTTGTGGTGCTTACCGAGACGGAGGTTATGCAGCGCATCCTGCACGTTCGACCAGCACTACGGCCCCTGGCACGAAGTCGGGAGAGCCGGCAGCGGTACGCCGCGTCAGTTGGCGTCGAGGACCTTCAGGTCGGGGTGGCTACGACCCCCGGACGGCAATGCGATCGACGAGTAGTGCGACACGACGCGCTCCACGTCCGCCTCGGCCGGGTCGTCCTCGGGGGTCCAGTGCACCGCGAGGTGTTCGTACAGGGTGTTGCGTTGTGCGGGGATCCGGTCCGCCGAGCGGATCATCCGGATCAGGCCGAGCAGGTTCGACTGGTGCTTCGCGCCCGCGGAGGAGATCACGTTCTCTTCGAGCATGATCGAGCCCAGGTCGTCCACGCCCATGTGGAGCGAGACCTGACCCACGTCCTTGCCGGTGGTCAACCAGGACGACTGCAGGTGGTCGACGTTGTCGAAGAACAACCTCGCCACCGCCACCAGGCGGAGGTATTCCAGGTTCGTCGCCTGAGTACGCCCCTTCAGGTGGTTGTTCTCCGGCTGGTACGTCCACGGTATGAACGAACGGAACCCGCCGGTACGGTCCTGCACGTCGCGGATCATCCGCAGGTGTTCGATCCGCTCGGCGTTGGTCTCGCCGGTGCCCATCATCATGGTGGCCGTGGACTCCAGCCCGCGCTGGTGCGCCACCTCCATGATCTCCAGCCACCGCTCGCCGGACTCCTTGAGCGGGGCGAGCGCCCTGCGGGGCCGCTGCGGCAGCATCTCGGCTCCGGCACCGGCGATCGAGTCCAGGCCAGCGGCTTTGATCCGGTCGATCGACTCCTCGATCGGGACTCCGCTCACCTTCGACATGTGCGCGATCTCGGACGCCCCGAGCGAGTGGATCGCAAGGGCCGGGTACGCCCCCTTCACCGCACCGAACAGCTGCTCGTAATACTCGACGCCGTAGTCGGGGTGGTGGCCACCCTGCAGCATCACCTGGGTCGCGCCGAGCTCGACCGCTTCGCCGCAGCGACGCAGGATCTCCTCGGTGTCGTGGGTCCAGCCCTCCTCGTGCTTCGGCGCCCGGTAAAAGGCGCAGAACTTGCAGGCCGTGACACACACGTTCGTGTAGTTGATGTTGCGGTCGATCAGGTACGTGACGACGTTGTCGGGGTAGCGCCGGCGGCGTACCGCGTCGGCGGCCTCGCCCAGCGGGTGCAGCGGGGCGTCGGTGTAGAGGTGCAGTGCCTCCTGGTGGCTGATCCGGCCACCGTCGGCGGCGCGCTGCAGGATGTCGGCGATCTCCCGATTCTCAGTCACCACCCGAGGGTAAACGCCGTACCGCCGATGTGGACCGCCGGCTGACCCGGATGAGACCAAGCGAACCCTGGGCCCATCCGGGTCGGCGCGCCGCCCGTACGTGGGCACTACGTACGGTCGGTGCCCAGCCCCACGGCCAATAGCGCCAGACCGGAGACGATGTGCAGGCCGTTGTCGGCGCCGTTGAGCGCGATGATGTCGGCCGCCCCACCAATGATCAGGAGACCGACCAGACCGACCGCCAGGTAGACCCCTCCGACCAGTGTGTTCACTGCCTTGGAGGCACGTACGCCGGCGATCGCACCCCCGGCAAGGGCCGCGCCGACGGCCAGGTGCACCACGTTGTGGAGCAGGTTCACCTCGAAGATCCCCAGAAGCAGCCCGCCTTCGGCGCCAGCGGCGGGGTGGCCGCCCGACACCAGGAAACCCAGCAGGCCGACCAGCACGAACACCGCCCCCAGCACACCACCGGCGAGCGGGTTGACCTTCCGACCGGCGAGAGCGCCGGTCGAAGACGATTGGGTTGTCATCTTTCCTCCTGCGAATCACGAGGGTGTCAGATGTGATTCGTCGTGCCCGGCCAGGAGGATTGCCGCGATCTCACGCCAGTTCGACCGCGACCACCGGAGGACTGGTCGGAGCCCGTGAGCCACCGGCTGGCTCCACGGTGACACCAATCAGATCGGCCTCACCGATCCCGGACAGCAGCCGGGTGCCCCCGGTGGCGTCGCCCGGCATCACACCCGCCGAGGTGGCGTGGGAGCCGGCGATCAACCACATCTGGTACGCCCGCCCCGCCGGCGCCCGCTGCAGCCCCGTCATCAGCACGACGGCCTTGTCGGACGCGGTGGAGACCACGACACGTACCCGGCCACCGCCGGGGACCTCGGCGTCGCGTACCACCGCGTCGGGCGCGGCCACCACGGCGGCGATGTCCCGGGAGCGGCGTTCCGCGTCGGCTGCCCGTTCCTGGGCGGCCTGGGTCTGGGCGCGTTCCGCGGCGACCCGTTGCTGCTGTACGGACCACACCCCGAAGCCGCCTCCCACCGCGAGCAGGCAGGCTACAACCGCGGCGGCTGTCCAGCGACGCCACCGTACGAGCGCCCCGCCGTACCCGGAGGCGGCGCGGGGCGGGAGCTGCCTGGTCCGGGTGGTACGGGCCAGCACCTGTTCCCGCATCCCCGCGGGTGGCGGTACGGCGGCTGAGGATCCGAGCCGGGCCGCGGTCTCCCGCAGTTCGACCACCTCGGCGGCACACACCTCACAACCGGCGAGGTGGCGCTCCACCGCGGCCCGTTCCACGTCATCGACGGCGTCGAGCACGTACGCGCCGATCAGGGTGTGGACGTTGTCGCCGGTCATGACACCCCCATGCAGTCGCGCAGCCTGATCAGGCCGTCCCGGATCCGGGTCTTCACGGTCGGCAGGGCCACCGACAGCAGCTCCGCCACCTCCCGGTACGTGTAACCCCCGTAGTACGCCAGGTCGATCGCCTCACGTTGGATCCCGGTGAGGCTACGCAGGCAGCGGCGTACCGCCTGCTGGTCCAGCCGATCCACCACCGTGTCGACCACCTGATCGTGGTCGGGATCGGAGGACGCGGCGGCGACGCGCCGTTCCCGGTCGCCGGCTGCCTGGGTGCTGCGTACCCGGTCCACGGCGCGGCGGTGGGCCAGGGTCATCGTCCAGCCGATCGCCGAGCCACGGGTACGGTCGAACCGGCTCGCCGTACGCCACACCTCGACGAGCACCTCCTGGGCCACCTCTTCGGCGTGGCCGCGGTCCCGCAGCACCCGTAGCACCAGGCCGTACACGCGTGCGGCAGTGCGGTCGTAGAAGGTGGCGAACGCGGCTTCATCGCCCCGGGCGGTGCGGGAGAGCAGATCCTCCAGATCCGGCCCGTCCGGTACCGCGGCGTCCCCGGCGTGTGCTCTGGTCCCCACTGGCTCCCCTCCGCGTCGAACGGGCACATCCCACACAGGATCGCGTGACACGGCAGCGGGCGCCGGAATTCCTCGATCCGCGGTGGGCACTGGTGGTTCGGCGCACTCCGGAGAGCGGACGGGTCCGAACCCGGCGGGTCCGGCAACGGATGCCCCGTTGCCGGACGTTTCAGGCGTTGTTCCGCCGCGTCGGGTGGCTGTTCAGTGTGGCCAGGCTCGCCCCGCCGGACGGTGGTTCAGCGTACTCAGGTCCGCGCTGCGGCAGGATGCTGTGGGACCGGCGGTCAGGTGTGCGATTCAGCGCAGTGTGGCGGCTTCGGCCGGCGCGACCAGGAGGATGCCGATCACG
>JBOGDK010000129.1:0-11300 GCA_050701795.1 Micromonosporaceae bacterium
GCCGGGTCACGCACCTCCTCACCCAAGGTGGCGATCCGGGCGTACCCGGCGAAGGCGAAGAACAGCAGCCCGGCCGCGCCGAGCACGCCGTACCAGGAGCCGGGTGCCGAGCCGAGGCCGGCCGTCGACGGCTCGCCACCGGCCAGACCGGCCACCACCACCATGCCGAGCACCGCCACGGTGACCAGCACCAGCACCCGGGTGACCGAGGCGGTCTTCTGCACCCCCCGCAGGTTCACCGCGGTCACCGCGAGCACCGCGGCGGCCCCGACCCACCGGGCGTACCCCGGCGCCAGATACTCCCCGATCGCCAGGGCCATCGCGGTGCAGCTCGCGGTCTTGCCGACCACGAAACCCCAGCCCGCCAGGAAGCCGGCCAGCTCGCCCAGCCTTTCCCGGCCGTAGACGTACGTACCGCCCGACTCGGGGTACCGGGCGGCGAGCCGGGCCGAGCTGGTGGCGTTGCAGTACGCGACGAACCCGGCGACCCCGAGGGCGACCAGCATCCCCACGCCCCCGGCGAGGCCGGCCGCCGGCGCGAACGCCACGAAGACCCCGGCGCCCAGCATGGCGCCCAGCCCGATCGTGACCGCGTCGGCGAACCCGAGCCGTCGGGCCAGGCCAGTCACCGCGTCGGGCGGGCCCGCGCTGCCGTCGCCGTCCTGTCGAGCTGCGCCATCAGCCACGGCCACCTCCGCCACGGGTTCCGCCGGATCACCCGGTCGATCATCACACCCACCAGCAACCCCGCCAGCGTGTCAGTCACCCAGTGGTAACCGAGGTACGTCGTCGTGAAGCTGACCAGGATCGCAGGACCGTACCTGAGCAGTCGCCGTACCCAGGGCCACACGAACGGCGCCAGCAGCATCGCCAGCACGCCGTACCAGACCACCACGTTGGCCGCGTGCCCGGACGGATACGAGCGTCCCGTCGATTCACCGAGCAACAGCACCGAACCGTAGTGCGGGGCGCCCCGGCCGGTGAACACCTTGATCGCGCCGATCGACACGTACGTGAGGCCGAAGCCGCAGACCACCGGAAGCAGCGGCTCATACGTCCGCAGCCTCCGGGTGTGCCACAGCGCCAGCGCCAGACACAGCAGAGTCAGTGGAAGCCCCTGCCCCAGCCGGTTGATGATCGTGGCGATCAGGTCAGCGCCGGCGGGCCGGTGCTGATCGGAAAAGTTGCGGACAGCGATGTCGAGCGACAGCAGCGGTGTCTCGGCGGCCAGCCCGACGGTGAGCGCCACCAGGAGAAAACCCATCAGCAGGTCGAACCACACGCCGTCAGGCACCAGCCGCGGCTCCGGAGGCACCAGTGGCGGCCGCGGCGGTGACGTCGCGGCGGGACGATCGCCCTGGGCACTCACGCCCGCTCCGTACCCTGGGAAAGACCACACAGCGTGAGTACGGCGCCGAACCCGGTGTCAGTGCCGGGCCACAGCCGGCGCGCGCGGTCGACCCCGGTACGGCGGATCGCCGAGCGCAGCACCCAGACCGTGATGATCGCGTCGTCGGCGTACCCGAGAATCGGGATCACGTCCGGGATCAGGTCGATCGGAAACGCGAGGTAGCCGGCGAGCATGCCCAGTCGCCACCGCACTCCCCGGGGCAGGGACGGGTCGGCGGCCAGACGGGTGGCGAACCGCACCAGATCCGGCAGCAGCCGTACCGCCTCGGCGAGCAGGCCTTTGCCGGGGCGTACCACCAGCAGCAGGACGACCAGCGCCAGCCAGCAGACGATCAGGCTCAGACCTACCGCGAGCGCCACCCGGAGTACGAGGTCGAGCAGGGCGCACCTCCGGCCCGGGCTGCCAGTACGACCACCACGAGAGTGTCCGGTCGGCGGGACCTGTGCGGTGCCCGCTAACCGGACATTAGCCCAACCGTGGTGGTGGCGACAGCGACCCGGGCTCCCCCAACGTCGTTACACCTGGTCACCAATCTCGTCGTGCAGCAGGTCGCCGCGAACGCCCGAGTTCGGGCACCCGCCGAAGTGGTGCAGGGCGAGGACCTTGTCGGATTCCCGGGACAGCACCGGGGCACCGGAGGAGCCTGGCGCGGTGTCGCAGCGGTACGCCACGTCGCTGCCGTCGAAGTATCCGTCGTACCTCGGGTCCTCGACCTGGCAGGCGCCCTCGGAGTCGGCGTCGCTGTCCATCGCGATCTGTCTGCGGTCCCCGTCGGGGTGCTGCGGAATGTAGACCTTCTCCCCCCGGTCCGCCCGACCGGTGGCCAGCTCCAGGTAGCCGTAGTCACGTACCGAGCCGAAGTCGCTGACGGTGAACAGGGTGTAGTCGAGCTGGCGATCGGTGCCCAGGACATCGGAGCCCACGACCTTCGTGACCCGCCCGACCGTGTGGTCGTCGCACGCCCGGCATTCGTAGCCGAACCAGACCTCGGTGTTCCGCGCCTGGCCGGCCTGACTGAAGCAGTGGTGGTTGGTGAGCATCCGGTTGCGGGAACCGACCCGGAAGGCAGTGCACAGCGAGGTCCCGTTGATCAGCAGCCTCGCCACCGCACGGCTGTGCCGGTACTCGGTCGGGTAGTCGGACTCGTAGCAGGCGACGTCGGCCATGTCGTCGCCGCCGCAGACGCTCTCCTCGCTTCCCGGCCCGGCCGGAGTCTTCTCCGCGCCGGTCACCCCGTGGGCGACCCGGTCGATCGCGAACCCGTAGCTGGTCAGGTCCGCCAGTCCTGTGGAGCCGGTGAGGCGTTCAGCCGTGGAGTCGAGCTTCACCACGGCGGTGTCACCGTGGACCGACATCGCCCAGAATCCGCTGGACTCGTCATACGTCACCGGTGAGTCGCCAGGCAGCGACAGCACCCGCGGGTCCGCACGGTACGAATGCACCTCGGTGCCAGAGGCGTCGGTCACCATCACCTTGTCCCCGGGCACCACCGCCAGCCGCGAGAAGTGGATCTTGACGTACTCCGCGCCGGGGAACTTGAACCGGTGCTCCCGCCTGCCGGTGTAGCCGACCACCTCCCGGACTGCCTCGGTCACCCCGGTCCGCTCCGGTCGGGGCGGCCTGACCAGGTCCTTCGCGGGCTTGGCTGGACGGCGTAACCGTGGCCCGGGAACCTCGTCGCCCGGGGCGTCAGGCGTACCGGGCTCGTCCGCACGCGGGTTCTGGTGCTGGACCACCGTGGTGGGCGCCACGGTGGTCGGATCCGTACCCGCGCCTCCGGACGCGTCGGAGGTCAGTCCAGTGACCACCAACGCTCCGACGAGCGTCGCGGCCCCCATGGCCCGCGCTCGCATCCGTACCCGCATGTCGCCTATCCCCTCTGCCCGGAAAATGACTGTTTTGTCTAACGACAGAGGGGGAGGTACGACGCGCGGGCCGGTCCGGGCCCAGGCCGGCCAGGACCGGTTCGGGGCGATCTGGGGAGGCCGGTTCGGGCGGGCCAGGAGCGTTCGGCCGGGGGAGGGTTCGGGGAGTCCAGGACCGTCCGGGCGAGCCAGGACCGTTCGGGGAGTCCAGGGCCCGGGGCGCTCAGGCCGGGTCGGTCAGCGGGGCCTCGGTACGTTCGACCATTCGCCCGACGCCCTCACGGGTCGCCAGCACGATCAGCCGGTCACCGGAGGTCAACTGATGGTCCGCCGGAGCCGGCCAGACCGCATGGTCACCGGGTTCGCCGAGCGCGATCACCCGGGCCTTCCCCGGGACGTGCGCCTCGGAGACCCACCGGCCGTCCAGATCGCAGCCCGCGACGACCGGGAAATCGGCGAACAACAACAGTCGGCTGCCCACCGGGATGGTGTCGAAGATCTTCCGCTCCACCATGGCGAGCGCGAAGTTCGGCGCGGCCAGGTGCGACACGCTACGGGACGCCGCGATCTTGCCGTGGCGCTGGATCCGGGCCGCCAGATCACTGTCGAACAGGCGCAGCACGATCCGCGGGTCCTGGGTCATCGACCTCGCGTGCAGGGCGGCCTCGAGGTTCTTCACGTCGTCGCTGGTGACCGCCACCAGGGCTCGGCAGCTGTCCACCTTGGCTGCCCGCAGCGTCGCCTCCTGAGTGGCGTCCCCCTGGATCACCGGGATCCTTCGCTCGTTGGCGAACCGTACGCCGAGCGCACCCGCGTCCTGGTCCACCGCCACCACCGGCAGCCCCAGGTCGTGCAACTGGATCAGCACCCGGGTGCCGACGTTGCCCAGACCGACCACCACGACGTGTGCCTGGGTGGAGTCCCGCAGCCGCCCCACGGTGACCGCCAGCCGGGCACCCACCACACCGTCCACCACCGCGGCGGTGACCAGCGGCACCAGCGCGATCCCGGACAGCATCACCACGGTCTGGATGATCTTCTCGGGCCACTTCAGGTCTTCGTTCGGCTCGGCGCCGCCCGCCGCTGTCAACAGGGTGTAGTAGAGCGAGTCGTACCAGTGGTCAATGTGGCCGACCAACGCGCCGTACATGATGCTGCCGACCACCAGGACGGCGATCATCGCGAGTGTGGCGATCCGCAGCTTGCGGACGAAGATCCCCCTGATCCAGCTCCACACCACCATGTGCGGCAGCCGCCGGAACCGGCCCTGCCGCAGCGGCTCCCGTACCCCGTCGGCGATCGCGAGCACCAGGTTTGCGTCGTCGCTGTCGTCAGGTGTCACCGGATCCGGGCGTAGAAAGTCCCCCAGCTCGCAGATCACCTTCGATGCCGGTACGTCCCCGCGCCGGGTCACGTGCAGGGTGCGCTCCGGTAGCCGGGCGTGGTTCGGCGCCACCTCGCCGAGCGCCGCCGCGACGAACGCCGGCGCCGCGATCGAGGCGTCCGACAGGAACGCGCAGTCGGTGAACAACTCCCGCAGCCTGCGGCCCAGGTTGGTGTTGAAGATCCGTACCACCAGGCGAATGTCGGGGTTGATCTCCTGTACCCGCAGCGCCGCGTGAATGTTGCCGACGTCATCCTGGTCCACGAACGCGACCGCCCGCGCCGACTCGACCTTCGCCGCCCGGAACGCATCCTCGTCCAGCCGGTCGGCCTCCACCACCCGTACCCCGTTGACCGCGGCGATCTGCGGCCCGTAATGGCGCTTCCGGGACGGCATGATGACCCGGACCTCTGCCCTGTAGCGATCGGTCAACTCCTCAACCAGCCGAAGCGTCAGAGGGTTGTCGCCACAGACGATGAGGTGATCCTGGCGTCGGCTGCGGGGAGGCACGCCGGCAGCGTACCGACCGGACGCACCCGATCACCGGCGTGTGACGGCAACCTTCCACAATGGCCGGCCGGTAGCGGTGCTGCTCACCTGGATGTCCCCGGAACCACCGGGGCGCGACATCGAGTGACCCGGCGGGCGTGGGCGCCGCCGCGGGGTTTGTAGCGGTTTTGCTGTCTCCGGGCTGCCGGTGACAGCAAAACCGCTACAAACCCCGATCGCTGGCACCGCCCGCTCGGGGCGCATGGTCGGAGCGCTCCGTCGGCACACCGAAAGGCGTGCCACCGCACCGGTAGACTGCCATCCGGTACGCCGCCTTAGCTCAGCTGGTCAGAGCAACCGCCTTGTAAGCGGTAGGTCGTCGGTTCGAATCCGACAGGCGGCTCCACAACGAAAGCCGAGGTCAGAGATGATTTCTCCGCCTGAGCCTTCGGCGTTGTTGATCTCTCGATGCGGGTGCGTGCCCCCCGCGTGCCCCTCAGCCTGCCGGAGCCAGTGAACCAGCCGCGCCATCGTCCGGATCGTCATCGTCATCCTCGGTCGCATGCTCCGGGCATACTGCCGCTCCCTCAGACAAGCCCTTCGCGAAGGAATCGCGCTCAGCGCCTCGTCTCGTACCTGGTCAAGACCACGCCGCCGGGGAACGTCCGCATCTCCACCAGGTTCAGGTTCACCCAGCTTTCCAGCGCGGTGAAGAACGGTGTGCCGCCGCCCACGAGGACCGGATGGGTGACGATCTCGTACTCGTCGATCAGCCCGCCCCGCATGACCGCCCCGCCGAGCTTTGCGCCACCGACCCTCATCGGCCCGCCGTCCTCGGCCTTGAGCCGGGTGATCTCGGCGATCGCGTCACCGGTGACCAAGCGAGTGTTCCAGTCGACCTTGTCGATCGTTGAGGAGAACACCACCTTCGGCGTATCCCGCCAGTTCCGCGCGAACTCGATCTGCGCCGGAGTGGCGCCCGGCTGCTGATCGCCGGTCGGCCAGTAGGCGCTCATGGTCTCCCACAGTTGGCGCCCATACAGAAACAGGCTGATCACCCGCTCCTGATCGAGCCACCACTGGAACAGCTCATCGCTCGGCCCGCTCCAGCCGAGGTCGTCACCGGGCGCGGAAATGTAGCCGTCCAGGGTCAGGTTCATGCCGTAGATCAGTTTCCGCATAACGCCATGCCTTCCGTCAGTCGGTCTCGGAAGGCTAGACCAGTCGAGCGGAGAAAACTGATCGGTGCGCAATCTGTCATGCGTACCGGTTCCTGACCCTCGCTCAAGACTTCCAAGCCGCTCGTCCCGTACACCTTGGTTCGTGCCATCAGCGTGCCATTAGGGCGGGTAAACCACGGTCACCCGCGGGCATTGGTCGAGGCACTTACACGCGGCGAAGATGCCTTCATGATGGCTTCGCTCGATTTCCCAAGCTGACAGTCTGCGCGCCCCTCGCGTGCCCGTTCAGCGGGGAAACAAGGGGGAAGAACGGCACTCAGCGGATCATCGAACCGTGCTCTGACCGGGCGACTCCCCAGGTCGCGTGATCACGCGGGCAAGCCTTGTAGGCCGGTAGGTCGTCGGTTCGACTCCGACAGGCGGCTCCAGGACAAAGACCCAGGTCAGGTGGCATTTTTCGCTGCCCGGACATGCACCGTTCCTGCCGCCATCTCCCAGGTCGTGCCCTCACGCACCCTCGCTGCCTGCTGCTCGATCGGGGCGCTCAAGCCGACGGCAGAAGGGGTGAGGGCCTAAACAGCGAGGCGGCGCGGGAAGGTGTCTCGGCGGCCACTGGTAAGTACGCGGGTGAGGCCGCGACGTAGGACCCGTAGCTGGTCTGGGGTGAGCATCAGCGAAAACGTCATTTCGGTGGGCGTGCCCAGTTCCTGGGCGGCGGGCGCGCTGAGGGCCAGATGTAGGCGGTTGTCACTGATCGCGCAGTCGATCACCCCGCCATAGAACGTGGCCTGCCCCGGATCGACCACCAGGCAGTAGGTGTCCATACCCATGGCGACCTCCTGCTCGTCGTCCATGTCGTAAGGCTCCATGAACAGCAGCGACCACGACTCCGAGTCGGCGCTCTCACGGACACCTACGACATAGACGTCGCTGTCATCATCGCCCGCGTCACGCAGCACCTCTGGCACGCAACGCTCCGCGCGGTCGCTGTCGGCCATGCGGCCCACCTCCGTGCCTCTGATTCAGCGTCGGTGGAGCCTAACGTCAGCCACATCGCCCGCGCTGCAACGGTCAGCCACGGTGAGCCATCAGCCAGGGTCACATCGGGGCCGCCGGAGGCCCCTCGCAACGGCATCGAGCGCGACCGGGACACCACCGCGTAGAACCCAGACGGCACCAGACTCACGCACGGTGTGGGTCTGGCGCCGGGATGGCAGCAGAAGGGATCATCTGTGACTCAGACGATGGCGAGGCGAGCTATCGCCACACCGCGAGCCCACCGCCAGGCTGAGACACCACGCGGATGGTCCCCGGGCCAATTGCCCCCCATGCTTCGAAGTGAGAGTCCGGCTTGACGCGCAGTTGCTGCCCGGAGTCGAACACGAACCGCAGGCCGCCGGACTTGAACGCGACCGCTGACAAGATCTCGGCACCGAACAAGGACAGAGCGGGTGCGACGTCCTGACGATCGGGGACCAGTCGAGCAGTCGCCACACCGGGGGTGTTCTGCGCAACTCTGCCGAGCTCGGCTTCTGTCTCCAGGTCGACAGACGCGCCGCCGTCCAGCACGAGCGTCAGTTGGTGACTGACCTGAACCTGGGCCACCGACATTTCGCGATACGGCAGGAGCCAGCGATCATCCATCTCGCGAAGGTTCCTGACGCCCACCGCTCGGACACTGCCAGACCGCCCGGCCGCGAGCACGCCATTAGCTCGTCCAAGGTCATCTGCAATCTTGTGGTATGCGTCCCCCGCGTGCCTGTCGTCAGGGAAGCAAGGGGGAAGATCGGACGTCAGCGGATCATCGACCCAGCCTCTGACCAGGAGAACTCCCAGGTCGCGTGATGGCGCGGGCAAGCCTCGTAGGCGGTAGGTCGTAGGCGCGAACCCGACGGCCGGCTCCATGACCAAGGCCCAGGTCAGAGGCAGCACCCCTTGCCTGGGCGTGCCCTGTTTCTGATGCCACGTGGAACACCTCCGGGTCTGCACGCAGCCAACGGCCCAACCTCAGCGTCGAAAACCACCGACGGGCCCGCACGGTCGTAGGCGGGTCTGCGGGTCCCTCACGCCGTCGTGGGCCACACCCTGGCGACGGGGTCCCATGTGGCGGCGACGACCTCCCCGGCAAGCACTGGATCCGCAAACCTGATTACCGCCGCGAGAACGTCATCGAATCCGTAGGGGAGCCGCTCAGTCAGGCCCTGCGTCCTCCGCCATGTCTCCCATTGGCGCTGGGCGAGGCGCGGGAATTCGTCAAGTATGTCCACCAGGAGAACGAGCCTCACCTGTCGATGGGCGGCGACCTTGGTCATTGCTCCTGTGAGTTCCGACGCCTCGACAGGCTGGCGCCCGGAAAGCGTGTAGACGTCGGCGAAGTCTCGCCAGCGAGTATTGGCGGTCCCCCGGTCGATCATCGTCACGAGCTTCTCAGCGTGCACCATGCACATCGGGTAGCCGGCCAGCTCGATGCGCCGGTCGAGCAGGCCGGGTAGCACGATCGTCTGCGGGCCGGGCCAGATCGGGTCTCCGACGTTGACATCCACATGGAAGGGGATCCGAGACGAGGCCAGTCTGGCTTCGAGACTGATTCGGACTCCGCCGTATGCGTCGCCGTCGCGAATCCTGCGCGCGGTGGCCGAGGCCGGATCCAGGATCAGTCCATCGGCAAGCTCCGTTGCAGCTATCTGGCGTACCAATGCCAACATCGATTCGTCGTCATTGGGCAGCCGCTGAGCCTGCAGGTCGATGTCGCGCGTCGGCCGTCGGCTGTCGTAGACCGACAGCAACACCCCACCCTTCAGGACCAGGCGCGACGCGTACGGCGACATCGCCAACCTCGCGAGGAAGCCTTCAAGGGCGTACAGCTGCAGCAGATGCTGTGTGTTCTGACCGGTGCGGCGCGCCAGGTTCTGCAGGTCGAGATACGTGCGACCGGCCAGACCAGCACGGGTGGGACGAGTCTTACTCATACAGCAGAATCTCCAAGGCTTGTCGGAGGCCCTTCTGCGCCTGCGGGAAGCGACGGGCCATCTGGAGCAGGACAGCAGGACTGCTGCTGCGCCGGGCGAGCCAACGTCGGAGTGCGATGTGAGCGACATCCTCGCCCTCGTGGTGGCGCAGCCGAAATGCATCGATGATGCAACGCTCGACGCTGTAGAGGCCGATTCCGGTGTGGGAGTCAACCGCGAGGCGCTCGCGACCGATGTCGAACGTTCCAGGATCGAACATGTGCCAGTTGACGCGCGAGGCGACTTGAGGGCGGTGCGCCCCCCTTGGCAGTGCGACGTCTATGGCTGAAGGAATCGCGTCACTCAGACCATGGTGGATGAGAGCGGTCGTGAGGCACAGCGTCGCGTCGTGCGCCCGATGAGCAATTTCGAGCAGGTCGTGATCGGAGGTGGCGGAACGATCGTCAGCACGCTGGTAGACACCTCTCGCGATCGCCTCTATCACTCCGGAGTCACGCAAGGCGTAAAGGCGCCATTTCGTCACTCCCACGTCCCGCGCCTGACCATAGGTAAATGTTGGCGGCAGCTTGCCGAGTGGGTCATCGTCGGACATCGACAACCTCCCTCCGGCGGCTTCACTGACCGGAACGACTCTACACAGCGTGGCCATAGGTGTGGAGGGTTTTTCCGTGACGCGACCTGAGCGAGGTGTCCCGCGATGTGGGCCCTCAGGACTTCCGCGAAACGTGGCTCTGGTCACGCTGTGTTGGTTCACGTATGTTGACGGCAGCTTCGCGGGCGTCGTACCGATGTCCGCCACAGCTTGCCCCTTTTACTCGGATCGTCCGGCACGTTCCTGCCGGTGGAAGGACCACTCGACGATGGCTACCGTCACGTACGACAGCACCTCCCTGACCTACCCGGGCACCAGCAAGCCGGCGGTCGACTCTCTCAACCTCGACATCGGCGACGGCGAGTTCCTGGTGCTCGTCGGCCCGTCAGGGTGCGGCAAGTCGACCAGCCTGCGGATGCTCGCCGGCCTGGAGGACGTGGACACCGGCTCGATCAAGATCGGCGACCGCGACGTCACCCACCTGCCCCCGAAGGCCCGGGACATCGCGATGGTGTTCCAGAACTACGCGCTCTACCCGCACATGACGGTGGCCCAGAACATGGGCTTCGCCTTGAAGATCGCCGGCAAACCGAAGGACGAGATCAAGCGCCGCGTCGCCGACGCCGCGAAGCTGCTTGACCTGGAGGATTACCTCGACCGCAAGCCGAAGGCGCTCTCCGGCGGCCAGCGCCAGCGGGTCGCGATGGGGCGCGCGATCGTCCGGGAGCCCCAGGTGTTCCTGATGGACGAGCCGCTGTCCAACCTCGACGCCAAGCTCCGGGTGCAGACCCGTTCCCAGATCGCCGCGCTGCAGAAGCGGCTCGGCACCACCACCGTGTACGTCACCCACGACCAGGTCGAGGCGATGACGATGGGGCACCGGGTGGCCGTACTGCTGGACGGGCTGCTGCAGCAGGTCGACAGCCCGCGGGCGCTGTACGACAAGCCGGCCAACGCGTTCGTCGCCGGCTTCATCGGCTCCCCCGCGATGAACATCAAGACGGTGCCGTTGACCGATGACGGCGGCAAGTTCGGCGCGGTGACGCTCCCGCTGTCCCGCGAGCAGGTCGCCGCCGCCCGGGACGGCGACGGCGCCAACGGTTCGGTGCAGGTCGGGTTCCGCCCCGAGGACACCGATCTGGTAACAGAGGGTAATGGCGGCGTACCGATCGTGGTGGACCTGGTGGAGGAGCTCGGCTCCGACGCGTACGTCTACGGCCACGCCGACTTCGACGGCACCGAAGAGCGCTTCGTGGTACGTACCGACGGACGCAACGCGCCGGAGATGGGCGAGACCGTACACGTCAAGCCGAAGGTCGGGCACCACCACGTATTCCACGCGGTGAGCGGCGACCGGCTCGACTGACGACCACAGCGCAGAAGCGCCCGGCGACCAGAACGAGTGTCGC
>JBOGDK010000130.1:0-11255 GCA_050701795.1 Micromonosporaceae bacterium
GCGGCGTACTGCTGACGGTGTTGTCCCGGATCGGGACCGGCTCCCGGGTGGTGCTGACTCACGACGTGGCGCAGCGTGACAACCTGCGGGTGGGCCGGCATGACGGGGTCACGGCGGTGATCGAGGCACTGAAGGGGCACCCGTTGTTCGGGCACGTGACCCTGACCCGTTCGGAACGGTCTCCGATCGCCGAGGTGGTCACCGAGCTGTTGGAGAACATCCACCATTGACGATCTCTCCGCGGACCCGGTAGCGGGTGTTCCGCGAAGGGCGAGTCGCGTACCCAACCAGCCTCTATCGGGATAGTTTGCCCAGATAGAAACGTTTTGCGGCTCTCAGGAGGTCTGTGGTGTGCCGCCGCTGCTTAGCCCGGTATGCCCCGTGAGGATCGCCACCTTTTGCGACTCCGGGGCTGCGCGCTCGTTGCGCAGTACGGGATGGTGACCTGCTGTGGCTGCGCGGCACCCCCCGCCGGCCCGTCCCGATCGTCGTGGCTGTACGGCGTTCGGTGGCCTGCCCCCGATGAAAGGGTCACCCGTGAGTCGGAGTTGGATCCGGGTCAGTGTCCGCGTTTTCTCGGTATTCCTTCTGGTGGCTGGTCTGGTCGCCGGGGTCTACGTCGGGATGACCCGGCACGCCGCTGAGAACGCCGAACGTGCGGGCAAAGACTCACCCACCGAGCGCGCCCTGGACGACATGGACCGAGTGTCGCGGGACGCGGGTCGTGCCGCACGGGGCTACAAGTCCCGCAATGACGCCGCCGCCCGGGCCAAGAAAAAGGCTGGCGCCGCCGGTCGGGAAGCCGCCGACCGCGCCGCCGACGCCGAGGACGCGGTCAAGGACGAGGGCAGCCCCTCCGCGCCGATCGGGCCGATCCCGGAGTCCTGCAAGGAATACAGCGGCAACAAGGAGATCGGCTGCACCCTGCTGCTGGAACGGGGCTTTGAGCTCAAAGAGATGCCGTGCCTGGAGAAGATCTGGGATCACGAGAGCGGCTGGAACGAGCGGGCAAGCAACCCGTCCTCAGGGGCGTACGGCATTCCACAGGCGCTGCCAGGCGACAAGATGGCCAAGTACGGTGACGACTGGCGTACCAACCCCGTACCGCAGATCAAGTGGGGCCTGGACTACATCAAGGGCCGGTACAACACACCGTGCGGCGCCTGGACCTTCTTCCAGAACAACGGCTGGTACTAACCCGGCGGGACTCAGCGCGGCGATCATCACCTCATGGTCGGCTGGGATCGGGGGGTGGTGGGTTTCGGGGGCACGGTTCGCTACCGTGGGTGTCGAGCGGCGACGGTGCTTCCGCCGCTGGCATCCCCGGCGATGACGGGCGGTAACCATGGCAGACGGCACAGACAAGGCGCGGGTCGAGGTCGACATCGCGATCGTGGGTGCCGGCCCGACCGGGTTGTTCGCGGCGTACTACGCGGGTTTCCGCGGTCTGAGTACGGCGGTGATCGACGCCTTGCCGGAGCCGGGTGGCCAGGTCACGGCGATGTACCCGGAGAAGTTGATCTACGACGTGGCCGGTTTTCCCGAGATCCGCGGCCGGGAACTGGTGAACAACCTGGTGGAGCAGGCCGCTCCATACCACCCCCGCTACCTGCTGGGAGCGCGGGCCGAGGGTGTCGAGTACGACCCGGACGACAGGCCGATTCTGAAACTCGACACAGGCACCACGATCCACTGTGGCGCGATCCTGGTGACGGGTGGTATCGGGAGTTTCTCGCCTCGTCCGCTCCCCGCGGCGGCGGAGTTCGGCGGTCGGGGGATCGTGTATTTCGTGCCGGAGTTGGACGTCCACCGCGACGAGAACGTGCTCGTGGTGGGCGGTGGTGACTCGGCGTTCGACTGGGCGCTTGCGCTGCATCCGATCGCCCGTCAGGTGACGATGGTGCACCGTCGGGACAAGTTCCGGGCACACGCCGCGACAATCGAACGAGTCAAGGCGCTCGGCGTACCGATCGTGGTTAACGCGCAGGTCAGCCGGATCCTCGGGGACGGTGGGGTGGAAGGCGCCGAGATCCTGGTACGCGGTGAGCAGCCCACGGTGGTCCCGGCGACCACGATCGTGGCTGCCCTCGGCTTCACCGCCGACCTCGGGCCGCTCACCGAGTGGGGTTTTGAACTGGACAAACGCCACATCAAGGTGGACACCACCATGGCGACCAACCTTCCCCGGGTGTTCGCCGCGGGAGACATCTCTGACTACCCCGGCAAGGTGCGGTTGATCGCTGTCGGGTTCGGGGAGGCGGCCACCGCGGTGAACAACGCGGCCGTGGCGATCGACCCGGACGCGCACCTGTTCCCGGGCCACTCGTCGGACTCCGGCTGAGGCTTCCATCCGGTTCTTACCGGTCCGTGTCCCGGCCGTGATGCTGCACCGGCAGCCTGAGTCACATGCGAGCGATGGCCGCGGCGATCCGGTGGGTGGCGCACCCGGTGACGGTCGTCGCCGCTCTTGTCCTGCTCGTCAACGATCACGTGGCCAAGGGGCTCTGGCCCGGCCCGGTGACCGGCACGTTGAGCGACATCGCGGGTCTGGTGGTCGCACCGGCGCTGCTGGGGCTGGTGTGTGGCGTGATCACCCCGAGGTTCCCGCCCCGGGTGATGGCCGCCGGCGCGGTGGTGCTCACCGGCCTGGGGTTCACACTGGTGAAGCTCACCGGTACGGGCGCCGCCGTGGCGTCAGCGGCGTGGAGCGTACTGGCGGGGCCGTCGTACATCCTGGCGGACCCGACGGACCTGGTCGCGCTGCCGGCACTGGGCGCGGCGTGGTGGGCGTGGTGGGACGCGGGCCGTACCGCCCCAGTCAGCGATGCCACCTCGGCCCGGGTACGGGTGCTGCTCGCGCTTCCGCTCGCGCTGCTCGCTGTCGCCGGCACATCCGCCCCGATCCAGCCGGCCGCGGTGACGGTCGTGGGCGAGCGGGACGGCCAGGTGATCGTGGCTGGGACGTTCGACCCTCTGGTGGCCACCGGATCCGGGCTCGACCGTTGGCGCCGGCTCACCCCTGAGGAGGTGGATGCATATGGCGCGGTCGTTGCCCCCCAGGGCTCCCGGCAGTACCGGGCGTGCGTACCGGGTGCGTCTGGGCACTGCTACCGGGTACGTGGAGCCCACCTCGACTCGTACCGGGGCGGAGTGCCGAACGGGGGCCGGGTGCTCGGTGTGGACCAGACCACCGACGGTGGCCGTACCTGGCGTACCGCGTGGGAGATCTCCTCAGGACGGTGGTTGTTCCTGGCCCGGCGGCACGAGCTGTATCGCAACCGGGACGACCACCTGCTGGCGAGTGTGGACATCCTGGTGCGGGAGGTGAAGGGCGGCCACCAGGTGATCGTCGCCAACGGTGCTGATGGTCTCGTGGTACGCGATGCCGCCGGGTCCTGGCGCCGGATCGCCGTACGCGGGCCGGCCGTCTCACCCGACCCCTCCTCCGCCTCACCCGACCCCTCCTCGCCCGGTGCCCCGTCCGCCTCGCCGGGCACCGCCTCGTCCGCAGCCTCTCCACGCTGGTACGCGCACCCTGGTCCGATCTCCGTCGTTCCGGCGCCCCTGACCGGTTTCGGGGCCGGGCTGATGTCCGAGACCGCCGGCGTGATCGTCGTGATGCTGCTCGGGTGGCTGGTGGCCAGTTGGGTGACGGCATGGCGGATCCGGCGGGTACGCACCGCGAGCGCCGTGCTGTGGCCGCTGGTGACCGTGGTCGCGGTGATCTGCGCGATCCCCGGCTTCGGAGCCCTCGCACTCTTCGACTTCCTGCCGCTGACCGTGCTCGCCGCCGGCTTCGTCGCCTGTGTTGCCCTGGCGACCGCGGCGAGCCAGGCCGATCTGCCCCGCTCCCGGGCGCTGCCGATGGCGGGGGCCACGGTCGCCGCCGGGCTGGCGTTCGTGGCGCCCTACCTGGGGTGGACGCTCGGCGTACCGGACCGGTACGTCACGGCGACGGCGGTCGCGTGGTCGCTCGGTGGCGCCGGCCTGGTGGCGACCGCCCTGGTCGCCTGGTGGGCGGGACAGCGGCCGCTACCCACCAGCGACGGCGTAGATCCGGACCTGGCGACCTATTCGGCCGGCAGCGGGGCGCCGTCGAAGTCGACCATCGAGTAGCGCCGCAACTTCTCCAACCGGTGGTACGAGTCGACCACCCGGATCGTTCCGCTCTTGGAACGCATCACGATCGACTGGGTGGCGGCGCCCCCGGAACGGTAGTGGACGCCGCGTACCAGGTTGCCGTCGGTGACTCCGGTGCAGCAGAAGAAGATGTTGTCCCCGGACACCAGGTCGTCGGTGTCGAGCACCCGGCTCAGGTCGTGCCCGGCGTCGATGGCTTTCTGGCGTTCGTCGTCGTCCCGCGGCCACAGTCGAGCCTGGATCGCACCGCCCAGGCACTTGAGGGCGGATGCGGCGATGATGCCCTCGGGGGTACCGCCGATCCCCATCAGTACGTCCACACCGCTGGTCTCGCGGGCGGCGCTGATCGCCCCGGCGACGTCTCCGTCGGAGATGAAGGCGATCCGGGCCCCGGCATCGCGTACGTCGCGTACCAGCTTTTCGTGTCGGGGCCGGTCCAGGATGCACACCGTGACATCGGAAACGGCCGATCGTTTCGCCGCCGCGATCCGGCGCAGGTTCTCCGCGACCGGGGCAGTGATGTCGATACAGTCGACGCAGTCGGGGCCGACGGCGAGCTTCTCCATGTAGAACACCGCGGACGGATCGAACATGGCGCCGCGCTCGCTGACCGCGAGAACCGCCAGGGCGTTGGGCATTCCCTTGCTCATCAGGGTGGTGCCGTCGATCGGGTCCACCGCCACGTCCACCTCGGCGCCGGAGCCGTCGCCGACCCGCTCGCCGTTGTACAGCATCGGGGCGTTGTCCTTCTCGCCTTCCCCGATGACCACGACCCCCTGCATCGGCAGCGAGTTGATGAGCAGGCGCATCGCGTCCACGGCGGCTTTGTCACCGCCTTCCTTGTCGCCCCGGCCGACCCAGCGGCCGGCCGCCATCGCGGCGGCTTCGGTGACCCGTACCAGATCCAGTGCAAGGTTCCGGTCAAGATCCTCGGTCTGTCGTACGTCGGCTGGCTGGGTAGCGGTCATGTCTTGCCTCCTATGACTGGCGGCTGTGGCACGGACACGTACCGTCAGCTCGACGGGACTCTCGAATCTTGACAGACCTGATCGTTCGTCCACCATCTGGGTGCGCGACGATGGTGTGGTGACCAGTCCGGGCAAGGTTCAAACCAGCGGCGGCCGGCGACCGCGCGACCTGTTGCTGTCGATGGCCGTACTTCTGGTGCCTATCGCGTTGATCGTCCTGCTCTTCCGGTTCATCGGCGGTGACCGCGAAGTGACCGTCGTTGACCCTGGTCCGCCGATCGCCGAGGCGCAACGAGCAGGGCTGGCGGTGCTGAAGCCGCGGGGGCTGTCCGACGAGTGGAAGCCCACCAGCGCGATCACGCACACCGAGGACGGCTCGGTCACCTTGCGGATCGGGTACGTGACCCCGAGCGGGGGATTCGCGCAGCTCGTCGAGACCAACGCCGATGCCGAGGCGGTGATGCGCAAGGAACTCGGAGGCGGCCCCCGCCCTGACGGAACGGTACGGATCGGCGACGCGCGGTGGCAGACATACCCGGCCAGGGGCAACGAACGTGCGCTGGTGTTGCTGGAGCCGGAGCGCACCATCCTGGTGGTCGGCAAAGCCCCCGACCGGGAACTGCGCGACCTTGCCAACTCGCTGTACTGAGCGCGGGTCGGTCAGTCGATCAGGCGGCGCCGCATGTAGCGGGCCGCGAGCAGCCACATCACGCCGGCAAAGACGACCAGAACGGCGACGTGCCAGAGGTCGATCAACGGTTGCAGCCCGAACACGGCATGACGTACCAGCTCGACGCAGTGGTAGAGGGGGTTTAACTGGCTCAGCACCTGTGCCCAGCCAGGGAGGTTGTCCAGTGGGAAGAACGTGCCGGCGACCAGGAACAACGGGGTCAGCAGCGCGGAAATGACGTAGTTGAACGAGTCGATGCCCGGCACGATGGCGCTCATCCAGATCCCGAACAGTCCGAAGCCGAAGCCGGTCAGGAAGGCGATGAACGGCACCAGGAGCATCCCGAAACTGGGCTTGAGGCCGAACCCCATCGCGACCAGCAGCGGGGCGCAGCCATACACCCCGGCCTTCGATCCGATCCAGAGCGCCTCCCCGGTGACCAGCTCGTGGGTGTCCACAGGCGTGGTCAGCATCCCGTCGTACGTCTTCTGGTAGACCCGCCGGATGAAGGTCTGGAACATCCCCGCGAACGCCGAGGTGAACAACACCGCGGTCGCGACGACTCCGGTGCCCAGGAAGTCGAGGTAGTCGTAGCCGCCGACCGCGGCCACCAGGGAGCCGAACCCGAACCCGAAGGCGAGCAGGTAGATCGTCGGTTCCACCACCGAGGAGAAGGTGGTGGACACCCAGTAGCGGCGGAAGATCGTCATGTCGTGGAACAGGACACCGTCGAGCGCCTTCGGCTCGATCCAGCGCAGGTGTGCCGGAGTGGCGGGCCGTGCGGTCGTCGCAGTCATTCCACGCTCTCCCCGGTCAGGGTCACGAACACGTCCTCGAGGTTGGCGGGGCGGCGTACCCCGCCGTCGCCGAGCTGGTCGGCGAGTGACGGGGGGATCTCCTCAGCCCGCAGCACCGACACGCTCGGGCCGGCTCGCCGGGTGGTCATCCCCGCTGCCAGCGCCGCCTGCTCGATGGCGGTCAACCGGTCCGGCGCACCGTAATACTCCATCGCGGTGTCGCCGGCGTGCTGGCTGATCAGCTTGCCTGGGGCGTCCCGGGCGACGACGCTGCCGTGGCTCATCATCGCCACATCGTCGGCGAGCCGCTCCGCCTCCTCGATGTAGTGCGTCGACATCAGGACAGTCACACCCCGCGACCGCAACCCGTCGATCAGCGACCACAACTCCTGGCGGACCTGCGGGTCCAGCCCCACCGTCGGCTCGTCGAGCAGCACCAACTGGGGTTGGTGGACCAGCCCGCGCGCGATCAGCAGCCGGCGCCGCATCCCACCGGAGAGCTTGTCGACCTGGGTGTCGGCGCGGTCGGTGAGGTGGGCGAGTCGCATCGCCCTCGCCACCGCCTCGGCACGCTCCCGCCGGGGCACCCGGTAGAGCCGCGCGAACACCTCGAGATTCGCCTGTACGGACAGCTCGGCGTCGAGGTTGTCCTGTTGCGGCACCACGCCCATCAGGGCCCGGGACTGTTTGCTCTGCGACGGCACCGGAAACCCCAGGACTGAGATCTCGCCCGAATCGGCGATGGCCTGTGCGGTGAGCAGCCGCATCGTGGTCGACTTGCCGGCACCGTTGGGCCCGAGCAGGCCGAGACAGATACCGGACGGCACGTCCAGGTGGAGATCATTGACCGCGACCAGACTGCCGAACCGCTTGGTGACGCCGCGTAAGCCGATCGCGAGTTGCTCTGTGCCGTCCACCCCTCGCACGTTACGGCGCGGGTACGACATTCAGCCACGGATTAACCGTCGTCGAGGGCGTCCGCGGCACGGCGTACCCGGTCGACGGCCTCCGACCGGTCGTACCCGAGCGCCCGGAGCAGGTCGGTGGCGGTGGACCGGATCTGGGCCACGATGGCGCTGACCGGCATGCTGGCTCCGGCGGAGACCCGGGTGATCCGGGTCGCCCGCCCCGCGGCCCGCAGCGCGTACCTGATCGCTTCGTCAGCGGCGCCGCTGGTGCGCATCGCGTTCCGCAGCTGGCGTACCGCCTCGGCCAGGTCCCGTACCGCCACCGCAAGCGCGGCCGGGGTGTCCGGCTCCACCTCGGTGGCCCGGAGCGTGGCGCGGGCCAGCACCCGGACGTCCCGGGCGGCGAACTCCAGATGGTCGGCGGCTCGGGCCCGGCGGCCGACGGCATCACGTTTCCGCAGGTGTACGGGGGAGAGGCGGGTGGTCTCCAGTGCCAGGTCGAGAGCGCTCTGCAGGTCGCCGGCGTACCGGTCGAGAGTCCGGGCGCGCAGCAGTGCCCGTTCGGCGGCCTCGCGGTCGTGCGCGGCGAGGGCGTCCGCGGTCTGTTCCAGCGTGGCGACCATTTCCACGAAGAACGGCTCGGCCACCGCTTTCGTGGTGCGCAACGGGTGCGCTGGCAGCACCAGCGACGCGGCGAGGCCGACCCCGCACCCGATCAGGATGTCCAGCAGCCGTTCCGAGGCGAGCCCGCTGATCACCCCTTCTGGTGGCTGGACGGTCGCGATCAGGACCGCGGCAATCGTCGCCTGACTCACCACCTGAGGGTTGGCGCCGAGCGCGATCGTGGTGACCATCGCCAGTCCGGCGACCAGCGCCACCTGGATCGGTCCGGTGCCGATCGCGGCGATCAGCAGGTCGCCCACCGCGACCCCGAGCGCGGCGCCCACCGCGGCCTCGAAGACCCGCCGGCTGGGACGCCCGGGAGCCTGGCTGAGTACGTACAGGGCCCCGATGGGGGCGAAGATTCCGGGATCGTGGCCGAGGACGTCACGTACCAGAAACCACGACAGCCCCACCGCGAGCGCGGTCCGTACCAGGGACAGGCCCGCGGTACGGAGCCGCTGCAGGCGCGCGGAGAACGTCGCCCAGCCGGGTGCCGGCATCAGTCCGGTGCGCTCGGAGCTTCCGAGGCTTCGCGGCGCGCGTCGCGGGCGGCGTCGAGTCGTCGCCGAGCCCCGTCCAGCCGGGTCTGACAGACGTCGGCGAGCCGCTCCCCGCGCTCCCACAACGCGAGCGACTCCTCCAGGGTCGCGCCGCCGGCCTCCAGCTTGTCGACCACCTCGGCCAGCTCGGCGCGGGCCTGCTCGTAGCTCAGCTCGTCAGTCATCCGGTTCGTCACTCACTCCTGGCTCGCAGCTTCCGTGGACGCGGCGGGGGTGGCTCCGTGTCTCCGCGATGCCCGTCGTCGGTGGTCTCGGTTCCCGGCCCGGCCCCGGTGGCGGTATCGGCCCCGGTGGCGGAATCGGCCCCGGTCGCGGGATCAGCCACCGTCGCGGCCAGTTCGCCTTCGGCGAGACGTACCCGGAGCCGGTCGTCGGGTGCCACGTCGGCCGGGCGGCGTACCACGGTGCCGTCGGCGGCGCGTTGCACCACGGCGTACCCCCGGTTCAGCGTCGACTGCGGAGACAGGCCGCGCAACCGGGCCCGGGTGTGCGCGAGCTCGGTGCCGGCCGCATCGAGGCGGTGGCCCAGGCACCGGTCGGAGCGTTCCCGCAGCCCGGTGACCTGCTCGGCGCGCCGGTCCAGCAGCAGCTCCGGTCGGGCCAGCACAGGGCGGGTACGCACCGCCTCCAGCCGGTGTTGTTCGCGCTCCAGCAGGTGGCCGACCGCGCGGTCGAGGCGGCGCCGCGCCAGGTTGATCAGCCGGCCCTCCTCGACCAGGTCCGGGACGATCCGCTTCGCGGCGTCGGTGGGGGTGGAGGCGCGTACGTCGGCCACGTGGTCCAGCAGCGGAGTGTCCGTCTCGTGGCCGATCGCGCTGACCACCGGGGTACGGCACGCGTACACCGCACGGCACAGCGCCTCGTCGGAGAACGGCAGCAGGTCCTCCACGCTGCCGCCGCCGCGGGCCAGCACGATCACGTCCACCTCGGGATCGCGGTCCAGAGCGGTGATCGCCTCGATCATCTGGGGTACGGCAGTAGGCCCCTGTACGGCGGTGTTGCGGACCTGGAACCGTACCGCCGGCCAGCGGTTGCTGGCGTTGCTGAGGACGTCGCGTTCGGCCGCGCTGGCGCGTCCGGTGACCAGGCCGACCCAGTGCGGCAGGAACGGCAGCCGCCGTTTCAGGGCCGGATCGAACAGGCCCTCCGCGGCGAGCAGCTTCTTGAGCCGTTCCAGCCGGGCCAGCAGCTCGCCGAGCCCGACGTGGCGCAACTCGTCGGCGCGCAGTGACAGGGTGCCCCGGCCGGCGTAGAACTCCGGCTTGGCGTGCACCAGGATCCGGGAGCCTTCCCGCAGCGGCGGCTCGCAGTCGTCGTACGTCTGGCGCCACGTGGTGACCTGGAGGCTGATGTCCGCCGAGGGGTCCCGCAGGGTGAGGAACACCGTGCTGGTGTTCGGTCGCCGGGACACCTGTGCCACCTGACCGTCGACCCAGACCCAGCCCAGTTTCGCGATCCAGGAGCTGATCTTCTGGCTCACGACACGTACCGGCCACGGCTCCTCAGGGCTGGTACGCGGTGCAGGCTCGGCCACACCCGGAAGCCTACGGTGGCCGGTTGTACCAAACGACCTGGCACGCTCGGTGACCACTCAAATCCGTACGGGTGATGTGGGGCCTGAAACGTCCGGATCATGCCCTCCGGAGACGAGGCTCTCGTCTCTGACCAGCGGCGATGCGTCGCCACCGCACGTACGATGATCGTGGCCAGGAAAGCGATACGACAGGAGCCTGACGTGACTGCCGCAACCGCAAAACGGGTGCTTTTGGCGAAACCGCGCGGCTACTGCGCCGGTGTCGACCGGGCCGTCGAGGTGGTCGAGAAGGCGCTCGACCTCTACGGCGCGCCGGTCTACGTACGCAAGGAGATCGTGCACAACCGGCACGTCGTGGAGACCCTCTCCGCGCGTGGTGCGATCTTCGTGGAGGAGAACGACGAGGTGCCCGAGGGGGCGACCGTGATCTTCTCCGCCCACGGCGTGGCGCCCGAGGTGCACGAGCAGGCGAGGCAGCGCGACCTGCGCGCCATCGACGCCACCTGCCCGCTGGTCACCAAGGTGCACCAGGAGGCGAAGCGGTACGCCAACGACGGCTACGACATCGTGCTGATCGGGCACGAGGGCCACGAAGAGGTGATCGGCACCATGGGGGAGGCCCCGGCGAGCATCCAGCTCGTCGACGGCCCTGACGCGGTCGACAAGGTCCAGGTGAAGGACCCGTCGAAGGTGGTGTGGCTCTCGCAGACCACGCTGTCGGTGGACGAGACGCTGGAGACCGTCGACCGGCTCAAGACGAAGCTGCCGCTGTTGATGGCGCCCCCCAGCGACGACATCTGCTACGCCACCCAGAACCGGCAGCTCGCGGTGAAGGACATCGCCCCGAAGTGCGACGTCGTGATCGTGGTGGGTTCCACCAACTCGTCGAACTCGCAGCGGCTGCGCGAGGTTGCCGTCGACGCCGGGGCGAGTGCGGCGTATCTGGTGGACTACGCGTACGAGATCTCCGAGGACTGGGTCGCCGGAGCCGGCACGGTCGGGCTGACCTCGGGCG
>JBOGDK010000131.1:0-11248 GCA_050701795.1 Micromonosporaceae bacterium
ACGGCGTTCACCGTGACCCCCGAGGTGGCCAGCTCCGCGGCGGCGGCGCGTACCAACCCGAGGGCGCCGTGTTTCGCCGACGTGTACGCCGCGATGTACGGCTCGCCCCGCTTCGAGGCCACCGAACCGATCACCACGATCCGGCCGTACCGCCGCTGCTTCATGGACGGGACCGCCCGCCGCAGGCAGCGAAACGGCGCGGTCAGGTTCAGGTCGATGATCCGCTGCCACTCCTCGTCAGTGATCTTCGGCAACGGCGCCGAACTCGCGGTGCCCGCGTTGGCGACCAGCACATCCACCGGGCCCAGCTCGGCCTCCACCCGGGAGAACACCTCGTCGACCGCGCCGGGAGCGGTGATGTCCGCGGGGATCACGATGCTGCCAGCTCCACATTTGGCAGCGGTCTCGGCGAGCTGGTCGGCGCTGCGCGCGGTCAACGCCACCCGGTGCCCGGCGGCGGCGAGCCGTACCGCCGCGGCCCGCCCGATACCGCGACCGGCCCCGGTCACCAGACATACCCGTTGATCGGTCACGGTCGCAGCCTTTCACGAGCGGGCACGGGCGGTCACCTCAGACCCTGTTCGTACCGGGGGCGTCTCACAACCGGTCGCGCGGCCGGCAAGCTGTGGCACGGTGGTAACCGTACGGATCAGGTCAACGGACTACGGGCCGGCCGTACGTGGCGGGCGTGACGGGAGAGGCGTGGCTCTGGCGACACGACATGGCGGTACGTTTCCGGGTACCCGGATCCGGTGGGGGCTGATGTGGCTCCTCGCCGCTGTCGTCGTCAGCCTCACACCGGCGCCCGCGTTCGGGGCGCCAGACGTACCGGGACGGCAGACACCGCGGCCCGCCGAGAAGGTGCTGATGTTCTCGCTGCCGCGGGTCACCTGGGCGGACATCGCCGAAGCGGACCTTCCGCACCTGTCCGGGCTGCTGTCGCGGAGCATGATCGCGCAGCTCAGTCCCCGTACCGCGGGATCGCGTACCGCCGCGGCGGACGGGTACGCCACGATCGGCGCCGGTAACCGGGCCGACGGGGTGGCCGACGAGCTCCTCGGCGGGTACGCGATGGACCGTACGGAACGCGTCGACGGGCGGTACGCGTACCAGGCGTACCGGGCCCGGGTCGGTGAACCAGCGGACGGGGACGTACTGCACCTGGGTATCGCCGAGGTACGCAGCGCCAACGAGCAGGGCCGGTACGACGCGGCACCCGGCGCGCTCGGGTCCGCCCTGCACCGCGCCGGCCACTCCACCGCGGTGATCGGGAACGCCGATTCCAGTGGGGTGTTCCACCGTTCGGCCGCGTTGGCGATGATGGACCGCCGGGGTGTGGTCGACGGAGGCACCGTCTCCACCGGACTGATCACCGCGGACCCGACCGCGCCGTACGGCTTTTCGATGAACCAGGCCGCCGCGGTGCAGGCGTTCGAGACCGCCTGGCGGACGCACGACGTGACCTTGGTGGAGGCCAGCGACCTCGAACGGGTGGACACCTTCGCGCCGCTGGCGCTGCCGGAGGCGTGGCAGAAACTGCGCCGGGACGCCCTCGTCGAGGCCGACCGTCTGCTCGGCGAGCTTCTCACCCGGGTCGACCTGGACCGCGACCTGGTGATGGTGATGTCGCCGGCGGCGCCCAGCGCGGGCGAGGAACTCGGCGTCTTCGGGATGGCGGGTCCGGGGGTGCGACCCGGGGTCGCGGTCTCCGGCACCACCCGCCGCAACAGCTACCTGACCTTGCCGGACATCGCGCCGACCGTCCTGGAACGGCTTGGCGTCGCCGTCCCGCCGGAGATCACCGGGACCCCCGTCAAGCTCGGTGAAGCGCGCCCGGTCGACCAGGAGCTGATGTCGGGGTACGCACGCGCCAACGAGGTCGCGGTGTTCCGGGACCGGGTGACCACCCCGGTGACCGTGGTGTTCATCGTGCTGCAGTTGCTGGCGTACGTGCTCGCCGCACTGCTGCTGGTGCTGCGAGGACGCGTGCTGAGAGGACGCCTGGTGTCGCGAGGACGCCGCCGACCCGGATCCCGATGGCGTCCCACGACACGGATTCTGCTGCTGACCGTCCTGGCGCTCCCGACCACGACGTTCCTGTCGGGGTTGCTGCCGTACGACTGGCTCGGCCCCGCCGGGTACGTAGCCACCCTGATCGTGGCCGCGGCCGGGTTGGCCGCCGGGTCGGTGTGGCTCGGGTGGGCGCTCCGCCGGGTGCTGCCGGCCGCCGCGCCGATGCTGCCGCCGCTGGCGATCATCGCCGTCACCTGGGTGACGATGATCATCGACGTGCTGTTCTACAACGGACGGCTGCAACTGGACACCGTCTTCGGCTACTCCCCGATCGTGGCCGGCCGGTTCTCCGGATACGGAAACTTCGCGTTCTCGCTGGTCGCCATCTGTGCGGTGATCATCGTGACCGGCGGCTGGGCGATCACGGCGCTCTCGCGACGGTCGAGCCGGCACTGGAAGGCGGTCGCGCTGGTGGTGGCCGCGCTCGTACTGGGCTTCACCGTGGTGGTCGACGGCTATCCGGCGTACGGGTCGGACATCGGCGGGGTGCTCGCCGCCGTACCGTCGTTCGCGCTGGTGCTGCTGCTTCTGGCGGGGGTGACGATCACGTGGCGGCGGCTGGCCCTGGTCGGCGTGGTCACGGTGGCGACGATCGGCGCGTTCGCCGCGGTCGACCTGACCCGGCCGGTGGAGCAACGTACCCATCTCGGCCGGATGGTGGAGCGGATGGACGGCACCGGCGGCGTACTGACGATCGTCGAGCGGAAGTTGCTGGCCAACCTGAACATCCTCACCTCCTCGATCTGGACCTGGGTGGTGCCGATCGCGGCGGCCTTCCTGATCGTGCTGTCGCTGCGGCGGCTCGATGCGCTCGGGAGTTTGCGGCGCGAGATTCCGGGCATGGTGGCGTGTCTGTGGGGTGCCGCGGTCGTGGCGGCGTTGGGGTTCGCGTTGAACGACTCGGGGATCGCCGTACCGGCGATGATGTCGACGATGCTGCTGCCGTACCTCGGCTATCTGGTGTTGCGGGAGCCCATCGAGGCGCTGGACGGCGCGGACCCCGGCACCACCGGCGAAACGCCGGATCCCGGCGGGACGATGCCGGAGCAGCAGCCGGCCCCGGAACCGGCTCCGCAAACTTGAGTGAAGTAGACTCAACTTCGCGCCTGGTTGCGTCTCTGGGGGCCAGGTGGCGGCCCCAGGACCAGCGCACACGGAGGTACGCCGATGGCGATGAACGCGGAACGCCTGACCACGAAGAGCCGTGAGGTGATCTCGGGGGCGATCTCGAACGCCACCCATCGGGGACACGCCACCGTGGAGCCCTGGCATCTGCTGTTGGCCCTGCTCGACACCCCCGACTCCACCGCACCCGGCCTGCTGCGCGCCGCCGGCGCCAACCCGGCGCAGGCCCGTCAGGCCGCCGCGGCGACCCTGGACCGGCTGCCCACCGTCAGCGGCTCCACCGTCGCGGAGCCCAGCATGGCCCGCGAGGTGGTCAACGCCGTCCAGGCCGCCGAGCAGATCGCCCGCCCACTCGGCGATGAGTACGTCTCCACCGAGCACCTGCTCGCCGGCCTTGCGCGGGTCGGTGGGGAGGTATCGCGGGCGCTACGAGATGCCGGTGCCACAGAGGACAACCTGGTCGCGGCGTTCCCGACGGTACGGGGCGGAGACCGCCGGATCACGACCCCGGACCCGGAGCAGACGTACCAGGCGCTGGACAAGTTCGGGATCGACCTCACCGGACAGGCCCGCGCCGGCAAGCTCGACCCGGTGATCGGGCGCGACCACGAGATCCGGCGCGTGGTGCAGGTGCTGTCGCGGCGTACCAAGAACAACCCGGTGCTGATCGGCGAGCCCGGAGTCGGGAAGACCGCGATCGTGGACGGCCTGGCGCAGCGGATCGTGGCGGGGGACGTACCGGAGTCGCTGCGGGACAAGCGCCTGGTGTCGCTGGATCTGGGCGCGATGGTCGCCGGAGCGCAGTACCGGGGGCAGTTCGAGGAACGGCTGAAGTCCGTACTGGAGGAGATCAAAGGTTCCAACGGGCAGATCGTGACGTTCATCGACGAGCTGCACACCATGGTCGGCGCCGGCAAGGCGGAAGGCTCGATGGACGCCGGCAACATGCTCAAGCCGATGCTTGCGCGGGGCGAGCTGCGGATGGTGGGCGCCACCACGCTGGACGAGTACCGCAACCACATCGAGAAGGACGCCGCCCTGGAACGTCGGTTCCAGCCGGTGCTCGTGGGAGAACCGTCCGTCGAGGACACCATCGGCATCCTGCGCGGCCTCAAGGAACGGTACGAGGTGCACCACGGCGTACGGATCACCGACGCCGGCCTGGTCGCCGCCGCCGCACTCTCCGACCGGTACATCGCCGACCGGTTCCTGCCGGACAAGGCGATCGACCTGATCGACGAAGCGGCCTCCCGGTTGCGGATGGAGATCGACTCCCGGCCGGTCGAGATCGACGAGATCGAGCGGGCGGTACGCCGCCTCGAAATCGAGGAGATGGCGCTGTCCAAGGAGGACGACCCCGCCTCCCGCGACCGCCTGGAGAAGCTGCGTCGCGAGCTGGCCGACCGTCGGGAGCAGCTCGCCACCCTCAGCGAACGCTGGCACCGGGAGAAGAAGCACATCACCGCGATCTCCGAGGCGAAGGAGCAGCTGGAGCAGCACCGCGGCGAGGCTGAACGCGCCGAACGCGACGGTGACCTGCTCCGCGCGTCCGAGCTGCGGTACGGCCGGATCCCCGAGGTGTCGAAGATGCTGGCCGACGCCGAGGAGCAGCTCGCCGAGATCCAGAACGACGGGGCAATGCTGAAGGAGGAGGTCGGCCCCGACGACGTTGCCGAGGTCGTGTCCTCCTGGACCGGGATCCCCGCCGGCCGGCTGATGGAGGGCGAAACCGCGAAGCTGCTGCGGATGGAGGATTCGCTGGCTGGGCGAGTGATCGGCCAGGCCGAGGCGGTCCAGGCCGTGTCGGATGCAGTCAGGCGTGCCCGCTCTGGTATCGCCGATCCCGGCCGGCCCACTGGTTCCTTCCTGTTCCTCGGTCCCACCGGCGTCGGGAAGACCGAGCTGGCCAAGGCGCTCGCCGAGTTCCTGTTCGACGACGAACGCGCGATGGTACGCATCGACATGAGCGAGTACGGCGAGAAGCACTCCGTCGCTCGCCTGGTCGGCGCGCCACCCGGCTACGTCGGGTACGAGGAAGGCGGCCAGCTGACGGAAGCCGTACGTCGGCGGCCCTACTCCGTGGTGTTGCTGGACGAGGTGGAGAAGGCCCACCCGGACGTGTTCGACGTACTGCTCCAGGTCTTCGACGACGGACGGCTGACCGATGGGCAGGGCCGTACCGTCGACTTCCGCAACACCATTCTGATCATGACGTCGAACCTGGGCTCCGCCGCGCTGGCCGACATGTCGCTCAGCGAGGAGCAGCGTCATGACGCGGTCTTGTCGGTGGTGCGCTCCAGCTTCAAGCCGGAGTTCCTGAACCGGTTGGACGACATCGTGGTGTTCCACTCGCTCAGCAGTGACGAGTTGGAGTCCATCGTGGAGATCCAGCTGTCGCGGCTGGCCTCGCGCCTGGCCGACCGGCGGCTGGTGTTGGAGGTGACGGACGCCGCCCGGGAATGGCTCGCCGTCAGTGGCTTCGACCCGGTGTACGGTGCCCGCCCGCTCCGCCGGCTGATCCAGACCGCGATCGGCGACCAACTGGCGAAGGCGCTGCTGACCGGCGAGGTACGCGACGGCGACACCGTCACCGTCGACCTCGCCGAGGAGAAGGACGCCTTGACGGTCACCGCCGCCCGGTGAGGGTGTTCTGGATCTTGAAGCTTCAGGTGCGAAAAACGCCGACTAAAGCTTCAAGATCCGTTGGCGACAGTGACGACGGTGCCCGACCGGCGGGCGTGTTCGGCGGCGAAGACCGCGAGGTGACTGTTGAGGGTTTCGTCGGGGCCGGAGAGGATGTGCCTGGCGTCACCCGAGGCGACGGCACGTACGAACGCGTCCATCAGGCCGCCGTCGCCACCACCGTGGCCGCCTCCCGCGGTGGCGTCCCCACCGCCGTCGGCGTCGATCACCTCGGTGGCCCCGGACAGGAAATCGTGCACCCGTACGGTGCTGCCGTCACCGATCAGCTCGCCTCGGGTGCCGAAGATCCGGGTCTGCCGGTGCAGCCCCTCCGCCGTGAACGCCGTCATGGTGAACGTCCCGGTCAGGCCACCGTCGAACTCCATGCAGACCACCTGGTGGTCGACCACGTCGTTGTCGCAGGCGTACACGCAGCGGCCGTACGGCCCGTTGCGGAGCGCGTCGTCCAATGCCTGTTCGGTGGGCTCGTCCACCACCACCTTGAGTGGCCAGCCATGGCGCCCGGTACGCAGCCGGTCGCCGTACAACCGGGGTGCCGAGTACGCGCACTCCGGCTCCACGGCACAGTCCAGGCAGCGGTCCGCGGCACCGGCGGGCCGGTTCGCCGGGGTGAAGTGGGTCAGCGAGCCGAAGCTGGAGACCCGCCGGATCGGGCGGCCCATCACGTACCGGAGCCAGTCCAGGTCGTGGCAGGACTTGGCGAGCAGCATCGGGGCCGACTCCGCCTCGTTGCGCCAGTTGCCGCGTACGAACGAGTGCGCCTGGTGCCAGTACCCGACCGGTTCCAGGTGCTGCACCGACACCAGATCGCCGAGCCGCCCAGAGTCGACCACCGCCTTCACCGCCCCGGTGTACGGCGTGTACCGCATCACGTGCCCCACCGCGAACAGCACTCCGGCCTGCTCGACCGCGGCGACGATCTGCTGGCATTCCGCGGCGGTGGGCGCGATCGGTTTCTCCAGCAGGATGTGGTACCCCTGCTCAGCGAACGCCAACGCCGGCTCCAGGTGCATCGCGTCCTGGGTGGCGATCACCACGGCGTCAGCGATCCGCCCGTCGCGGCGACCGGCCGCCACCTCAGCGCCGCCGGCACCGGTCACCAGGTCCCGCCAGTCCGGGTACACCTGGTCGATGTCGTGGGTGGCGGCGAACGTGTCCCGTCTGGTGGTACGCGGCTCAGCCACCGCTACGACGCGTGCCCGGTCGGAGTGGGCCAGCGCCCAGTCGGCGTAGTTCGTACCGCGACTGCCGGCGCCGACCACGGCGAGAGTTACCACAGACATCCGGCGATACTGACATACCTCGTGGGGCTACGGCCCGGCCCGACGGGTCACGGCTCCAGATCGGCCGTCGACTCCGAGACGATCCACAGGTGGCCGTACGGGTCACGAAGCCGACCGGCGCGCTTGCCGTACTCCTGGTCCCCGATCGGGTACACCACCGTGGCACCGCCGTCGATCATCCGCTTGCCTACCGCGTCCACGTCGTCGATCTCCAGCGAGATGAGCACCGGCGAGCCGCCGAGGTGGTCGGGACCGGGGTCGCCCTCACTGGCGTCCTTCACCATGAGGATGTAGTCCCCGAGCTCAAGTTCGGAGTGGACAATCTTGTCGTCGTATTTGAAGCGCTTGATCTCCTTCGCCCCGAGCGTCTGGGTGTAGTACGCGATCGCCTGGTCAGCGCCCTCCACCACGAGACGCGGGCACATTCTCACAATGCGTGTCATACCTGGGATGGTGCCGCGTGGCGGAGGCGCGCGATTGTAAAAACCCGCAACCAGGGCAGCGGAGAGCTGGAGCTGGCGCTTCCGGGACGCGTGATCAGACGGGTACGTGGTTCAGCTCGGTCGCCGATCTCGGCCGATACGCCGTCGGCCGCAGACCCGAGAACGCCTGGAAGTCGTGGATCATGTGTGCCTGGTCGTAGTATCCGGCCTCTGCCGCAAGCAGCGCCCAGTCGGGCGCGGGCGCCGGGCCCAGGGGGTCACGCGTCGAGGGAGTCGGCACCCGCGTGAAGTCACAGGCCTTCGCCACCGCGTTGAGCAGCCGCTGGAACCGGCGTACCCGCGAGAATCTCTTCGGGGTCAGCCCGACGTGGTCGGTGAAGAGCCGGCCGAACCCCCGTGCCGACATCCCGCTCCGGTCGATGACGTGGGCGACGGTGGCGCCCTGCTCCAGCGCGGCGGTGGCGTACCGGACCACGGGTTCGGGACGCAGCGAGCCGACCGCCCGTGCGAGCAGCGCCCGCTCCAGCACCTGAAGGCGCGCCGCCGCGCCCGGTGCCGCCAGCAGCCGCTCCCGGAGCCGTACGGCTCCCCGGCCCCACAACGCATCAAGATCAACCAGTGCGCTCCGGGTGTCCCGGGACGCGGCACCGAAGAACGGGTACGCGCCGGCTGGCCGGAACGCCACCCAGGCGATCGCGCGTTGCGCCGCGGTGTCGATCATCGACCAGCGGTCGTACGGGCCTTGCAGCACCGTCCCGCTGTGCCGCCGGGCGGGTGTGACACCCCGGGCGTTGCGGCCTGGTAGTGCCTCGGGGCGGTACGTCCGGATCTCGTCACGGTCGAGGTTGACCAGCAACTGCATCCCACCAGAGGGCAGAACCCGCTCCAGCGCGTCCCCGAGCGGAGCCTCCAGATAGCCGAAGACCTGCACAAACGGCATCAGCGTGGGCTCCGACGGCGGCACCATGAGAAGCATCAGGTAAGAGGGTACGACCTTCGCCAGACGGCGAATCCGACCCTGGTGCCGCACAACGCGGATCTGGGAGACTTTCCCATGGCTGAAATTACCGATACCTCGCAGTCGGATGAAAACCGGCAACCAGAGCTGCGGCGTGTGATCGGGCCGAAGCTGCTGATGTTCTTCGTGGTCGGCGACATCATCGGCACCGGCATCTACGCCCTCACCGGCACCGTCGCCGGCAAGATCGGCGGCGCGCTGTGGCTGCCGTTCCTCCTGTCGTTCATCGTCGCGTTCCTTACCGCATTTAGCTATCTGGAACTGGTCGGCAAGTATCCGCGGGCGGCCGGTGCCGCGCTCTACACCCACAAGGCGTTCGGCATCCAGATGTTGACGTTCATGGTGGCGTTCGCGGTGATGAGCTCCGGGATCACGTCGGCGTCCTCGGCGGCGGTCGCGTTCGGCGACACGTACCTCCGGGAGTTGCTGGGAGACAACCTCGCCGTCTCCGGCGCCGTGATCGCCGGCGCGTTCATCCTGGTACTGGCCGCGATCAACTTCCGGGGCGTCGCCGAGTCGGTGAAGCTCAACGTGGTGCTGACCGTCATCGAACTGTCCGGCCTGCTGATCATCATCGTGATCGGCGCGTACGCGATCGGCGCCGGCGAAGGCGAGCCGAGCCGCCTGATCGAGATCGACACCGCGAACCAGACCCCGCTACTCGCGATCACCTCCGCGACCGCGCTCGCCTTCTTCGCGATGGTCGGTTTCGAGGACTCGGTGAACATGGCGGAGGAGACCCACAACCCGGGACGCATCTTCCCCCGCGCCATGCTGCTCGGGATGGGGATCGCCGCGCTGATCTACGTCCTGGTCTCGGTCGCCTCGTCCCTGCTGATCCCCGCCGAGGAACTCGCCGCCGCCGAGAGCGGTGCGCTACTCGAAGTGGTCACCGTCGGAGCACCGGGCTTCCCACTCTGGATCTTCGCCCTGATCGGGCTGTTCGCGGTGGTCAACTCGGCGTTGATCAACATGTTGATGGCCAGCCGGCTGGTGTACGGCATGTCGAACGAGCGGATCATCCCGAGGATCTTCGGTACGGTGCACCCGTTCCGCCGTACGCCGTGGGTGTCGATCCTGTTCACCAGCCTGATCGCGATCGTGCTGGTCTCGACCGTGGACATCAGCATCCTCGGCGGCACCACGGCACTGCTGCTGCTGGTGGTGTTCACCATCGTGAACATCGCGGTCCTGGTGCTGCGCCGCACCCCGGTCGAGCACGACCACTTCAAGACCCCGACCGCGGTGCCGATCGTCGGCGCGGTGCTGTGCGCGTACCTCGCCAGCCCGCTGTCCGGCAGAGAATCTCGGGAGTACGCCATCGCCGGCATCCTGCTCGCCGTCGGCCTGGTCCTCTGGTTCATCAACCGCCTCTTCGTCGGCAAGGTCACCATCGAGCCAGAACGTCTATCCAAGTAGTACGAGTGTCCTGCCGGGGCGCTGCTTGGCGCCCCGAGCGGGTTCTCGCTACGCCGCGAAGTACCGGACCTCGGCTGGGGAGGCTGGACCGCTCCATTCGGTCCAACCCGTTCCGACAATCCAGCCGTCTCCGATCCCGACCAGGCCTGTGTCACGGGCATGCCACAATGATCTGCCGTCCGACGCCCGCATGACGCGCAGCACACGCGGACTGCCTCGGAACTGCCACTCTCTGCGGTCGAACACGACCCGGCCGCCGGCCAACCCATAGCGCTCCAGCTCGCTATCGATGTGCGCGTGTTCGTCACCTGGCGACCGGACTCGCCACGCCTGCCGCCCGGAGGAACGGTCGACGGCGACGACCATTCCAGCGGCTTTCCGATCGCCAGAGTACTCGCCGTAGGCATAAGAGACGATCCGCTCGGAATCGACCCCCAACCAGGTTGATCCCGACGGTGCCATCCAGGTGAGGTCGCCGGTCTCCAAGTCAATGAGCCCGCTGGCGTGCGAATCCACCAGGAGGTCGCCAACCCGAACCACGTCATCGACGCAAATCGGTCGAGTCCAGACCTTCCGCAGCGAACGGGCGTCGAGCACCCTGACCTCCGAGCACCCGGAATCGGCGATCAGTCGGTCACCCACGAGGCGGAGATTGCGGAAGCTCCCGGTGACCCTACGGCGGGTCAGCACCTCGCCGTTCCGCACGTCGACGGTTGCCGCCGTGGTACGTCGGTGTATGCCATCCCCGGACGTGGCCACGAACACCGCGATCCGGTTCGTCAACGTCGTCGGTACGCCGATCGGCCCGTCGTCGTCCCGCGGCCCGTCCGTCCACGGCATGTGGGGCAGAGCCGTCCCCCACTGATCCGCCTGGCGCGACCACCGCTGCCGACCGTTCCGCAGATCCAATGCGGCGACACTGCAATGTGAGTCGAGCGAACATCGCTGCACCATCAGAACCTCGTCGGCTACTGACACAGATTCGCTCCGCATGCCGTCTCCGAAGGCCACGTCGAATCGTTGTCGGCCCGTAGCGAGATCGAGCACCTTCGCCTCGGGATAGCTGCCCTCGGACTCGTGCACCACGACCACGCCTTGGGTGACGACGATGTCTCCCGAACCATCGCGTCTCCACAGAAGCGCGCCGTCCGTACGCCTCAGCGCCGCCACGCCTCTCTCGCCCG
>JBOGDK010000132.1:0-11079 GCA_050701795.1 Micromonosporaceae bacterium
CGCGAGTGCGCGTCGCTGCTGGTCAGCGTCGTGCCATAGGGCGCCTAAGCGGGCGGCCGACACCGGAGTGGCGGCGTTTCGCAGCTCCGCGAGCAGCAGGCCACGCACCTGCCGGTCGGTGCCGGCGTACCGCTGAGGCCGCCGGCTCGGCCCGTCCGGGACGGTACGGCCGGACCGCCGCCACGCGCAGGAACCCCGTAACGGGCACTCCTGGCAGCGCGGACTGCGAGCCGTACACACCACAGCTCCCAACTCCATGATCGCGACCGAGAGTCGCGCCGCGGCCTCAGGCGACTCGGGCAGCAGGCGCTCCACCACCGCAAGGTCGCCGGCCGTCGTCGTCGCACCGCCATCTGGTTCGCCCGCGATCGCCCGGGCCACCACCCGGCGTACGTTGGTGTCCACCACCGGGTGCCGCCGCCGGTACGCGAACGCCGCGACCGCCCGTGCCGTGTACGCCCCGATGCCGGGCAACGCGAGTAGCGCGGTCAGGTCGTACGGGACTGTGCCACCGTGGCGTTCCAGCAGGGCAACCGCACACCCGTGGAGCCGCAGCGCACGACGCGGATAGCCGAGTCGGTGCCACATCCGGATCGCCTCTGCCGCCGAGTCCGCGGCGAGCTCGGCCGGGGTGGGCCAGCGATCCAACCAGGCCCGCCAGGCGGGGAGGACGCGTACCACCGGTGTCTGCTGCAACATCACCTCGCTCACCAGCACCGCCCACGGGGACGTGCCCGGTCGACGCCACGGCAGATCGCGGGCGTTCCGGGCGTACCAGTCGGGTAGCGGGCTGAGGTCCGGCATCGCCGTCGATGCTGTCACGCCGGTGCGGTCCCGGGGAGCCAACCCCGGGCGTTGGCTGATGCACGTACGTCAATGCGCGACGCGCGGCGTGGCGCATCGGATCGGATCGGCGGCAGCACTAACGTGACGATCACTATGAAGCTGACGGTCGGACCGTTGCCAGCCGCCGTCTATTGGCGGCGTCGGGCTGTCGTACTCGGCGGTGTGCTCGTACTCGTGGTCCTCATGTTCTATTCCTGCGGAGGGTCCGACCCGGGCGACACGTCGTCCGATAAGGACGGGAAGCGGAAGGGCAGCTCGAGCCCGTTCACGTACCCCAGCGACGGCGCGTCGGAGCAGCCACCAGGGGACGGTGGGGGCAACCCAGGTGCTCCGGAAGGCTCCTCGCCTCCATCCGGCGGCAACGGTACGGGGCCAGGCGGCGGTACGGACGTGCCGGCCTGCGCCGAGGGTGACCTGTCGATCACTCCCGAGCCGGCGCACACCCAGACCCCGGAGGGCGCCCGACTCCGGATCAACCTGGCGATCACGAATGTCTCGGACCGGGCCTGCGAGGCCGACATCGGCGCCGACCGGCAGGAGGTCAGGCTGATGCATGACAAGGACCGGATCTGGTCCTCCGACGATTGCAAGCCGCAGCGCGGTTCGCAGGTCGAGGTCCTGTCGCCGGGAGTCCCGGTGGAACGCTTCTGGGTGACCTGGGACGGAAGGAGCTCGGCGCCGAAGTGCGGAGGCGACCGGGCTGTGGTGCGGGAAGGCACGTACACCGTGGTGGCACGGTTGGACCGGGTCGTCAGCCAGCCGGTGACCCTGAAGGTGGTCGCCACATAACCCTGCCGCTGCGGCCGTTGACCGGCGTACCGGTGACCGCCCACGGTCAGTGGGCTCGTTCCATGAGCCACGCCGCGACCCTTTCATGAAACGGGTCCAGTGTTCGAGTCGCCGCGGTGTTCGGGTCGCCGCCGCGTCCGGGCGTGATCAGGGGCGTACGGCCTCGACGAGGAACCGTACGGCCCGGTCCCGGAACGGCTCCGCTGCCGACATCTGGTCGTGCAGCAGCCGCAGCTCCTTGTCGTAGTGCTCCACGGAGAAGTCGGGAACCTGGCGGGGGACCGCGCGGAGGAAATAGATCAGGGCGCCCACGTCATGGAAGAGTCGTTCCGGGAACGCCGTACGGCCGCCGTTGACCTCCAGCCCCGCGGCTTCCAGTTCCGCGCGCGCGGGGGACAGCGCCCACTCCGAGGAACCGCTCGGCAGCGGGGCGCCGAGGGCCTCGTTGATGGCGAGCCCGTCGAGCCCGCCGACCTGCTCGGTGAGGAAGACGCCGCCGCGCCGTAGCACCCGGCGGACCTCCCCGGCGTGGTACGGATCGTGTTTGTTCAGTACCACGGCGTACCGGTCGTCGGGGAACGGCAACGCCTCGGCGTCGATATCCTCGAACTCGCCCGAACCGGCGCTCATGTCGAGAACCGGGCCATCGGCTCCGGTGACCAGCTCACTGGCGCGATCCGGAAACGACCACGGCGTACTGGCCTCGATCATCCGTCCGTCCAGGTACTTCAGATCCCGCCCGGACAGCGGTGCGGCCACCGCCTCGGCGACGAGGTCTTCGTACGTACTCACAACAACTCCTCTGGCTGGCCACAGCGACGGGACGGGAGCCTAGCGAGTGCGTGAAGCTGCGGCGAGGAGGCGCGACGTGCCGATATCGAGACTTGTTCTATCGAGGCTCAGATATCGGACAAGTCATCATATAGTGGGCATTGTGAGGTGGCTCCGGTTGGCGGTGCCCGCTCGAGTTGGGCACGGCGTCGTTCGCGCAGCGCATGCGATCAGACGTACCGCTCGAGAATGGACGCCTCGGCCAGACGCGAGAGACCTTCCCGTACGACGCGGGCTCGGGAATCGCCCACCCCGTCGACGGTCTGCAGGTCCTCCACGGTCGCCCCGAGCAGGCGCTGCAGGCTTCCGAAGTGGTCGACCAGACGATCCACCACCGGCCCGGGCAGCCGCGGCACCTTCGCCAGCAGCCGGTACCCCCGCGGGCTCACCGCCGCCTCCAGCGCGTCCGCCGTCGCGGGGTAGCTCAGCGCCATCGCCACGGCGGTCAGGTCGAGCAGCTCCGTCGCGGACAACCGGTCCAACTCGTCGAGAACCTTCGAGGTGGTACGCGACCGCTGGTCCTCCGGCAGGTAGTCGCGGATCACCAGGGTGCGGTCCTCGTCCACCCCGGCCATCAGCTCATCGAGCTGCAATGCGAGCAGGCGACCGTCGGTGCCCAGCTCGATGACGTACCCCTCGATCTCGTCGGCGATCCGGCGCACCATCTCCAGCCGCTGCACCACGGCCATCGCGTCACGTACCGTGACCAGGTCTTCGATCTCCAGCGCCGACAGGGTGCCGGAGACCTCGTCCAGCCGCAGCTTGTAGCGCTCGAGAGTGGCCAGCGCCTGGTTCGCGCGGGACAGGATCGCGGCCGACTCGTCCAGCACGTGGCGCTGGCCGCTGACGTACAGGCCGATGATCCGCATCGACTGGCTCACCGAGATCACCGGATATCCGGTCTGCAGCGCCACCCGCTGCGCCGTGCGGTGCCGGGTGCCGGACTCCTCGCTCGGGATCGCCGGGTCCGGCATCAGGTGCACCGCCGCCCGTACGATCCGGGAGCAGTCGTTGGTGAGGATCACCGAGCCGTCCATCTTGCACAGCTCGCGGAGCCGGGTCGCGGAGAACTCCACGTCCAGTGGGAACCCGCCGGTGCACAGCGCCTCGACGGTACGGTCGTGCCCCAACACGATCAGGCCGCCGGTGTTGCCACGCAAGATCCGCTCCAGACCGTCGCGCAGCGCCGTACCCGGCGCCATCAGGGCGAGCGTCGCGCGCAGCGGGTCGTCGCGGTCGATCGACACAGCGTTGCTCCTCGCTGACATGTCTGCTTCAACTGGCCCAGTCAATGCGCCTGCCAGCCACAGTCTACGGATTGGTCGTTGTCCCACTATCGTGTGCACGGTTGTTGCAACGGATAAGCCGCCCGGAAAGCTGCGGCAGTACGTTGATACGTTGTCTTCCGTACCCCTGTGCCGCTGGTTTTCTACCTCGTAAAGTGAAGCTCCATTTCCCACGGTCTCGAAGAGGTCGCAGTGTTCCGTCCGGTGAGTGACCTGCCCGTTCGGCGCTCCGCGCTTCCTCTGCCATTCTGGTCTGTGCCAATACCGGCGGCCCCGCGCCATGTCTCAAAGCCCCGCTGGCCGGGGACTTTGAGACCCGCCCTGGTGCGGCGTGGCCCGCTGACCGGCACGGCGGAGCGGTAAATGGCGAGATCGCGTCGCCGGGTGGAGCGGATTTCACTTCCGGCTCGTTTCCCCGCCAGGGCAATTGGGCGGATTGTCGGTTATCTCATTGTTTCCGGGATTGCTGTGGCGGCGCTCTGGCTGCTGTTCGGGGAGGAGCCACGACAACTGGCCAGCGGGATGGTCAACATCCTCGCCTACCTGCCCCACCTCGCGGCTCTCGGAGTGGTGGTCGGCCTCGTTCCGATGGTCGCCGCCATCTTCCGCCGGCCCCTGGTGACCGCCGACAGCTACGCCCTGACGTTGCGTCCGGGGAGGCTGCGTACGTTGGTCCTGCCCTGGGCCCGGATCAGTGCCATCGGCGTCTACCCCGTGGCGCTGCAGGACGATCCCGAGCCGATCCTGCTGGTCCGCTGCGTGGAACGGCGCGGCCGGCTCGGCGACACCCCCGGCTGGTGGGATCAGGCGGTGCTGCGGGCCGCGGCGAAAGCCGCCGGAGGCGCCATCGGGGGGTACGACGTCGCTTTGCGGTTGTCTGACTTCCACGGTGACCACCGGCAGCATCTGGCCGCGATCGCCGGGTTCGCGCCTGAGCGGGTGACCGTTGTGGACCGTACCGAATCACCCCGCCGCCGCTGACTGTGGTGGACCGTACCGAATCACCCCGCCGCCGCCGCCGCTGCCGCTGCCGCTGACCTGCCGCCGTCCGGCGCGGTGCGTCGTGGACCCGGGCCATGACGACCCGAGCGGGTCGTTCACGATCCGGGCCCACCGTCCGGGTATGAACCGCGTGACGAGTCGTCCGGTGCCCGCCTGTGCCGCCGCTCAGTGGTCCAGGGCGGGTTCAGCGTCGACCGCCGCCGCTCAGTGGTCCAGGGCTGGCTCTACGTCGACGGCCGCTGCCGCCATCATCACCGCCTGGATCGCGCCGCCCAGGTCAGGCACCTCGAGCACCCGCATCCCCGCGGGCTGCCCGTACGCGGCGGGGTCCCCGCCCGCCGGCACCACGGCCCGCCGGAAACCGAGTCGCGCCGCCTCCGCAAGCCGTCGCGGCGCCGAGGAGACCGGGCGCAACTCACCGGCCAGGCCGACCTCGCCGATCGCGATCAGGTCACTGGGCAGGGGTACGTCGCGCGCCGCTGACGCCACCGCGAGAGCGACCGCCAGATCGGCGGCCGGCTCGGCGATCCGCACCCCGCCGACGGTCGCGGCGAACACGTCCCGGTCGTGCAGCCGTACCCGGGCCCGGCGCTCCAGCACCGCCAACATCATCGCCAGCCGCGCCGAGTCCAGCCCGCTGACCGTACGCCGGGGAGGCACCGTGGTGGCCGCCACCAGGGCCTGCACCTCCGCCACCAGGGGACGGCGCCCTTCCAGGGTCACGGTGACGCAGGTGCCGGGCACCGCCTCGGGGTGCCGGTTCAGGAACAGCCCGGACGGGTCGGCCAGGCCCCGGATCCCGCCGTCGTGCATCTCGAAACACCCCACCTCGTCGGCGGGGCCGAACCGGTTCTTCACCGCTCGTACCATCCGCAGCGTGGAGTGCCGGTCACCTTCGAAGTGCAGTACGACGTCGACCAGGTGTTCCAGCGAGCGCGGGCCGGCGACCCCGCCGTCCTTGGTCACGTGGCCGACCAGCACGGTGGCGATGCCGCGCTCCTTCGCCACCGCGACCATCGCCGCGGTGACCGCCCGTACCTGGGTCACGCCGCCGGGAGTCCCGTCCGCGGTGGGGGACGAGACGGTCTGCACCGAGTCGAGCACCAGCAGGCTGGGGCGTACCGCATCCACCTGCCCCAGCACCGCAGACAGGTCGGTCTCCGCCGCGATGTAGAGCCGGTCGTGCAGCGCACCGGTACGTTCGGCCCGCATCCGCACCTGCGAGGTGGACTCCTCACCGGTGACCACCAGCGCCACCGCGTCCCGGTTGTCTCCGGATCTGGTGCCTGAGGCCCACTGGTGTGCCACGTCGAGCAGCAGCGTCGACTTGCCGACGCCGGGTTCACCGGCGAGCAGCACCACGCCGCCGGGCACCAGCCCGCCGCCGAGCACCCGGTCCAGCTCCGGCACTCCGCTGGGACGGTGCTTCGCGGCGACCACGCTGACCGCACCGACCGGGCGGGCACTCTCCAACGGGATGGTCGGGGTGATCTCACGCAGCACCGGCGCGGCCTGGAGCCTGGCCGGCCCGGCTTCGACGATGGATCCCCAGGCGCCGCAGTCGGGGCATTTACCGAGCCACTTCGGTACGGCGTGGCCGCACTCGTCGCAGTGGTACCCGGGGCGGCTGGTGCGCTTGGCGGTCACGTCAGGCAGGTTAGGGGCCGGGTACGACGAATCCCGATACGGCGCGCGGACCCGCTCCCCGCGGGCCTGCTCCGGGTTGGCCTGCTCCGGGTTGGCCTACTCCGGGCTGGCCTGCTCCGTGCGGGTCTACTCGTGGCCGTCCTCGGGTTCCTCACCGTGGTCGCCCCCGACCTCTTCAGGCTCCTCCGGGTGGACGTTCACCGGGCTGTGGTCCCCGCCCTCGCTCGGTGCGCCGACGGGAACCTCCAGCGTGACCTCGCCGGCCTTCTCGAACTCGAAGGTGATGGGCACCGTACGGCCGGGAGAGATCTCCTCACGCAGCCCGGTCAGCTCCAGGTGGTACGGCGTGTCGGCACCGAGTAACGCGCAGCTGCCAGGGGGCAGCTCGACCGTGAAGTCGGTGCTGCCGGCCGGCGGCGCGGGCTGCTCCGGGGACTCCTGGCCCCCGGTGGGGGATTCTCCCGTTCCCGGGGACTCGCCGGGTGCTGCCGTGCCGCCCGGCGACGGCTGGTCGGTCGGGGCGGCGGGAGGAACGTTCACGCTCGCCTCGGGACAGACCCCGGCGGTCTCCGCCTCCTCGCCCACCAGCTCCACGCGATCAGCGGCTTCCGAGCTCACCCCGATCAACGTGTCCGGTGTCGCGCCGGTGTTGAAGATCCGTACGTCCAGCGGTGCGGTGCCGCCCTCCGGGTGGCTGCGCTGCTCCCGGCCGGCGTACGCGACCTCGACGTTGCGCAGCGAGATCGCCCCCACGTCGGCGTTCGCGCCGGGCGCCGTGGGCGGCTTCGCCGCGGTCTGCGAGTTCTGTCCGGCGCTGCACCCGGCCAGCAGTGCGGCCACTCCGGCGATCCCGGCGAGCAGCAGCGCGCCGCCACGACGCGGGGTACGGGCAACGCCGGCCCGGCCAGCAGCGGTGAGATCGGCGGTCAGGCGCACCCTGTCCTCCCAAGAGCATCAGTGCCTTCCGTTGCCGAAGGCCGTCGTACAGCGTAATTCCCCGGTCAGGTACGGCGTCGGTCGCCCTGCCCCCGCCCGGGTCGCCGCACGAGGTCACAGTGGCGCGGTGAGCAGCAGGCCGACGTCCACCAGTGCGACCCCGAGCACCGCGTGGAACAACAGGCGTTCGCCGTACCGGCGGCGGAGGAGCGCCGCACCGATCAGGGTGAGGGCCGCGACCGCCAGCGCGAGCCAGGCCACGATCGAGTCCGTTCCGCGGCCGGACACCAGGACTATGCCGGCGCCGAGCAGCAGTACGACGGTGACGCGGTAGCTGGTCACCGCCCCGAGCCGGTGCGGCAGGCCGCGTACCCCGGTACGAAGGTCGTCAGAGAGGTCAGGCAACACGTTGGCGAAGTGGGCGCCGGCGCCGAGCATGGCCGCCGCGGTGGGCAGCCACCAGGGTGGCGTCGGTCCGCCTGGCAGGGCGACGACCACGAAGCTGGGCAGCACCCCGAACCCGACCAGGTACGGCAGCGGCGAGGCCACCGTGGTCTTCAACGGCCAGTTGTAGAGCCAGCCGGACGCCACCCCGATCAGGTGCAGCAGTCCCGCGATCAGCCCCACCCACAACGAGAGCACGGTCGCCGCGACGGCGGCCAGGCACGCGGCGGTCGCGACGGTACGTACCGGCACGGCCCCGGCGGCCACCGGCTTGTCGGTACGTCCCACCGACCGGTCCCGGGCCGCGTCGAACCAGTCGTTGCTCCACCCGATCGACAGCTGCCCGGCCAGTACGGCGGCACCGATCAGTGCGATCCGCGGCGCGGTGTGCCCGGCGGCGTACGCCAGCAGCGTGGCGCAGACCGTGACCACCACGGTGGGAGCCGGATGGCAGGCGCCGGCCAGGCTCCGTACCAGCCCCGGGGTTCCGCGCGGCGGCGCGGACGACCCGCGCGTAACCGCTCGGCGCGGCTTTGCGCCGGCGCCGGGGGTGGAGATCGTCATCCGTTCATGCTCGCCGCTGCCGGTCCGGCATGCGACCCTCATACCCATGACCGGTCGGGTGGCGAGGGTTCGCAACGACCTGGGGCTCTACGACGACCTGGCCGAACAGTGGTGGCGTACGGATGGCGTGTTCGCGATGCTGCACTGGCTGGCGGCGGCCCGCGCCGCACTGATCCCACCCGCCGCCAGCGACGACGCGGTGCTCGTCGACCTGGGCTGCGGCGGCGGCCTGCTCGCCGCCCCCGTCACGGGAAAGGGCTACCGGCACATCGGCGTCGACCTGGTCTCCAGCGCGCTGCAGGTCGCCCGGGAGCACGGCGTGTGGCCGGTACGGGGGGACGCCACGGCCGTACCGCTGGCTGACGGGTGCGCGGACGTGGTGTCGGCGGGGGAGCTGCTGGAGCACGTACGGCAGCCTCGCCAGGTGCTCGCCGAGGCGTGCCGGTTGCTGCGTCCCGGTGGCCTGCTGGTGCTCGACACCATCGCGGCCACCGCGGTGGCCCGGTTCGTCGCGGTCACCGTCGCCGAGCGGGTCCCGGGGGGCGCTCCGAGAGGGATCCACGATCCGGCGTTGTTCGTACCGCCGCGCCTTGTCGTTGACGAGTGCGTTAGGCACGGCGTGGACGTACGGATCCGTGGCATCCGGCCCGAGGCGCGGGGGTTCGTCAGATGGCTGGCCACCCGCCGGGGCGCGGTACGGATGGTGCCGGCGTTCTCGGCGGCGATTCTCTACCAGGCGTACGGGCGCAAGGCGGGCAACCCTCGCGCCGGCACGGTATGGGACAACACCGACCCCAGGGAGGCCCGATGACGGCGGTTGTCGAGACGGCCCGGCAGCTGGTGCCGGGGTTCGCCGAACGCGCGGCAGACCATGACGCCTCGGGGTGCTTCCCGGAGGACGACTTCGCCGCGCTCCGAGAAGCGGGTCTGCTCGGATTGATGGTCCCGGAACGGCTCGGCGGTCTGGGCGCCAGTTTCACCGACTACACCGACGTCGCGTTGGAGTTGGCACGGGGCAGTGGCGCGACCGCGCTGGTCTACAACATGCACGCCTCGGTGACTGGCGCGCTGGCGCAGACGCCCGACGAACTGGCCCGCGCGCTGGGCGCCCCGGAGTCGTTCTTCGCCGCCCGGGACCGGATCCTCACCGCCGCGGCGGGCGGCGCCCTGTACGCCGTGGCGATGAGTGAACGCGGCGCCGGCTCCCGGCTCTCCGAGCTGGCCACCAGCTATGCGCCGGAAGGCGACGGGTACCGGATCAAGGGACGGAAGACGTTCGTCTCCGGTGCGGGGCACGCCTCCGGGTACCTGGTGGCGGCCCGGGCGACGGACGACCAGGGGAAGGTGTCGCAGTTCCTGGTGCCCGCGGGCGAGGGTCTGACCGTGGAGGAGACCTGGGATTCGCTCGGGATGCGCGCGACCGCGAGTCACGACCTGCACCTGGACGTGGTGGCGCCGCCGGAGACGCTGCTGGGTGGCCTGGAAGGGCTGGCGCTGCTGGTGGCGCAGGTGATGCCGCAGTGGCTGGTGGCCAGCTACGCCGCGGTGTACGTGGGGGTCTCCCAGGCGGCGGTGGACGCGGCGGTCGCCCACGTGCAGGGTCGCGGCCTGGCACACCTTCCGTCGGTACGGGCCCGGATCGGCCGTGCCGACGCGGCGGTCGCCGCCGCCCGGTTGGCGGTACGTGAGGCGGCCCGCCGGGTGGACGAGAGTCCTGGAGATCCGGAGACGAACCGCTGGGTGTGGCGGGCGAAGCTGCTGGCCGGGCAGACCGCGATGGACGTCGCCGCGTCGATGCTGGAGGCGGCCGGCACCTCGGCCACCCGCCGTGGCCACCCGTTGGAGCGGTTGTTCCGGGACGCCCGGTGCGGCGCGCTGCAGCCGGCGACCAGCGACGTGTGCGCCGACTGGCTCGGCGTGGCGGCACTCGGCGGCGACCCGTACGCGGACGCGGCGGCTCCGCGATGGTGAGTACCCCCGGCGGGGGCGGCGGGCGGGCCGGGGACACCCCGGTCGCCGTACTCGCCGGGTTCGGGGTGGCCCAGCCGGGTACACCGGTGCCCCAGTCGGTGCTGTGGGACGACTACTTCGCCACGCGGATCGACCATTCCCCGGGCGCCCGCCGGATCTTCATGAACACGGGCGTGTCCAGCCGGTACGCCACCGCCAACCCGGTGCGGGAGGACATCTCTCCGTGGAGTACGCAGCGCCGGATGCAACGCTACGCCGCCGAGGCGCCACCGCTCGGGCGTGCGGCGGTGACCCAGGCGCTGGATTCCGCGGGCCTGGCCGCCACCGATGTCGGGTTGTTCGCGGTGGCCTCCTGCACCGGCTACACCACTCCGGGCGTGGACATCACGCTGGCCACCGAGTTGGGGATGGGCACCGACGTGCAGCGGCTCGGGATCGGTCACATGGGCTGCTACGCCGCGCTTCCCGGGATCGGGGCGGTCTGTGACTACGTGGTGGCCCGGGAACGCCCCGCGGTGCTGCTGTGTGTGGAGTTGCCGTCGCTGCACGTACAACCGCCGAGCCGGGATCTGGGGCAGGTGGTGGCGCACGGGCTGTTCAGCGACGCCGCGGCGGCGGTGGTGGTACGCCCGCAGGGCGCCGCGCCCTCGGGTCTGGCGTTGCTGGACCTGGTGGCCCTCACCGATCCGGCGACCGGTGACCACATGACGTGGCAGGTGACCGACCACGGGTTCCGGATGGGGCTCTCGCCGCGGGTGGCTGA
>JBOGDK010000133.1:0-11014 GCA_050701795.1 Micromonosporaceae bacterium
GGGCGCCCCGGCAAGGACCACGAAGACATCGGTGATGCCGCGTGGTGGCAGCGCTACGTCGAGCGCATCGAGCAGGCGGCAGCCAGCCACCGGGGCGGCTAGTGCGGCCGGGTTTCGCAGCCGGGTGCACGACACCCCGGCAAACCCGGGTCAACAGCGTTATCGCCGGTCAGCCCCGGTACGGCGGCACATAAGAGCAGACGCAACCTCTCAAGATGTGGTGTTCGGCCGTTTCCGGGACTACCAGGGACGACAGTGCTCTAATGGGGCTCTGGGCTGATCTGCCCAGACGACGCAAGGGGGGAGTCGTGGACACTGGCGATCGTCTGTTAACGCCGGGCGAAGTGGCCGCACTGTTCCGCGTCGACCCAAAAACCGTCACCCGATGGGCGGCGGCGGGGCGAATCGGAAGTATCCGGACACCCGGTGGACACCGGCGTTTCCGGGAATCCGAGGTCCGCGCGCTTCTCAACGGTGAGGAACTGGGTCGACAGCAGGACCTCGAACATCGGCATTGAACCCGGCTGGAAAGCCGGCTATCCGCCGACGCACCGGCCGCTCCTGGCCGGTCGAAACCGGCGGGGATTGAGCGAACGCGGGGCCCAGGTACGGATCTGAAGGGATCGGTGCCTGGGCGCCGCCTGGTCTCGTCATACCTGGCCGCGCGCGGACTTCACTCGTTCCGGGCACCGCCCAGCTCACCCGCCCACCGCCGGAAAAGATCGTGCGGTACGCCCACCGCGTCGAGCACCTTGCCGGCAACGAAGTCGACAAGCTGTTGTACGTCGGTGGCGCCCGCATAGAATCCCGGGCTCGCCGGCAGCACCACCGCACCCGCGTCGTGCAGCGCCAGCAGGTGCACCAGGTGGCTCCGTGCCAGCGGCGTCTCCCGGGGCACCATCACCACGGGACGGTGCTCTTTGAGGTTCACGTCGGCGGCGCGCTGCAGCAGATCCTTCGACAACCCGAGCGCGATGCCGGCGCAGGCAGCCGTACTCGCCGGCACCACCAGCATCCCCATCACCGGGTACGACCCGCTGCTCGGCCCGGCGGCGAGATCACCCGGTGGCCAGTACGTCAGGTCCGCGCTGCCCACGTCCCGGCCCAGCCATGCGGCAAGGTCGTCTTTCCAGTGGGCGTCGCGTACCCGTACCCCGGTCTCGTCCAGGATGGTGAGGCGGGCGGCGCGGGAGATCACCAGATCCACGGCGGACCCGGCATCGATCAGGGCGGTCAGGACGGCACGCGCGTACGGGGTGCCCGAGGCGCCGGACACCCCGACGACCCAGGGGCGGCGCGGTACATCCACGGCGTTGGACGTACTCACCTATCAGCCGTGCCCCGCGTGGTTGGCGAGGCTTTCCCAGCTGATCGGCTCGGTCGCGGGTGTGGTGCCCGACTCAGGCGCCGGTTGGCCGCCAGGTGAGCGCTCGGGTGGAATCCTGTCCGGAACGATGATGTCGTCCCAATCGGAGTCCACATCGTCGACCCAGCCATCCACGGGTCCATCGCTGGCGTCCTCGCCGGACCGTCGTACGGCTGGGGAGAAGAGCTGGGTAGGGCGGTCGGAGCTGTCTGCGCGGTGCGACGTGAATGGGGCCCGACGTTTCGTCGGGTCAGTCACGCTGTTCTCCTTTGAGGGGATCACGCTGTGTCTTTCTCTTCGAACTCTCGCGGTGCGACCGTCGGGGGTCCGGCGCATTTCAGCAGTTGTGCTCTACTGCCCAGTGTCCACTATTTGTAAACCTGTTGACACTCACCGCACAGAAATGCAGCGAAGAGCACATCGGATCGGGCTATATGCCGGGGCTGTGGGTCGGCCGTTCGTACGAGGCGTCGCGGCACCGGCGATGCGGGCGTTCCTGGTTCAGGAGCCGTTCAACAGCACCAGATCCACGAGCCCGAACCCGAACAACACGATGCCGACAAAGCCATTCGCGGTGAAGAACGCCCGATTCACCCGTGACAGGTCGTACGGTTTGACGATCGCGTGCTCGTACCCGAAAGCGACCGCGGTCACACCGAGCCCGATCCACCACAGCCATCCGAACTCGACCCACGCGCCGAAGAACACGAACAACCCGAACGTGACCACGTGGCTGAGGGTGGAGGCGCGCAGCGCGGTGGCGACCCCGTAGCGGGCCGGTACGGAACGCACTCCGATCCGGCGGTCCACCTCGACGTCCTGGCAGGCGTAGATCAGGTCGAAGCCGCCGATCCAGAGCCCGACGGCGAGACCAAGCACCACCGCGGGCCCGGCGCCGTCGAGGGAGCCGGTCACCGCGAGCCAGCCGCCGATCGGGCCGATCGCCTGGGCCAGCCCGAGAATCGCGTGCGGGAAGTCCGTGAACCGCTTGCCGTACGGGTAGACGACCAGCGGCACCACCGCGAGCGGGGCCAGCATCAGGCACAGCGGGTTCAGCAACGCACACGCGCCGAGGAAGACCGCCAACGCTGCCGCCGCACCCCACCAGGCGGTCCGTACGCTCACCGCCCCGGTCACCAACTCCCGCTCGGCGGTACGCGGATTCTGCGCGTCGATCCGCCGGTCGAAGATCCGGTTCGCCGCCATCGCGAACGTACGGGCACCCACCATCGCCACGGTGATCAGCAGCAACGTCCACCAGCGCACGCCGCCACCGTCGAGCCACATCGCCACCAGCGCGGCGAGGTACGCGAACGGCAGGGCGAACACCGAGTGCTCGATCGCGACCAGCCTCAGGAAGCTCCGGACCCGCCCGGGGGCGGCGGCCGGGGCACTCAAACGGGGTCCCCGCGCAGGCGTGAGCGAAGCGAGCGGCCGCGTGGGGTGTTCATAGGCCGTACTCCTTCCACCGGCGCGTCACCTTGGCGATGATCTCCGGCGACATCTCCGCCTCCTCCGGCCAACCCCGGGAGTAGCCCTCGCTGGGCAGCTTGCGGGTGGCGTCGATCCCGATCTTGCCGCCGAAGAACTGCTGATACGACGCGTGATCCAGGTGGTCAACCGGCCCCTCGGTGAGCAGCATGTCCCGGGAGTAGTCGACGTTGCCGAACGCCCGCCAGGCCACCTCGTTGTAGTCGTGTACGTCGCAGTCCTCGTCCACCACCACGATCAGCTTGACCAGTGACATCAACCCCGCTCCCCACAGCGCGTGCATCACCTTCTGCGCGTGCTTCGGATAGCGCTTGCGGATCGACACGATCACGCAGTTGTGGAAGACCCCGGGTTCCGGCATGTCGTAATCCACGATGTCGGGCACCAGGAGTTTCAGCAGCGGCAGGAAGATCCGTTCGGTGGCCTTGCCGATCGGGCCGTCCTCCTGCGGCGGCTTCGACGTGACGATCGAGTGGTAGATCGGCTTGCGCCGGGTGGTCATCGCCTCCACGTGCAGTACCGGAAACTGTTCGACCGGGGTGTAGAAGCCGGTGTGGTCCCCGAACGGGCCCTCCGGGTGACGTTCGCCTGGCTCGACGTACCCCTCGAGAATCACTTGGGCGTGCGCCGGGACCTGCAACGGGACGGTGAGACAGTCGATCATCTCCACCCGGTCTCCGCGGAGGAAGCCGGCGAAGAGGTATTCGTCGATGTCGGGCGGCAGCGGCGCCGAAGCGGCGTAGCTCACCACCGGGTCGCAGCCGAACGCGATCGCTATCGGGAGCCGCTGCCCGAGGCGCTCGGCGACGGCGTGGTGGGCGTTGGAGTCCTTGTGGATCTGCCAGTGCATCCCGAGGGTGTTCCGGGAGTGCTGTTGCAGCCGGTAGAGGCCCAGGTTGCGCTTGCCGGTCTCGGGGTGCTTGGTGTGGGTGAGGCCGTAGTTGTGGAAGACCCCGCCGTCGTCCGGCCAGGTCATCAGGCCCGGCAACCGGTCGAGATCCACCTCGTCGCCTTTGTGGACAATCTCCTGGCACGGGGCGGCCTTCACCCGCTTCGGCGGCACCGACTTCAGTTGCAGCAGTTTGCCGAAGCCTTCCCGGATCCCGGACCAGCCGACCGGCAGCTCCGGCTTGACCAGCGCACCGATCCGCTCCCCGATCTCGTCCAGGCTGTCGACGCCGAGCGCCATCGACATCCGGCGTTCGGTGCCGAACAGGTTGATCGCCACCGGCATCTCGCCCCGGGTGGGGCGCTCGAACAGCAGCGCCGGGCCCCTGTCGCGTACCACCCGCTGGGTGACTTCGCTGATCTCCAGGGTCGGGTCGACCGGGGCTTTGACGCGGCGTAGCTCACCGGCCCGTTCCAGAGCGGTGAGAAAACCATTCAGGTCGTGGTACGGGAATCCGCGCGCCATGACGACAAGCTACCCGGGCCAGCTACCCGGGCTCACGTCACTCCCGTCGCGGAGCCACCTGTGTAACTGAGCCAGACGATCTCGGTGTACCCGTGGTGGCCGTGGATGGTGCGTACGGCGTCGAGCGAGTCGTACACCCCGATGCTGGAATGCCCGGTGGTACGGCCCAGCCAGCAGACGGTCACGGTGCCGGTCGGCGGGTAGCAGGTGCCGTACGCGACCACCCCGGTGCCGCTGACTCCGCTGAGGTCGACGTACCGCTGCAGCGCGAAAAGTCTCGGCAGCTCGGTTACGGCGGTGTCGAGGGCCGCGACAGCGGTCGCCCGCGCGGTCATCGGTGGATCACCGTGGCACGGCCGACCGCCGACGCGGGGCTGACCCGCAAGTCGGGGCTGACCGGCGAGTCCGGGCTGACCGGCGCCGGGCTGAGCGGCGCGGGGCTGAGCGGCGGCGGGTCGGGTGGCTGCGCCACGATCCGGCGCATCGCTTCGTTGGCCCGGGTCCACCGTTCGCCGACGACGTCGCATCGTGGGCCGAAGAACGGCAGCGTGTGCAGTGGCAGCCGCCCGCACGCGCAGATCTGCTGGCTGGCGACGATCTGGTGGCTGCGTACCAGGAGGGCGACGGCCTGCACCTCCCGCCCGAGTTCGTAGTAGAGCGTCGCGGCGTCCAGCCACTTCTGCCCGCCGTCACTTCCGGTCATTGTGGACATGCGGATAGCATCCTGGACGCGATTCCCACAAAACAAGTATCGTCCACAAGGTCTCACAAACCACCCCAGTGGTACGCGCGGGAAATGAAATTGGAGTGGATTTCACCGTGAGACAGGATGGGCCCTGTGACAGGAGGCAATCCGGTGACCAACCTTGCCGGACCCACGGTGGTACGCCGCCAGCTCGGCCGCACACTGAAGCGGCACCGAGGCGCGGCCGGAGTGTCGGTGGACCAGGTGGTGGCCAACCGTGAGTTGGGCATCTCCCGGGCGAAGCTGTACCGCCTGGAGGCGGGCCAGCACCCCGTGAAACCGCAGGACGTCACGGTGCTGTGCCAGTACCTCAAGGTGCCGGCGGAGGAGATCTCACGGCTGACCGGCCTGGCGCTGGCCACCCAGAACCACGACGGAGCCGCGATCCCCGAATGGTTCCAGCTCTACCGCGACCTGGAGCAGGTCGCCGCGGAGATCCGCTTCTACGAAGACGAGGCCATCCCAGGCGAGTTCCAGACGGCGGACTACGCACGCGCGGTCTTGCGGGCCGGCGGGGTTTTCGAAACCGACGAAGCGATCGAGCAGCAAGTCGCCTTGAGATTGCAACGGCAGGAGAGACTATTCAGCCGCCGCCCCATGCCCCGTTTCTCAACCGTCGTCAACGAGGCAGTGCTGGTGCGCCCCGTTGGCGGCTTCGACGTGCTGGGAGCACAGATCGAGCGGTTGCGACAGCTCGATTCGGAGCACACCGTCGAGATCCGGGTGCTGCCGTTCTCGGTCGGCGCACATGCGGCGATGGAGGGAGCGTTCCGGATCCTCGATTTCGACGACCCGGACGACCCGGACATCGTCTACCTGGAGGCGCCGGTCGGTGGCCGCTACCTGCAGAAGCCTCGCGAATACGCCGTATACCAGCGGATCTGGCACCTGATCCACCAGCAGTCCATATCCCTCAAGGAGTTCTCACCATGACTGGAACGACACCCTGGGTGAAGGCACGCAAGAGCGGCGGCAGCGGCGGTGCGTGCGTTGAGTTGCGGCGGCATGACGGGATGATCGAGCTACGCGACACCAAAGCCCACGGCACCGGCCCCACCCTGCGCTTCCGCCCCGACGAACTCGACGCCTTCCTCGACGGCGCCAAGCACGGCGAATTCGACCACCTCCTCGACTGACCGACCCGCCCCACCCCCGGTTCGACATCGAGGTCGCCGCGGCGGAGGGCCAGGGCAGCGCGTTTGGTGACGTTTCCGCTGTCATTCCGCCGGCCGGGAGACAGCAGAAACGTCACCAAACGCGGAACCCGGCTGACGGCCGCACCTCGAGAAGGAGGCACCATGACTGGAACGACACCGTGGGTGAAGGCACGCAAGAGCGGCGGCAACGGTGGCGGCTGCGTGGAGCTACGGCGGCACGAGGGGATGATCGAGCTACGCGACACCAAAGCCCACGGCACCGGCCCCACCCTGCGCTTCCGCCCCGACGAACTCGACGCCTTCCTCGACGGCGCCAAGCACGGCGAATTCGACCACCTCCTCGGCTGATCCCTATTCGCGTCGCGGATATCGCACGGAGTTACGTCGCGGTAATTGTCGCGGGTCGACGGTACGCGGCGGCGTGAATTCGGGGTGACCGTCCGTAGCGATACGGACATGCCATTGCCCTTTGTGAATCAGCCGGTGGTGATGGCCGCACAAAAGGACACCATTGTCGAGGTCGGTGGCACCGCCGTCGATCCAATGTCTGACGTGGTGGGCGTCGCACCAGTGCGGTGGCCGGTCGCAACCCGGGAACGCACAGCCCTTGTCGCGCAGAATCAAAGCGCGGCGCTGGGCGGTGGTGAACAGCCGCACCGTACGGCCGAGATCAAGCGGCAGTGAGCCGGAGCCGTCGGCCGGGCGGCGTACCACCGCGGGTGTGACCTCAGCGTCGCAGGCCAGACGCCGCACCACCTCCGGTGAGAGGTCCTCACCTGTGTCGAGGGCGCCCGAGCCGACGCCGCGACGGAGCCGGTCGGCGTCGACAGTGACCACCACCCGGGGTCGTTGCCCGCGCTGCACCGGCAGCTCGCCGGCGAGCACCGCACGGCGGCACACCTCGACCAGAGCATCGGCGGTACGCGCGCCCGGACTGCGGGTGTCGGGCTGCTCCGGACCGCCCGGGCGCGGCGCGGCCAAAGGGTCCAAGGCGCGACGCACCACCGCGGCGGACTCGGTGTCCAGCCGGCCGCGAAGCCACACCGTGCCGTGCCCGTCCGGAGTGAAAGACAGGCATCGGCGCTGGTAGGCGCGGCGTTCCTGGGTCGCCAGGCGGCGGGCTTCGTCGACGTCGGCGGCATCAGGATCGACCACATCGAGGATCCGCCGACCCAACCGCGCCAACGCCGTCGGGTCGAACACGCCCGCCTGCGCCACCAGGAACGCCTCTGCGGCATCCCGGGTATCGGCACCGACCTCGGCCGGCAACTCGGCCACCGCCTCCACGATCACCCGCGCCTGCGCCACGGTCACCGACCCGCCCGTCAATGCGCCTCTCACCCGCTCATGCCCGGTCGCCAACGCGGCGGCCAACACCACCTGCTGCTTCGCCTCGGACGGGCTCACCCGAATCGTGTCGCGCAGCCACGCCTGGCTGGAACTGGCACCCACCCGGCCGGCCACACCACGACCATCCGCCTCCGCCACGACCCGCAACTGCAACGCGGCCACCTGGTTGGCCACACGTGTCACGGCGCCTACCAGATCAGTGACCTCGGTATCAGAGTTCGACCACAAGGGCGCACCAGAAACGTCGTCGAGGAGGCGCGAGACATCGGCGACGGTCGCGGCCAGATAATCGCCGCCGACACGTCTGAGGGCCGAAGTCATGCGCACAGTCTAAAAAGGACCCCCGACAATTTGGTGGCAGCCGGCCCGTCGATTCATTGACGACAGGTGTCGACCCGGATCACGGATTCGCGGTCGGAATTGCGCCCGTACGGGGGCAGCACCCTGAGCGTGCCGTCCGCTGCGATCACGAGTGAGTAGTCGTTCATCCGCATTTCGCACGTCACGGAGAATCTGACCTTCTTGGAGTCGCCCTCCGTGGCGGTCACGGCCACTTCCACTGAGCCGCGTTGCCGGTCGGCCAGCCCGAGCCCGCTAGAGATCACGGCCACCTCAGGGTAGCGCTCCACCTTCCAGCTGATCTCACGGAAGTCACTCAGTGACCGGTACTCCCCGCGCTGCGGGCCGATCGCCGTGTCGGCGCCGAACGGGCAGTCCTCCGGCGCGAGCTCAGGCTTCCGAGCGCAGGCGTCGATGTACTTCTTGACCGCCGCCCGCGCGGCCCGCTCACCTCTTCGCGTCAGCGTCACGGCAGGGGCGAGATCGGGCGGCACTGCGGCGTAACCCGGCAGCAGCGGCACAGTTTTCGACGCGACTTTCGCGACGCCCGGGATGTCGGAGTAGAACTGGTACCCGCCCGGCAGCAGCTCGTAGACGGTCTCTGTGGTGGGGACCAGGTCGGTCGGCACACGTACGCCGTTGACGTCCGCATACAGCATCCTGGTCGGCGGGAACGTCACCTCCAGCAGCGGGTCCTCGATCGTCCAGTCGTCGCCCTGCTTCACCAGCGAGAGCTCGGACACCGCCGTGGCCCCGCCTGCCCGGATCGCGACCTCGACCCGAGCTTCCTCCGGGCCGAAAGAGTCGAGATGCAGGGACTCTCGCAGTGCCACGATCTCCCAGTCGCCGGTGAGGGCCTTGGGTGTCAGGAACCGTCCTCGCTCACCGCTCGGCTTGCTCACGCCCGCCAGCTTCAGTGCCTCAGCAGCTTGCCCCTCGCGGATCGCGGTCAGGTACGCGCGTACGTGCGCCACCGACTCCGGCTCCTGCGGCGCGCCCGCCACCACGATCGCGGCCATGATCAGCAGTACGGCGCTCACCCATCCCCACAGCGTCCAGCCGCGGGAGACAGGGGTCGACGACGCAGGTGTCGGATCGGACATGCGCGCGAGCGTACGAGGAGCTTGCCAGTCGCGGCCGCCGGCTTGGCGTACGGGTGGCGCGTGGTCGGTATCGTGCGGCGGCGACGGGAGGGGACGCGTGAGCAACGAGGAGCCGGACGGCCGCCGACGCCACCGGGATCAGGACCACAGCCCAGATCTGGGCGAGAACGCCGCCGCCGCGCCGTTGGAACCGCGGGCACCGGAATCCGCGAACTCCGCCGTGCCCGCAACGCCAACCGCGCACACCGAACCAGCCGAGCCCACCGCGCCCACCGAACCAGCCGAGCCAGCCGCGCTGGCCGCGCCCACCGAACCAGCCGAGCCCACCGCGCCCACCGCGCCCACCGAACCAGCCGAGCCCACCGAGCCAGCCGAACCAGCCGCGCTGGCGGGGACTGGGGCAGCGCTTACCCGCTTCGCACGGTGGATCGGCGCCACCACGACACAGCTCGTCGTGGTCGCGAGCTGCCTCGTACTGCTTCTTGCCGGGGTCGGTTACCGGGTCGTCGCCGACGACGGGCAGGACCCGATGCCGCCTGCCACGAAGCGGTCAACTTCACCGAACGACACCAAGTACCAGGTCCCGGAGAAGTCTTCCGGCGACGACGGCGAGGTAAAGATCGTCGAGAAGGGCTACTCGCCCATCAAGGACAGCGGCGGCGACGATCTGGTCTCGTACGGGGCGATCCTGGAGAACACCAGCCGTAAGCGGGCCGCGCTTGTCATCCTCAAGTTGGAGATCGTCGACGCACAGGGGAAGTCGCTCGTCGGCAAGATCTCCCAGTACGCGCTCACCCGGGAGTCCGGGCTCATCCCGCCAGGAAAGCGCGCCGGGGTCTCCGACTGCGTCTACCTCGAGAGCCCGGACGTCGCCTCAGTCAGGTTCACGGTCGCCGAGGTCCGCTGGATCACTCCCGACCCGAAGCACCACTACTCCGCCGAACTCAGCGGCAAGGTACTCAAGACCGGCTGGCAGAAGGGCCGGGGTAAGACGATCCACTGGGACGAGGAGGGCATCTCCGCCGTACCCGAGAGCGACAGCCTGATAATCCATTACGAGGTGGAATCGGCGTATACCGTACTGCTGGCAAACCCGACCTTGTCAGTGATCTTCCGCAACTCCAAAGGCGCCATTGTCGGCGGCATCATCCGACACAACATCGATGTCTACAGCGAGTTCCCGCCAGGCACCTCCCAACACAAGGTGCGAGTCAGGTACGGCCCACCGGACGGGATCAACCCGCGCAAGATCGAGGTTTACCCGTACCCGGCATAGCCAGGCGGGCCCGAGGCACGGGCCCCGCCTGCGACGTTCACACTCCAGCCCGCACCGGGACGATGTCGTCGGCGACGAGCCCGTGCGCCTTGCGGTGCACCTCGACCGCGGACTGCTGGTCCGGCGCCTCGACCAGGCACCACACCTGGCCGGAGTCCTCGTCGAACCAGTACTGCTTGTAGTCGACCCCGTACTCAGACTGGGTCTCCACGTCCTTGCGGTGCGCCTCTGCCACCGCTTGGGCCGTCAGGCCCTCCACCTTCGCGTGGTGATCCATGAACAGCATCGGCCCCTCCTCACTCTGACCCCGTGCCCCCAGCCTGCGCGCAGCCCCCGGGCCCGCCTATCGCCTCGCCGACAGCTGGGGGAGGATTGACCTGTGGAGCTCACCCTGGTCCCCGGCGACATCACCGAACAGCGGGTGGACGCGATCGTGAACGCCGCGAATTCGTCCCTGCTCGGCGGTGGCGGCGTGGACGGGGCGATCCACCGGCGCGGCGGCCCGGAGATCCTGGCCGCATGCCGGAAGCTCCGGGCCGGCCATTACGGCAGGGGCCTGTCAACCGGCCAGGCCGTCGCCACCACAGCTGGTGAGCTGCCCGCCCAGTGGGTGATCCACACCGTCGGCCCCCGGTACACCACGCACGACGACCAGTCAGAGCTGCTCCGCGCCTGCTACCGCAACTCGCTGCGAGTCGCCGACGAACTGGGAGCGCGCAGCGTCGCGTTTCCGCTGATCTCGGCCGGGATCTACGGATGGCCGTTCGATGACG
>JBOGDK010000134.1:0-10982 GCA_050701795.1 Micromonosporaceae bacterium
CCAGCGGCACAGTGGCGGCAGCGGAGCCGGCCACCGCCGAGGCGTGCGCCGACGGCGTCTCCGGCGCCAAGGTGAAGGCCGGCGCGCACGCGCACGACCGGAACGAGATGACCCGCTCGGAGGCGGCGGCGCACGAACGGCGTACCAACGATCGTCTGATGGCGCGGTACAAGCGCGGAGAACCCACCAGTGCCGCGGCCAGCGTGTCAGTGATCGCGCATGTGATCTCGAAGGACACCACCCGGGCTGGCGGTAACATCCCGGATTCGATGATTTCGGCGCAGATCGACGTGCTGAACCAGGCGTTCGCCGGACAGACCGGCGGCGCGGCCACCGGCTTCAGCTTCACGCTCACCAAGACCACCCGTACCGTCAACCCGAAGTGGTACGACATGGCCAGGCGCGGTAACGAGCGCGCGGCCAAGTCGGCGCTCCACGAGGGCGGCTACAACACCCTGAACATGTACATCTCTGATCTGGGTCAGAACCTGCTCGGGTACGCCACCTTCCCCGGCGGCGACCTCACCATGGACGGTGTCGTGGTGCTGAACGAGTCGCTTCCGGGCGGCAGCGCCGGCAACTACAACCAGGGCGACACCGGCACCCACGAGGTCGGTCACTGGATCGGTCTCTACCACACGTTCCAGGGTGGTTGCACCGGCGGTGACTCGGTCGACGACACCGCGCCGGAGGCCTCGCCCGCTTACGAGTGCCCGACCGGACGGGACACCTGCTCCGGCGGTGGCCCCGACCCGATCACCAACTTCATGGACTACACATACGACAACTGCATGTACGAGTTCACCTCCGGCCAGGCCAGCCGGATGCAGTCTCAGTGGGCGGCGTACCGGGCCTGACCCGGATTCACCGCTGCACACGCACGGGCCCGCTGTCCTGCCTCCTTGGGACGCGGGCCCGTGGCGTGCCAACCCGCCGCCGTGGGGCCGGGGCGACCGGTTGCGTTCCATCAGCAGGCAGGTGTCGGGTCGAGGGACGCAGGATCGCGCCAGACGACGTACTTCGGGGGCCAGGTGACACGGCGGTGGTAGCTGGCGAGCATCGCGACGTCGATCGTGAACTCGTACAGCCGCCAGTCGACACGAGGCGCCGCGTGGTACGCCGAGGCCACCATCTGACGCCGCTCAGCATCTACCACCGGCATCGCCCGGCCCGCGAGATAGGCCTCGTCGTCGGAATCCTCAGGTGGATACGCATGGAGCGCGTATCGACCGTCCCGATCCAGGTCGAACCGCTTGGGAGACCGCACCACGAAGCAGTAGAGCCCGCCGTCGGTCACCACCGGACTGACCGGATGCACCCTCGGACCACCGTCAGGACGGACGGTGGCGAGGTATGCGAAGCCGGGACCGTACTGGTGCAGAAGATCGCGGATCGCCACGGCAAGCGTGGGAGCCGCTGCGGAGAAAGTCGGCCAATGCGCCACACGTACCATTTTATCGAACATACGTTCGAACGGCTACCGATCTGGTGCGCAAATAGCCTCGTCTCGTCGATCAACCACTCCGCGGTCGTACTGGCCCACGACGCGCATGCCACCTACCCCATCTCCGCCCGGGCCGGATACGGCCCCAGCGTCCCAGGATCGGTGGTATCCCGGACCACATCTGCCTTCGGAATCGGATCCGCCTGACCGCGTTGTCGATGGCGCCCGAGCGTGGTTACGCTGAACACCTGGCGCCGTCCCGCGCCTCACCTCCTTCTCCGATGCTCACGCCGCCGGCTTCGTGGGGGCAAAGGGAACCTGATGTTCTCGGGACGCCGGTGACATGCCCCATCCGGCGGGGCCAGCGGGAGCGTGAGTCCCGGGGGCCGCGCTGTCGAGGGAGCATGTGATGACCAGGCAGAAGTCCTTCAAGTCCCGGGTCCGCACCCGCATGGACAAAACCGGCGAGAAGTACACCACCGCGCGGCGTCAACTGCGCGGGGAGACCAGCTCGGCTCCGGCACCGGAGGAAGTGGCGGGATCGGCGTCCGTACCGGAAGAGCCGGCTGCCCCGCTGGGTTCCGGCACCGGTCCGGATGCGGAAGGTGTCAAGCCGATGCGACTGCCCGAGGCGCAGGTACGCGAACGCACCGGACGCGGCTGGGACGAGTGGTTCTCCCTGTTGGACGACTGGGGTGCCACCAGCCGCAACCACACCGAGATCGCCCGGTGGCTGGTGACCGAGCACCAGGTCCCCGGGTGGTGGGCGCAGAGCGTCACGGTCACGTACGAGCAGCAGCGCGGCATGCGGGAGCCGGGGCAGAAGAGCGACGGCTACTTCTCGGCCGGCGGCACCAGGACGGTGGCCGTACCGGTGGACCGGCTCTTCGACGCGTTCGCCGACTCCGAGTTGCGGGAACGGTGGCTGCCGGACGTCGCGGTGAAGGTACGTACCGCGACGGCACCGAAGACGTTCCGGGCCGACTGGCTCGACGACGGCACCCGGCTCGTGGTCACCTTCGCGCCGAAGGGCGAGGCGAAGTCGGTGGTGGCGGTGCAGCACGAGAAGCTGGCCAACTCCGACACGGCGGGACGGATGAAGGCGTACTGGCGGGACCGACTCTCCGCGTTGAAGCGGTTCCTCGAAGCCTGACCCGATACGCCACCAGCGGCCGGCCCGCAGACTTGGGGCCGGCCGCGTTGGCGGTGGTGGTGCCCGGCCGGGGCCCCGGCCGGCCGGATCACGTCGTGATGGGTGACCCCGAGGGCAACGAGTTCTGCCTGATCTGAGCGGGCGCGGCGGCGGCCTCCAGGCACCGTACGAAAGGCATGCGCCGGTCAGCGCCTCCACCACGGAGACCACGACCCTGGGGTACGCGGTACGGAACTCCGCCAGCGCCCGTGGTAGCGGCCCGGCGTTCGCGGAGGCGAAGCCGCCGACTCGTGGGCAGCGTGTCGAAGGCGCGTACCGGAGAGTTCGGCATTCTGGCCGGCGGGGACGTCGCGCCGGTGGCGCCGGTGTTGGGCGACCTGGGCAGCGTCACCCGCTGCGGCGAGTCGGGCGGCGGTGCCGCGCTCAAGCTCGCCCTGATGACGGCGGTGATCGGGGGCGTCGCCGTCGCCGGGGAGGCGCTACGGGTGGCGGACAGGCTCGGCGTACCACGGGAGTTGGCACTCCCGGCGCTCGCCGGTGCCGTGACACGAGCCACCGCGACCGACAGCGACTACCCGATCGTGCTCGCCGCGAAGGATCCGAGCCTCGCCACCGAAGCCGCCGGACCGGATGCCCTCCCCGTCACCGCCGCCGTACGGGACCAGCTACCACAACTCGCCGCCTCTGGCGCGGCGTACCAGGCCCTCAGTCGAGGTGTCGAAGCTGTTCCGATCGGGCGCATTGCTGGAGGTCGAGGTCACCGCGACCACCCACTGACGGGGCCGGCCGGCTACGTCGAGGGCTCCAGTAGCAGCCGGGCGTAGTTCCGCATCGACCTCTGGTATCGGGGGAGGTGCCGCGCCAGGGCCGTGACCAGCATCGACACCGCTTCGCGTTCCCGGCCCAGGTCGGTCAACGCCAGCGCCAGGGTCGCCCGGAGCGCGTCGTCGAGGTGGTCCGAGCCGTTGTCCAGCTCGGCGGTGAGCAGCGCGACGCTCTCCTCCGGGCGGCCCAGGTTGCGTACGGAGCTGGCCATCTGGATCACCGCTCGGCGGCGACGTTCGCCGGTCAGGCCCCGGTGCAGCGCGGCCTGGTACAGGGGCACGGCGCGGTCCGGGTGGCCGGTGGAGTCGTACGAGCAGGCCCGTTCGAAATCCGCCGCACCGTCAGCGCCGGGCGCCTCGACAGCGAGCTTCTCGATCAGCGCGAGGAACTCCGGTTCGGTCCGTTGCTCGAAGCCGGCCCACGCCTCCGCGACCCGCGCTTCCCACACCGCTTCGTCCATCGTCCGAGCATGCCAGCAGGTCGGTACGCCACCGGTGGCACCCCGACTGAGCCGCTCAGTGATCCCCGACGAGCAGCTTCACGCACATCACCGCGGAAAGCAGCATGGTGTGCGTTGGCTCCGGTGGCTGGTCTCGCAGCTGCAGGACGTACCGGTACACGCCGTCGGTACGGAGCGGTCGCTGGTCAACGCCGTGGACCAACCTTGCCACCTCAGTGCCGTGCCGGTCAGTGACGCGATAGCTCTCGCTGGTCCACTTCGGGTGCGCCACCCGCGCCAACAACCGGCCGGACGGGTCGTGGCACTCGAACCGCCGCCTGAATGGGTTACGGCTGATCTGGGTGATCGACCCGACCTTGTGGCCGGTCGGCCCGAGCACGGTGGCGGTGCCGTTGGTGAGCGGGCTGAGTCGGTTCTTCGGCTTGTCGACGGTGAACAGCGGGTTCCCGGACGGGTCCAGACACACCAGCCGGTGTCGCTGGTCGCCCGGCGTCTGATCGAGGAAACGCCAGATCCGGCGGGCCATGGAAAGGTCCGGCTCGCCCGCCCGTGCCAGCACCCCGACGCCCGTGGCCGAGTATTCGTAGCTGACCTCGCCGCCGATGCCCCGTGGCTCCCACGTGACGTGCACCTCGGGGGCGGCGTACAGCGCCGGTACGTGACGCGGCGGGAACGCCTCCGGCGGCTCCCAGTCCTTGACGACCTGGGCACGGGTTGCCGGGTCCTTGCGGGAGGTCCGGATCGCCTTCACGATGACCACCCCGGCGATGACGAACGCGACGCCGAAGACACCGGGAATGATCCACCAGGACCACGGTGGGCTGGTGGTCGCCGTACCACCCGCCACCCAGACGTCGATCGTGGTGCCCTCGTCCGACCGGCTCGGACCGTCGATCGTGCCGGAGCCGCGCTCCCCGTCCTCAGTGATCCACCACCCGTGGCATTCGCTGTCCTTCGACGGCGGATCGCAGTTTTCCACTGTGGCCTTCGCCGGGACGGATGACAGGGCCTTCCAGACAAAGTAACCGGGGAACCCGAACAGGAAGCCGAGCATGACGATGATCAGCGGGAACAGCACGATCTGCCGTACCCACACCGGCTTGTCCACGAGTGCCGCGGCCAGCGGCGGCAGGTCTTCCCTCGGTATCTGGGACGGCTGATGCGACATGCCGGCACGGTAGCGAGTGCCCGCACATCTGCGGTCACGTGATCGGCCGCCCGGGGCGGCGGGTAGCCTGCGGGCATGCTCCTGTCGGACCGGGACCTGACCGACCAGATCAAGAACGGGCGGCTGCAGCTCGACCCGTTCGAGGCGAGCCTGATCCAGCCGTCGAGCATCGACGTACGGCTGGACCGCTGGTTCCGGGTCTTCAACAACACGAAATACACCCACATCGACCCGTCCCGGCAGCAGGACGAGTTGACATCGCTGGTCGAGGTGCCCGACGAGGAGTCGTTCGTGCTGCACCCGGGTGAGTTCGTGCTCGCCTCGACCCTGGAAGTGGTGACACTCCCCGACGACCTTGCCGGACGGCTGGAGGGCAAGTCGTCGCTGGGCCGGCTCGGGCTGCTCACCCACTCCACCGCCGGCTTCATCGACCCCGGGTTCTCCGGCCACGTGACGCTGGAACTGTCGAACGTGGCCAATCTGCCGATCACGCTGTGGCCGGGCATGAAGATCGGCCAGTTGTGCATCTTCCGGCTCTCCTCGCCCGCGGAGCACCCGTACGGCTCCTCGGTGTACGGATCCCGCTACCAGGGGCAGCGCGGCCCGACCCCGAGCCGTTCCTGGAAGAGCTGGCGGACCTGGCCCACGGGGTGACGGCCGGAGGCCACTGGCCCACCCGCACCAGCCCGCTGCTGGCGACGTACCGGTGAAAGTTTCTGTTGTCTTGAACATGCCGGCCGGCAGGCATTGACGTAACTCGCGGTCCGCGGCCAGAGTGTGACGGGAGTTCGTGCCCACCACCGGCTCAGGAGGCAGAGCATGTGGCACTCGCGAGGCAGACCGTTCGTGAGCATCATGGCTGCCGCTGCCGTGATGTTGTCCCCGTCCGCGGCGGCCGCGTCGCCCGACGCCGGCGCTGACACCACCGGGCTCACCCGGCAGCAGGCGTTCGCCGAGGCGGCGGCCGAGTACGGCGTACCGGACGAGGTACTGCTGGCGGTGTCCTACCTGGAGTCCCGCTGGGACGCCCACGCCGGCGAACCCAGCCGCGGCGCCGGGTACGGCCCGATGCACCTCACCGACATCGCATCGGTCACTGAGAACCCACACCACCACCACGGCGACGCGCGCGGGGACGAATCCCGGCCCCGCAGCACGCCGGACACCGACGCCCCGAGCGGCAAGACGCCGGCATCGCTGCGGACCCTGCGGTTGGCCACCTCGCTGACCGACCTGTCGGCTGCCGAGCTGCGCTCCGACCCGACCGCGAACATCTTCGGTGGCGCCGCGGTGCTGGCCGACTATCAGAAGCGGCACTCCGGTGCACCCGGCGACTGGTACGGCGCCGTGGCCCGTTACAGCGGCGCCGGGGACACCGCGTCCGCGAAACAGTTCGCCGACGAGGTGTACAAGACCATGCGTACCGGGGCGGAACGGGTCACCGACGACGGCGAGCACGTGACGTTGCCCGCCACCAAGGTCGCCCCGGACACCGGCCAGCTGCGCGACCTGGGGCTGCGGACCACCGACACCGACGGCGTGGAGTGCCCGGCGGAGATCGCCTGCGAGTCGATTCCCGCGCCGTACCAGGAGTACCTGAACCCCGACGGGACCCCGAACTACGGCAACCACGACAAGGCCGACCGGCCGAACGACCTCAAGATCAGGTACATCCTGATCCACGACACCGAGACCAGCTACGAGAACACCCTGCGGCTGGTGCAGAACCCGAAGTACGTCTCCTGGCACTACACCCTGCGCTCCAGTGACGGGCACATCGCGCAGCACGTACCCACCAGGGACGTCGCCTGGCACGCCGGCAACTGGTACGTCAACATGCACTCGATCGGCCTGGAGCACGAGGGCTTCGCCGCCCAGGGCACCTGGTACACCGAGGCGATGTACCGCACGTCGGCGAAGCTGGTGCGCTACCTGGCCGACAAGTACGACGTCCCGCTCGACCGGGCGCACATCATCGGGCACGACAACGTACCGGGGATCACCCCGGCACGGGTACCCGCGATGCACTGGGACACCGGCCCGTACTGGGACTGGGCGCACTACTTCGACCTGCTCGGCAAGCCGTTCGAGCCGACCGGGACAGCGCGCTCGAAGATGGTGACGATCAAGCCTGACTTCGCCACCAACAAGCCGGCGTTCGTCGGCTGCGACGCCCCTGGTGAGCCGTGCCCGGCCCGTAGCTCCACCTCGGTGATCCTGCGCAGCGAACCCCGCGACGACGCGCCGCTGCTCAACGACCTCGGGCTCCGCCCCGACGGCTCTCCGAACACCATGAAGGTCTCCGACATCGGCAGCCGGGTCGACACCGGCACCCAGTGGGCCCTCGCCGAGGACCGCGGCGAATGGCTGGCGATCTGGTACCTCGGACAGAAGGGCTGGCTGCACCGCTCCGACACGATCTGGTCCACCGGCCTGGTGGTCACCCCGAAACCGGGGAAGACCTCGATCCCGGTGTACGGGCGGGCGTACCCGGAGGCGTCGGCGTACCCCGAGGGCGTGCCGGTGCAGGGCATCGTGCCGTTGCAGTACTCACTGCCCGCGGGCCAGCGGTACACCGTCGGCGCATTCCCGACCACCGACTACTACCGCGCGGTCACTTTCGACACCTCGAAGCATGTGGTGGTCAGTGGCAAGGATCGCTATTACCAGATCCAGTTCGGGCACCGGTTCATGTACGTACGGGCCGCCGACGTCCGGCTGATGGCCTCGCCGATGTCGTAACCAGCCTGGCTGACCCGCCGTGTGAACCGACCGCGGCGGGTCAGCCATCCACCTTCCCGGGCGGCCGTGCCCGGGTGGCCGCGCACCTTCCCGGGCGGCCAACCACCTCCCCGGGTGGCCGGTCGTCAGGAGCGCGCGGTACGTGCCGGCGTGGCGGAGCGCCCGCCCCCCACCACGGCGGTGAGGACGTCGGCCATGGTGACGATCCCCAACGGCCGGCCATCGTCGCTGACCAGCACGATGTGGCTCCGGTTCCGCCGCATGTAGAGCATCAGGTCGGCGAGGGTACGGCTCACCGGCACCACGCCGAGCGGGCGTACCAGCTCCCGGGGCATCGGCTCCCGGCGGGCGCCGCCGTCGATTCCCAGAGCGTCCTTGACGTGTACGAACCCCAGCACCCGCCCGCTGTCCCGTTCCACCACCGGGAACCGGGACCGCCGGGTACGGGTCGCCAGCACCTCCAGTGAGCCCGGCGAGACGTCGTCCGGCACGGTGTCCACCGTCGTCCACTGCCGCAGTACGTCCGCCGCGGTCCGCTGGTGGAGCGCCAGGGCACCGGTAATCCTGGCGTGCGCCTCCGGATCGAGCAGCCCCTCGGTACGCGACTCGGCCACCAGACCGGCGAGCTCGTCAGCGGTGTACACCGTCTTCACCGCGTCCACCGCCTCGATCCGCCAGATCGCCAGCAGCGTTCGGGAGGCCCACTTCATCGCCAGCAGCAGCGGCTTGGTGCCGATGCAGAACCAGAGCATCAGCGGCCCCAACCACAGCACCGACCTCTCGGGCCCGGCCAGGGTGATGTTCTTCGGGACCATCTCACCGACCACGGTGTGCAGGAAGATGATCACGCCCAGCGCCAGTACGAACGCCACCGGATGCACCGCCTGCTCCGGCAGCCCGATCGCGTGGAACGGCACCTCCAGCAGATGCGCCAACGCCGGCTCAGCGATCGCGCCCAGGCCCAGCGAGCAGATCGTGATGCCGAGTTGGGCACCGGCGATCATCAACGGGATCTGGTTCATCGCCGACAAAGCGAGCCTCGCCCTGGCGGAGGTCGCGGCCATCGGCTCCACGACCGTACGCCGGGACGCGATCAACGCGAACTCGCTGCCCACGAAGAAGGCGTTGCCGAGCAGCAGCAGGACGGTGGTGATCAGGGCTGCGCCGTTCACCGCTGCGTCTCCCCGTCCTGGCCGGCACTCGGGCTGTCCTGGCCGGCACTCGGGCCGTCCTGGCTGGCACTCGGGAAGTACTCGCCGGTGGGTTCCCAGTCATCGGGTTGGCGTACCCGTACCTGCTCGACGCGGTGCCGGTCCACCGAGGTCACGGTGAACTCCCAGCCCTCAAAGGAGAGGGTCTCGCCCTCCACCGGGATGTGTCCGAGCTGCGCCATCAGGAACCCGGCGAGTGTCTCGTACGGACCCTCAGGGAACCGGAACCCGGTCTGCTCGACCGTTTCGTCCTCGCGCAGCACACCGGAGACAAACCGGCTCGACGCCGCATCCGGAGCGGTCACCGTGAGCGCAGAGACCGTCGCCTCCACCTCGTCGTGCTCGTCCGCGATCTCCCCGACCAGCTCCTCGACCAGGTCCTCGACGGTGACCACGCCGTCGGTGCCGCCGTATTCGTCGACCACCACGGCGAGCGCCAGCTCCGAGCCCCGCAACGCGTCCAGCACCGAATCCAGATCCAGGTGCTCCGGCACGTACACCGGCTCGGTCATCACCGTACGTACCTCGGTGGACCCGCGACGCGCCGGCGGTACGGCCAACGCATCCGTCACCGAAGCCACCCCGACGATCTGGTCCAGCGTCTCGACGTACACCGGAAATCGGCTGTGCCCGGACTCCAGCGACGTACTGAGCAGGTCGGCCACCATGGCGTCGACCGGGAACCCGATCAGGTCCACCCGTGGGGTCATCGCCTCCGCGGCCCGTTTGTCACCGAACCGGATGGTGCGCTGCAACAGGATCGCGGTCTCCCGTGGAAGCGCCCCGGCACGCGCCGAGATCGCCGCCAACAGCCCCAGCTCCTCGGGGGAACGGGCGCTCGCCAGCTCCTCCTGCGGCTCGACGCCGAGCCGGCGTACCACCCAGTTCGCGGAGCCGTTGAGCAGGTGGATCAGCCACCCGAACACGGCCGAGAAGGTCCGCTGACCTGGCGCGGTCCAGCGTGCCGTGGTCATCGGACGGGCGATCGCGGCGTTCTTCGGCAACAACTCGCCGAACAGCATCGAGATCAGGGTCGCGATCACCAGGGCCGTGGCCGACGCCGCGGCGGCCAGGCCGATCCCCGACAGCCCTGGTCGCAGCAGCTGCGCGATCGCGGGCTCCGCCAGGTAGCCGGTCAGCAACGCGGTGATCGTGATGCCGAGCTGCGCCCCGGAGAGCTGGAAGGACAAAGATCGCAACGCGGCCTGTACGGTCTTCGCCCTGCGGTCGCCGCGGGACGCCTGCTGGGCAATCTGCGCCCGATCCACGGTGACCAACGAGAACTCGGCCGCCACGAAGAACGCGTTGCCGGCGGTGAGCAGGGCGAACGCGACAAGCGGTAGAACCGCCGTCAATAACGGGCCGTCGATCGGAGCACTCCTCCTCGGCCCACCATCGTACCGGGGGGATCATGGCCCCCGCTGGCAGCGGCGGGGGCCAACGGATCCCGGCCTCAGCAGGTCGGTGTCGCCTCACACATCCGGGTCGCCGCCCGACCCGGCACTACGCCGACGACCGGTCTGAACGTCAGCAGCCCACACAGGAACCCCAGAACCGCGCTCGACGCGATCGACGTCGGCTCGTGCAGATCGCGATGCATCGTTGAGACGTCTGGTCGGTCACCGTTCCCGGCAGAGGTTCGTCGTGACCGTGTCACTGACATCTCCTTGACGAGACGAGACCCGACCTCCGGCTTCACACCGACGATCGGGGCTTAGAAACCGCGTCTTGCTAGCTGAGTCCCAGGAAGTGACTTCCCGAGACGACTGCGGTCAGGATCGCCAGAGGTCGAGCGACTCCCAGCCTTGCGGGATCCCCAAAGACTTGATCGTCAGCGCGGGCGACGTCGGGAACGTCCGCAGCAGCTCGACGAGCCGGTGACTCCACTCCGACTCGAGGTCGATCGAAGGGAGGAGATAGGCGATCACCGCGAGAGCGTTGTAGGTGCCGAAGACGCCCTTGGCGGTCTCCGCGTCACG
>JBOGDK010000135.1:0-10978 GCA_050701795.1 Micromonosporaceae bacterium
GACTCACCCACGATCCGGCTGGACAGCTCGACCGCGAGCGTGCCCATCTCGGTACGCAGCTGGCGGGCCAGCGTCTCGCGTTCCTGGACCAACTGCTCCCGCCCGGCGACGATGATCCGGTCCCGTTCCTCAGCGGTACGGGCCAGGATCTCGTCCCGGCTGGCGATCGCGTCGGCGCGTGCCTCATCCCGGATCCGGGCAGCCTCGGACCTGGCCTCGGCGAGCTGCTGCTTGTACTGCTCGAGCAGCTGGTTGGCCTCGGCCTGGGCTTCCTCGGCCTTCTTGATGCCGCCCTCGATCGCCTCCACCCGTGCCTGGAAGGTCTGCTCCATCTGCGGGAACACGTACTTCATCAGCACATAGCAGAGCAGCCCGAACGCGATCAGGCCGACGACGAGCTCCTGCCACACCGGGAAGAGGACGTTGCCGCCACCCTCGGCCGCGAACGAAATCGGATACATCCAGCGCTCCTCTCGAGCCTGTCGAACCTAGCCGCCGGCTGGGGCCTGGAACGCGATGGCGACCACGAAGCCGAGCAGCGCCAGCGCCTCGATCACCGCGAAGCCGAACAGCATCCAGGTACGGTTCGCGGCAGCCGACTCGGGCTGACGCGCCGAGGCCTGGATGTACGCGGCCACGACCAGACCCACTCCGATACCCGGCCCGATCGCACCGAGGCCGTAGGCGAGTGTGGCGATGTCCCCTGTCATTGGGTTTCCTCCTGCAGTCGTCCCGCGTGACCTCCACGCGGAGTCTTGGTGATGTCTGGTGGTCGTGCTCAGTGCTCCGCCAACGCTCCCTGCAGGTAGCTGGCGGTGAGCATGGTGAAGACGTACGCCTGGATCAGCTGGATCGCCACCTCAAGGAAGGTGATGGCGATCGCCATCGCGAACGACACCCCGGACGCCAGCATCAGCCCGATGTTCGCGCTGCCCAGCAGGGCGAAGCCGCCGAGCGTGAAGATCAGCAACATCAGGTGGCCGGCGAACATGTTCGCGAACAGCCGGACCGCCAGTGTGAACGGCCGGAACACGAACGTGGAGATCAGCTCCACCGGCGCCAGGATGGGGTAGATCCACCACGGCACCCCCGGCATGAAGATGTTGTCCTTGAAGTACTTCACCGCGCCGTGCTTGCGGATCCCCACGTAGTTGAAGAGCAGGTACGTGATGACCGCGAGAAAGACCGGGAACGCGAAGTGTGAGTTCGGCGAGATCTGCGCCAGCGGGATGATCCCGAACAGGTTGGTCAACAGGACGAAACAGAACAGGCAGGTCAGGTACGGGGCGAACCGTACGCCCTCGGCACCGATGACCTCTTTGGCGATGCCGTCCCGGACGAACCCGTAGAGCGACTCGGCCAGCCACTGCTTCTTCGTCGGCACCAGCTTGGGGGTGCGGTATGTGACCAGGAAGAAGACGATCCAGAACGCCACGGCGATCCACACCAAGAGCGTGATCTTGGTGAACATCGGACCCCACACCGTGTCCTGCAGACCCGGAATCAGGGAGACGAAATCGAAGTCCCCGATGCCGGGTGGAAATTCCGCGGCGAGGACCCCTGATCCGTTCTTCACCCGTACCATCCTTCGTCGCTAACCAAGCCGCTTCATGATGAGGTAGATACCCGCGGCCATGCCCAGCACCAGACCGCCAGCCAGACCCCACGGGGACCACCCCAGCCAGCCGTCCAGGAGCCACCCCACGCCACCCCAGAACAGCATCCCCGCACCGAGGTAACCCAAGGCGACCCAACCAGCGTTGGCGCCAGGATCCTCCGGGGATCCGGGGCGCGTACCGCTGGGCTCATCGCCGGCCATGACGCGCAGAGGTTATCAGGCGATCGATCGACTGCTTCGCGCTGCCCCACCCGCCTGAGAGGGCGCATACTCCGAGGTGGAACGCCCGGAACGCAATGTCCACCACAGCTGCGCCAGCGGCCACAGAATGATCACCACGCCGGCACTCACCGCCATCGCCGGCAGCCCCTCCCAGCCGGCCTGTTTCGCGGTGTATCCGACCACTCCCAGCGCGACGATCTTCAGGACGTACGTCAACATCACGATCGGGAGCAGCAGTTTCCGATCAACGGCGTCCACCCAGACGATCACGACCGCCGACATCAGGTACGCCAGGGCCATTACCGCCACACCGGCGGCCGCGCCCGTCGCGCCATCCGTACCGTGCGTGAACCAGCCGATCGGTACGGCGCCCACGGCGATCACGGCGGCCACCGCCAGGCAGGTCGGCACGAACCGCAGCCCGGACCGCATCCCGGCGGCGTCCTCCATCCCGGACCGGGTACCAGCGGCGTCCTCCGGCCCGGACCCGGCAGCGTCGTCCGGGGTGCTCACCGGGCACCGCCGAGGAGCGCCGCGGCGAACGGTCGGACAGTGTCGTCGATCTCGTCCGCGATCCGCCCGAAGACCGCGTCCCGCATCCCGTACGGGTCGTCCAGATCGTCGTCGGGCTCCGGGTCGGCGCCCTTCCGGAGCCGGTCCACCAGGTCCACCAGTGCCGCCCCACGGGCGTACACCGCGTCCGGGGTGGCGGTCAGGGGCGGCAGGCCGGTGAGGTCGGCGCCGCGGAGCAACCGGCCGAACTCACCGATCACGAAGGTACGCCCGGCGGCGTCCGGCCGCAGCGACCGTACGTACCCGGAGACCTCGCCGGTGGCCGCGAAGATCAGGTCTGAGGACTCGACGTGGTCGGCACCGAGCCGGCGGGCGGCGAACCCGGCAGGGTCCACGCCCCGCGACCGCAACTGGCGCGCCGCCGGCGACTCCATCGCCGAACCGACATGCCAGCCACCGACCCCGGTGCTGTGGCTGAGCAGCACGTCATCCACCCGGTCGCCGACCAGCTCGGCAGCCCTGGCGCGCAACAACCGCTCCGCCATCGGAGATCGGCAGATGTTGCCCATGCAGACGTGCAGTACGGAAAACGGCGGCATCTACTCCGCCACTCCCACCAGGTCCGGCACCACGTCGCGCAACTTCTCCAACGGGACCGCACCGTCCCGCAGCACCCGCGGCACGTCCTCGGTCAGGTCCACGATCGTGCTGGGCACCGGCTCCGGGGACTCCCCCGCCTCCAGGTAGATCGACACCGAGTAACCGAGCTGCTCCCGGGCATCCTCGGCGGTCGTCGCGGGAGGCTGGCCGCTGCGGTTGGCGCTGGACACCGCCATCGGTCCGGCCTCCCGTAGCACCTCCAGAGCGACCGGGTGCAGCGGCATCCGTACCGCGACGGTGCCGCCGGTCTCGCCGAGATCCCAGGCCAGGCTCGGCGCGTGGTTCACCACCAGGGTCAGCGCACCCGGCCAGAACGCCGCCATCAGGTCCCGTGCCGCGGACGGCACCGTGATCACCAGACCGTCGAGCGTCTTCGTGGAGCCGACCAGGACCGGCGGTGGTTTGTCCCGGCCCCGCCCCTTCGCGCGTTGCAGCGCCTCGACCGAGTACGTGTTGAACGCGTCGGTGCCGATCCCGTACACGGTGTCGGTGGGCATCACCACCAGGTCGCCGCGCTTGGCGGCCTCGATCGCGGCGGCGATGCCCTGTTCCCGTTCCGCCAGTTCGCGGCAGTCGTAAAGCCTCACGGTCGGCAAGTCTTCCACGCGGCACCGGATCCGGCGGCGCCGCGGTGGTCGCAGAGGCGCCGGTGGAGCCCGACACCCGGTAGTGATGGACGGGCTCAGCGCCGGCGAGCGGTCGCGAACCGGGGACGCCCTGCCAGGTCCGGGTGGTCGGCGACGTCGGTCCAGCCGGCCCGGGTGAGCAGATCCGGCACCGCCTCTGCGTGACTGTCGTCATGCTCCACCCCGAGTCTGCCGCCGGGTGCGAGCAACCCTGCCGCGCGGTGGACGAGTGGCCGGATCACCGCGAGTCCGTCAGCGCCGGCGTACACCGCCGACTCGGGGTCGTGATCAGCGACCTCGGGGGGCACCACCACCCCGGTCGGCACGTACGGGGGGTTGGCCAACACCAGGTCGACCCGGCCGTTGAGACCGGTCAGTACGTCGGCGGCCACCGCGTCGCCGGCCACCACCGTCACCGGGCGATCCCCCGCGATCTGCCGGTCGGCGGCGTTGCGATGCAGCCAGCGCAACGCGGCGGGGTGGCGCTCCACGGCGTACACCGTGGCGTCGGGGCGCTCGTGCGCGACGGCCAGGCCGATCGCGCCGGTGCCGGCGCACAGGTCGACCACCAACGAGTCCGGGGGCAGCCCGGCCAGACCCCACTCGACCAGCACCTCGGTCTCCGGACGTGGAATGAAGCCGCCCGCCCCGACCACGAGGTCAAGTCGGCGGAACCCGGTGGTCCCGATCAGATGCTGCAGCGGTACGCGGGCGGCGCGGCGACGTACCAGAGCGAAGAATTCCGCTTCCTGTACGGCGTCGAAACTCCCTGCTGTGAGCAATCCGCCACGGTCGCAGCCCAGTATGTGAGCCGCGAGTAGTTCCGCATCCACCCGGGGTGAATCCACCCTGGCACCATGGAGGTGGCGAGCGGCAGCGACAATCGCCTCTCGGATGGTGTGTTGAGGTTCTTGGCGGTTCCCGCTCAGTGCGTCCGACACACCATAATCATGCGTACCGCGATCGGAGAGGGGACAACCGCGTGGCAGGGTCCGGCACCGCCAAGACCGCGGGAGCCTCGCGGATCGACGAGGTGCGACGGCTACTCCGGGCCGGGAGTGCTCTGGAGGCCGCCGCGCTGGCCGAGCAGATCGCCGTGGAGTCGACCGACCCCGGCGAGGTCACCGACGCCCTGCTGCGCAAGCTCGCCTGCCTGCTCAACCTGAATCGACCCGCCGAGTACGCGGCCGCGGTCGACCGGGCTTTCGAGGCGGTCCGCGCCCACCCCGAGCCGGGGAGGGTCGGCGCGTTCCACGCATTGGCCGCCATGGTCGCCCACCTCGACGGCTCCATCGAACGCTGTGTCACCCACATGGTGCGCAGTCAACGGGCGCTCACCGGGGCGGATGAGACCAGCCGGGAAACCGCCTCCGCGTGGCACAACCTGGCGATCTCGTACTCGTACATAGGGTTTCACGGGCAGGCGCTGTCCGCGATGGACAACGCCCGCCGGGTGGCCGTGACCTCGGGGATGCCGGATGCCTCCGCGATGCTTCCCGAGATCCGGGTACGGCTCGCGGTCTCCCTGGACCACCGGGGGGACACCGACGGCTGCGTACGGGTGCTCCGCGACGTGTTGACCGAATTGAACCGCCGGCTCCCCGACCCCGGTGACTACCCGAAGTTGCCGCAGTGTGACCGGAATTACTTCGGGTACGCCGCAAGCCGACTGGCCGCACTGGGGCAGGCGCCGGGTGTGCGGATCGACGAACTGCTCGCCAACGACGGTTCAGAGTCAGTCTCGATCGCGCTGCACGAACTCGCCGGGGTGTGCCTGGCGATCCGGGACCACCAGCCGGCCGAGGCGCTGCACCTGCTGGAGACGTTGCGGGCGTCGGAGGCGCAGACGTTCGGGGCCGCGGAGCTGCCACGGTTGCGGGCGCTGGCTCACCTGGAGCTCGCCGACGGGGCGGCCGCACACGCCGCGGACCGGCTCGCGTTCCAGCTCACCGCGCAGGCCGCGGAGCGGCTCCGGGAGCTGTTCGTCGAGGGTGTCGCCGCCCGCATCGACCATGAGGACCTCCGCCGTACCGTCGCCCGGTATGCCGACGAGGCACTCACCGATCCGCTCACCGGCCTGCCGAACCGGCGGCACCTGCAGCAGTACACCGAGGCGATGGCCCGGCGCGGCGAGGTCGGCGCGGTGGGTGTCATGGATCTGGACGCCTTCAAGGACGTCAACACCGTTCACGGCCACCTGACCGGCGATCTGGTGCTGCAGCGGGTGGCCGGGATACTCGCCCGGGTGATGCGGCGGGAGGATTTCGTGGCCCGGTTCGGTGGCGACGAGTTCGTCCTGGTGCTGCCGGCCACGTCGCTGCCGGAGGCCGACGAGGTCGGTAAGCGGGTGGTCGCCGCGATCGCCGACGAAGACTGGCATGCGCTGGTGCCGAACACCCCGGTGAGCCTCACCATCGGCTGGGCCGAGTTGGACGGACGCAGCGAGCTGGCCAGCTCGTTCGAACTCGCCGACCGCGCCATGCTGCGCGCCAAGGCGGTGATGCGCGCCTCCTGAACCCGGGTGCGGTTGGCAGCGGCGTCGCGCCACGTGGCCAGGCTCAGCGGCTGGCGACCCGACGCGATCCGCGCGCTACCTGCGGCTGAGCTGGGTCTCGCCGGCCAACCGGGCTTCCCGTTCCGCCTCCTGTAGCGCGTTCAGTACCCCGTCAAGGTCGCCGGCCAGCACCTGATCCAGGTTGTACGCCGTGAACCCGATCCGGTGATCGGTGATCCGGTTCTGCGGGAAGTTGTACGTACGGATCCGCTCTGACCGGTCGACCGTACGCACCTGGGAACGCCGCGCGTCGGACGCGGCCGCGTCGGCCTCTTCCTGGGCCACGGCCAGCAGCCTGGCGCGCAGGATCCGCATCGCCTGTTCCTTGTTCTGCAGCTGGGACTTCTCGTTCTGGCAGGAGACCACGATCCCGGTCGGGAGGTGGGTGATACGTACCGCCGAGTCTGTGGTGTTGACCGACTGGCCACCGGGGCCGGAGGAACGGTAGACGTCGACCCGCAGGTCGTTCGGGTGGATCTCCACGTCCACCTCCTCGGCTTCCGGGAGCACCAGGACCCCGGCGGCCGAGGTGTGGATCCGGCCCTGCGACTCCGTGGCGGGCACCCGCTGCACCCGGTGGACGCCACCTTCGAACTTCAACCGGGACCAGACCCCGTTGCCGCCCTCCGGTACGCCCTTCGTCTTGATCGCCACGGAGACGTCCTTGTGGCCGCCGAGATCGGTTTCCTCGGCGTCGAGCACCTCGGTCTGCCAGCCGTTGCGCTCGGCGTACCGCAGGTACATCCGGAGCAGGTCACCGGCGAATAGCGCCGACTCGTCGCCGCCTTCCCCGGCCTTGATCTCCAGGATCACGTCCTTGCCGTCGTTCGGATCGCGCGGCAGGAGCAGCTCGGCGAGCCGCTGTTCCAGCCCGGGCAGGGACTCTTCGAGCTGCCGGGCCTCCGCGGCGAAGTCGGCGTCCTCGGCGGCCAGCTCGCGGGCGGCGGCGAGATCGTCCCGAACCTGCTGCAGCTCGCGGGCAGCGGCCACGATCGGGCCAAGCTCGGCGTACCGGCGGCCGATCCGGCGTGCCGCGGACTGGTCGGCGTGTACGGCGGGGTCAGCGAGCTTGCGTTCCAGCTCGCCGTACTCAGCGCGCAAGGCCTCCAACCGGGCCGAACCTTCGGTCTGTGTCGCCATCCGCTCGTCCCTGTCTAGGTGTCCCGATCCCCCGCCGTTCACCGAAACGCCCGCCCGCTCGGGACACATGCTCAGTGTCCCTGCGGGCGGGCGTGAGGTAGCGCTACTTGTCCTTCTTGGCCTTCTGCTCGGCCTGGACCTTCGCGTATTTGCGCTGGAACCGGGCAACCCGGCCACCGGTGTCGAGAATGCGCTGCTTGCCGGTGTAGAACGGGTGGCAGGCGCTGCAGGTCTCGACGTGGATCGTGCCGTTGGCCGCTGTGCTGCGGGTGTGGAACGAGTTGCCGCAGGCGCAGGTGACCTCGGTCGGCCCGTACGCCGGGTGGATGTCTGGCTTCACTGCTGGTGTCCTCTCTCGGTCGCCGGGTCGCCTGGCACCCGTACGGGCGCCGTGGTGGCGTGAACCGGAACCGCACTTTCTGGGAGTCAGCGGGTAGCTGACCGACGTACAAGTGTGCCACGGGGGTGGTTTATTCCCGACGCGCGGGCCGCGCCAGCGTGGCTGACCCGCGATTGTCGCGGAATTTCCCGGCCCGGCGAACCCGGTGGCCGGTTCGGCGCATCTGTGGGGTGTAGCTGACGGAGCAAGGCCGGCAACGGGGAGCTTGATGAGAAGACGAGACGAGGAGTACACCGCCTTCGTGCGGGCGGTGTGGCCGAGGCTGTTCCGCTCGGCGTACGCGCTGTGCGGCGACCACCAGCTCGCGCAGGACGCGGCGCAGGCGGCGTTGATCAAGGCGTACGCGTCCTGGCGACGGGTACGCCGCGCGGACAGCCCCGAGGCGTACGTGCGGCAGATGGTGGTCAACGAGCTGCGCGGCTGGTGGCGCCGCAAGGCGTATCGCTCGGAGCGGGCCACCGAGGATCTGGATCTGCGGCAGGTCGACTCGCCAGAGAACCAGTTGGCGACCTCTGACCAGATCTGGCGCGGGCTGGCGACACTGCCGCCCCGGCAGCGGGCCGTGCTGGTGCTGCGGTATTTCGAGGATCTCAGCGAGCGGCAGATCGCCGACCAGCTCGGAATCCGGCCCGGGACCGTCAAATCCCAGGCCGCCGCCGCGCTGGCGAAGCTGCGCTCCGGATTCACACACGAACTGGTGACCAAGGGAGACGTGCGATGAGTTTGGAGAAAGGGATCATGGATTCGGTACGCGAGCGGACGGACGTGCCGGCACCGGCTGTCGACGTCGACGCGCTGACCCGCCGGGGCCGGCGGCGGGTCGCGGTCCGGCGGGCCACGGTCGGGCTGGTCGCCGTGGCGGCGCTGGTGGCCGGTGGAGGTGTCGTCAGCGGGCTCAACGACACCCGTCCGACCCCGGACCACCGGCCCGACATGGTGCCGGCCGGCCAGCTGCACTACGACAACGGGCTGCGGGCGTACATGGACCCGGGCAGCGGAAAGATCCAGCTCGGTGGCTCGACGGTGGCGATCAAGGGCGAGTGGGCGCTCGACACCGACGCGGTGGCCACACCGTACGGACTGATCGCGTTCGAGAAGAACCGGCGGCCGTACCTGCTGGAGGAGAGCGGAAAGCTGACCCCGCTGTCGCCGGCGCCTGACTCGGCTGACAAGAAGTTCTACCCACACGCGAGGGTCGACGCGAAGCGCCCGCTGGTGGCCTGGGCCGAGTATGGCGGCGGCGACGCCGTGCAGATCCGGCTCTACGACCTGGACAAGCGTGAGTTCGTCGCGGAGACGACGGTGCCGTGCGAGAGCCCACAGGCCTGCCGGAAGGTACGGCTGCGCGCGATCGACCAGGGCCTGGTCTTCGTACGGACTCCCGACGGCAACCAGATCTGGAACCCCGAGTCCGGCGAGTGGACTGTGCTCGGCGGCTCGCAGATCGCCGACGTACGCAACAAGGTGGTCATGATGACCGGCGAGTTGCCCAGCGCTTCGCGCCAGGCCGCGCTGGGCGACGGGTGGCGGTTCATCAACGGCGAGATCGACGCGCAGCTCTCGCACGACGGCCGGTGGAAGCTCTACTGGTCGACGAAGCTGACCGCGACCGGCGGAGGGGACGAGTCGATCAAGCTCGACGTGCCGTCGCCCAGTCCGGACACCTTCGTCACGTTCGACACCGACGGCTCGGTGCTGGTCGCCTCTGGCGCCCGCTCCGGAGCACCGGACCAGGCGGGCTTGTACCGGATCTACGACTGCGAGGTCCCGTCCGGCGAGTGCACCGAGATCGGAAAGCTGGCACCCAAAGGCGGCGACCCGCTGTTCGTCGGCAACGACATGTGATCCTCGATCGCTAGCACCCCCGGGCCGGCCGCTCTCACAGGGCCGGCCCGGTGTCGTGCTTACCCGCAGACGTGAGTCACTGCGAGACCGCTCAGGCGCCGTCCTCCAGTTACGCGACGAGTCGGACAGTGACCTCCTCGGTGGCGCCGTTCACCGCCACCGTGAGGGTGACGGTGCCTTCGCCCAGAGCGGTCAGCTTGCCGGTTGCCGGGTCGTACCGGGCGATATCACCCGGTTTGGGCTCACCAACGCCTATGTGTACGTTGTCCGAGCCGGACCAGTCGGCGCTCACCGGGTAGGCCACCGGCACCTCGCGGCCACGTTGCTCGGCGGTCGCGGTCACCGTCGCGGTCTTCCCCACGGCGACGGTGTCGAGGGCTGAGATGGTCAACGAGTCCACGTGCGCCCGCAGTTCCATGCGTACCCACGGCTGGCCAGGGGTGTACGGGTGCGCGCGTATCCACTCTGCCTCCTCCGCGGAGACCGGGTCGACGCCGAGCATGGTCCAGCCGGTGAAGCCGCCGTCGCCCGGGGCCGCCGCCGGTGTCTTCCCGGAGTTGCCGTTGATCAGGCAGGAGACCCCGTCCACGTGCGAGGCGTGGAACACCCCGACGTGCGCGTTGATCATCGTCGCGCCTTTTCCGCTGGTCAGCCGCAGGTCAGCGAGCCAGCGTTCCACCAGCGCCGCCTCCCGGCGGTCGGAGAGCTGGCTGCCCTTCTGCGGTGTCGGATCGCGCGGCGGGTGGTGCCAGAGCACCGCCACCGAGCCGATGTCGGAGTCCTTCGCGGCCCCGTCGAGAGCCCCGCGGAGCAACCGGAGCTGCTCGTACCCGAGCACCCCGGTCGCCGAGTTGAGGGTGACGAACCGGGTGCCCTTGTGGTCGAAGACCCGGTTCGTGTCACCGAACTCGTCGGTGAAGTTGCGGATCGGGTCGGCCGGTGGGCCGCCCATGATCTCGTGGTTGCCCGGTACGTAATACCACGGCACCGCGTCGCCGATCTCCTCGGTGAGCAGCCGTCTGGCGAGGTCGAAGTCGGCCGGCGACGCCTCGTCGACGAAGTCGCCATTGATCACCAGGAAGTCGGGATCTGCCTCCTTGATCTCCCGGAGGGTACGCCGTGCCTGCGCGACCAGGTCGCTGTCCGGGTCCCGGGCCACGAACTGGGCATCGGACATCACCGCGAACCGCCACGGCGCCCCGGCGACCGTACCGTCGGTGACCACCGCCGGGTCCTTCACCGTCGGCGCCTCAGGCAGCTCCACCGACGGCGGCAGCTCCGCCACGATGTCGGAGACGATCAGTTCGCTGTGATACTGCTCCACCGGCCGGATCTCGGCGACGTAGAACCGGCGGATCTTCACCGGGTACGCCACCCCGGCAGGGACCGGGAACTTGACC
>JBOGDK010000136.1:0-10809 GCA_050701795.1 Micromonosporaceae bacterium
CCGCCCCGGGTACTGCACCGCGACCAGCTCGACGGACGGCGGCAGTCGGGTCAACCACACCCGGTAGAAGCTCGCGTTGCCGCTGGCGTGCGGCAGACAGATCAGCCGCACCGCCGCTGCCGGGCGCGGCCGGTAGCAACGCAGCCAGTCTTGGGAGGTTCCCACGATCTCCGTCATCTCAGTGCTCCGTCACGCCTTCGGCGGCCTCGCGGACGGCCTTGAAGTCGGTTTCCGCCAGTGGCTGCGCGGGTTCGGTGTCGAGCAGCTCGGGTGGTCCGAGCTGGACGGTGAGATCCTGCCAGAGCTGGCACAGGCTCAGGTGGTACTGGCCACGTCGCATCGGGTCCTCGGCCCCGGTGGCGGCGCGGCGCAACTCCAGTAGCGCCCGCCGTACGCCGGCCGGCCACACGGTCGCGAACACCTCGGGGTAGGACGGGACCTGGGCCGGGCCGAGCACCGCGGCGCTGGGCGGTCCCAGCGGCACGTCGGAGTCGAAGTGCGGCCGGGCACCGGAGCCGGCGACCTCGCGCGGGAACTCGGGTCGCGCGGTCCACACGATCGGACCGTGGGTGCCGACGAGCCTCAAGGCCCCGGACTCGACGCCGATGGAGACCTGGTGCATCAGGTGCGCGTAGTTGTCCGGGTCGGCGGGATCCATCTGGTTCTGCACCCGCAGGGTCGTGGGCACCCCGGCGAGCACGCCGTCCAGGCTGCGGAACGGCACCGGTAGGGTCGTCGCCCGCGTGATCCGGGCCGGCAGGTCGGGCGGCGGACCGAACGCCCACGGGCGGATGCCGCCGAGCACCTGGCCGAGGATGTCCAGCAACGAGTATGCGAGTTGGAAGCCGCACGAGGCGTCGACGTAGCGGACCGGTTGGCTGGCCAGCAGCGCCCGCGCGGCGGCGAGGAACCGGCGTACCGTCGTGGTGTGCACGTAGAAGGTGTTCAGATGGTGTACGACCCGGTGGCGCCGGGCGACCCGCAGGCACTCGGCCAGCTCGTTGCCGTGCACCGGGTGCTCCTGCAGGACGTGGATGCCGCGGGCCATCAGGGCCTGCGCGATCTGCGAGCCACGGCCGCCGAGGAGTTTCCCGCGTAACACCACGCAGGCGATGTCGACGTCGTCCGGGACCTGATCGACGTCGGTGAACAGCGGCACCCCGTACCGCCGGGCGCAGGCCTGGGAACGCTCGCTGCCGGCGGCCAGGATGCCGGCGAGCTCGAAGCCGGCCTCGGGGAACCGGCCACGAAACGCCTCCAGGTACACCTGGCCGAATCGGGTGCCGCACACCAGCACGCGGGTCGGTGTCCTCATAGCGTGTCCTCGTCGTAGCCGTTGAAGCGGTCTGCGGGAGTGCCGTCGTAAACGGCCAGTTGGTCGACGGCGAGTGCCTCGCCGAGCAGCGCGGTGTCAGCCGGGTCGAGGATCTCCCCGGCGTGGTGCGTCCCGGCGGGCACCCTGCCGGCCCACACCTGGCGGGTCGCCAGCGCCCCCATCGCGCCGGTGAGTTCGGTGGCTCCGGTACCCCGTAGGACGCCGGTGCGCACAGTGTCCTGACCGGAGATCTCGAGTACCAGGACCATGTACCGGTCGCGTCCGAACGTGTCGAGCGCCGCGGCCTCGCGCAGCGCGGTCGCGTCCGGCCGCCGAGCGCGTAGCGCCGCAAGGGTGTGCTCGCCGGGGAACACCGAATACCACCTGACCTCCGTCAGGCCGAGGTCGGCGGCCAGCCGCTCCGTCTCGGTGCTCAGGTACGGCTGCGCGGTCGCGGGCTCCGGGAAGAACGGCAGCCAGGTGTCGATCAGCGGGGCCAGACCGTGGGGTACGCGTCCGCCGTCCAGCCACGCCGCGAACGGTTCGCCGTAGCGCTGCGCCGCCGAGCCGTCCACCGCAAGGTAGTCGGCGGCAGCCACCGTGGTGAACCGGTCGCGCCCGCCGACGTAACCGACCAGGCGGGTCGGGCCGACCGGTGAGGTCGCCGCCAGATACCGCGGCAGCAGTGTGGTCAGGCCGGGCATCATCCCGGCCGACACCGCCGCGGCCCGGTCACTGGCAGCGAAGGCGGCGCTGACGGTGGCGTACAGCCCGTCGTCGCCGGACACGTCGACGTAGTGCGCACCCGCACGGGCGGCGGCGCGGGCGACCAGGTCGCCGACTGCCAGCGTGGGCCCGGCACAGTTGAGCACGACCGCGCAGCCGGCGCAGAACCCGTCGAGGTTGACCGGGTCGGTGACGTCGACCGGGCATGGTTCAGCGGCCATACCCGCTGCCAGCTCCTCGGTGCGGCGGCGGTCCCGGCCGCCCACCCGTAACGGTCCCACATCCCAGGCCCGCAACTGCGCCACAGCGATCCGGCCGACGGCCCCGTAGGCGCCCACCACCCCGACCCGGCCGGTGCGCGCGCTCATCTCAACACGGCCGGACTCGGCGCCGTCAACAGATCACGATGGCCGACCCCGGCCTCCACCACTTGAAGATCGCCGAGACAGATGTCGGCCCACACTTCGGTCGCCGTCTCGGTTGCGCCGGGTCCCGACGCCGGCCGCACCACGACGATGTCGCCGGCGTAGAGAGTCGGCTCGTGTCGTACGGCGGCGGCGACCACCGAACGGAATCTCTGGTACTCGGGCCCGTCCCCGCGGTCATTGCCCAGTTCCTCGGCGTACCAGCGGCGTAAGGCATCGTCGTCGACGGCGCCGGAAGTCGCGGTGGGCCAGCAACCGCCGAGCAGTGTCAGGCCGAGAACCTCGACCCCGCCCTCGGCCAGAGTGCGGGCCACCTCGACGGCCAGCGGCGCGGTCAGGCCGTACCCGATCATCCGCACCTGCCGGTGGCCGGCGTCCTTGACAATGCCCGCATAGCCGGCGGCGAGACCGCCGAGGTCGACGACCGAACCTGGATCCGTGGCGTCGGCGACGCCCGGCTCGAGCCGGGTTCCGCTGATTCCGAACACCGGCTGGTTACCGTCGAGCGCCGTGACCAGGTCCGTGAACCGGGACAGCGACCCGCCTGAGTCGTGCACGATGATGTGTGGGACGCCCTCGTCCGGCCCACCCAGATGGACCAGCAGCCCGCGATCCGGGGCCGCGGCCTTCTCGGTGTCCGTGGCCTGCTCGCCGGCCGTGTCCCCGGCAGCCGTGAGCTGGTCGGCCAGCTCCGCGACCGTCGGCGCCTCCAGCAGCCGCTGCAGGATCTGGTCGAAGAACAGCTTGCCCGCCTCCGGGACCTCTTCCACCACCCGGCCGGCGATCTGTGCGGCGACCAGCGAGTCCCCGCCGAGCGCGAACAGGTTGACATCGCGCCCGACCTCGGGAGCCCGCAACGCCTCGGACCAGATCGCGGCGATCCGGCGTTCCAGCTCCGTCTCCGGTTCGCTGGCCCCGGAGACCGCCGCCTGGACAGTGCCGTCGCCGGACGGGAGCCAGTCCCGCAGCACACGACGGTCGATCTTGCCGTTGGCGTTGAGCGGGAGCGCGTCCATCATCGTGATCGACGCCGGGATCATGTAGCCGGGGAGGCGTTCGGCGAGGTGTGCGGTGAGGTCGCCGTGATCGACCCGGACGCGGTCGCTCTTGAACCGGGCGGCGAACAGCGTCATGCCGAGTTCGGAGATGAACGCCCCGTCCCCGGGCACACACGTGGCCAGATCCGCCCCTGCCCGCTGCAGGGTCGTCAACCAGCTCTCCCGGTCCAGGAACACCCGGTCCCGATCGCCGCCGTACGGCTGTTCGGCGGGGGTCTCGTCCCCGTTCTGCTCCACCGGTGCCAGTAGCTCCAGGGACGTCATGATCTGGTAGTGGTCACGGGTCATCTCGGCCGCGATCAGCCAGCCGCCGGGGGCCAGCAGGCCGCGTAGCCAGGACAACGTCTGGCCGGTGTCGGCGGTCGCGTGCAGTACGTCGCCGGCGACGACCACGTCGAACGACTGCGGTGACAGCGCCTGGGTCCGCGGATCGCGGTCCAGGTCGTACACGGCGTGTCGGACGTCGTCGCGGCCGGCGAACCGCTCCTGCGTCTGGTTGAGGAAGAACGGCGACAGGTCGGTGCACAGGTAGTCGACGTCGATGCCGGTCAGCGCGTCGAGAACGGCGGCCGTGGTGCCGCCGGCACCCGCGCCGACCTCCAGCACCCGCAGCGGCCCGGTGGCGAGCCGCTGGTCCGCGATCCGGCGTACCGCGGCGCCGGCGGCACGGTTGACCCACCGGTTGAACAGCGCGTCTTCGTACAACTGCCGGGAGACGTCGAGTCTGGCTCCAGGAAACAGCAGAGTCAGCGGGTCGGTGTCACCACGCAGCAGGGCGGGAAGCGCCCCGATACTGGCCCGGAAGTACCCCAGCAACTCGTCGTCCTCCCGGGGGGCCACCTCGTCGACGGCCGCCCACGCGTCGGCCACCGCAGTGTCGCCGACCGGTTCCGGCATCCGATAGCCGCCGCCGTCAGCGACGAGCAGACCCTCCCGCGTCAACGCGCGCAACCAACGGCGTACCAGTTTGTGGTGCCGGGTAGACACCTTCGCGGTGGCGAGGATCTCCCGATAGGTGTGCACGTCACCCGGGGTCGCGAACAGCCCGGCCGAACGCAGCGCATGCGCCATCGACGGCAGGGCCACCAGGTCCAGCCGGCGGCTGTAGCTCAGGTAGCGATCGCGGTCCACGCCGGTGAGCACCGCGTCGCCGGCACCGGCGGCGGCTGACGCGAGGTCCTCGGCCACCGCCTGGTCGCTGCCGCTGGCGGGGGTGTCGGCGTGGCGCGCCGTCTCGAGGAACGCGACGAGGCGACGCTCCATCGGCCGGTCGCCGTCGGCCACCACCGCCGCGGCGGCGACGGCCGGATGCCGGCAGAGCGCGCTTTCGATCTCCGCCAGTTCGATCCGGTAGCCGCGGATCTTCACCTGGTTGTCTTCCCTGCCGAGGAACTCGATCTCGCCGTCGGGAAGGTAGCGGCCGAGATCGCCGGTGTCGTACAGCCGCTCGCCCCCCGGATGTCGGATGAACCGCTCCGCGGTACGCGCGGGATCGTTGAGGTAGCCGTCGGCCACGCCGACACCGCCGATGTAGATCTGGCCGGTGACCCAGTCGGGGCACTCCCGGAGCCGGCTGTCGAGGACGTGGACCCGCTGGTTGGTCAGCGGCCTGCCGTACGGGATGCTGCGCCACTCGGCGGGCACCTCGCCGATGAGGTGGTGGATCGACCAGATCGCCGCCTCCGTGGCACCGCCGAGGCCGACCAGCCGCAGCCGCGGTACGTGAGAGCGGATCTGGTCCGGCAGCGTCACCGGTATCCAGTCGCCCGACAGCAGCGCCAGGCGCAGGGTGGCCGGTACGCCGCCGGAGGTCGACAGGTAGTCGGTGAGCATCTGCAGCTGAGCGGGCACCGAGTTCCAGATCGTGACCCGGTGCCGGGCCACGATCTCCATCCAGTGCGACGGGTCTGCGGGCCGGTCCGGTGCCGGGACGACCAGGCAGCCACCGACCGCGAGCGGCCCGAAGATGTCGTACACCGAGAGGTCGAAGCCCAGGTGGGAGAGGCCCAGTACGCGGTCGGCCGGTCCGATGCCGAATCGCTGATTAATGTCGGCGACCGTGTTCAGGGCGGCGCGATGGCTGATCATCACGCCTTTCGGTGATCCGGTCGAGCCGGAAGTGTGGATGACGTAGGCGAGGTCGGAGCCGGTGACCGACGTCGGGAGGTCCTGTGGCGCCGCCGGCGGTAGCGTGTCCACGGCGATCAGGTCCACGCCGTCCGGGGCGTCGGCCTGCGGGAGCCAGGACTGGGTGAGCACCAGGCGTATCCCGGCGGCACGCAGGATCTCGGCGCGTCTCGCCGGGGGTTGGGTGGTGTCGACCGGCACGTACGCGCCGCCGGCGAGCAGCACACCGATCACGGCGACGACCTGCTCCCAGCCCCGGTCCGAGACCACCCCGACCAGGGTGCCGTCGTGACAGCCGGCGGCACGCAGCCGCCGGGCCACTCCCGTGGCCCGGGCCAGTGTCTCGCCGTAGGTCACCTCACGGTCGGCGCTGATCACCGCGACCCGGTCGGGGGTACGCCGAGCCTGCTCCACGAAGGCGTGGTGCAACAGCCCGTCGGGCACCGGCGCGTCGGTGTCGTTGAATGCCCGCCGACGCGCCGCCTGGTCGTCCGGCAGCCGTACCGGACGATCCTCGCTCCACGTACCTGGTTCGGCGAGCCGCTCAAGCAGCTCGCTGTACGCGGCGAACATGGCGTCGACCACGCCGTCGGAGAACACGCCTTCCCGGACGTCCCAGTTGCTCCACAGCGCGCCCTGCCGCTCGAAGTTCTGGCAGTCGACCCAGACCTGCGGGGTCTGGCTGATGCCGTAGCCGAGCTCACCGACGGGCACCTGCGGTGTGGCGGCACCACCGTCGGCCAGTCCGATGGCGCTGGTGTAGACGACCGGGAAGAGCGCCGCGTCGGGGCCGTGGCGGCGGCTCAGCTCGCGCATCACCTCGATGCCGTTGTACGAACGGTGGTCCAGGTCCTCCCACAGTCGGGCCTGCAGCAGGCGTGCCCGTTCCCCGAACGGCTGGTCCGGGTCGGCGTCGACGGCGAGCAGTTCCAGCGAGGTGAAGTCGCCGACGAGCGACCCGACCTGCGGGTGCAACGGCAGCCGGTTGAGCAGTGTCAGATCGAGGGTGAACCGGGGTTGCCGGCTCCACCCGGCGATGACCTCCGCGTACGCGGCGAGCACCGCGACCGACGGGCTGATCCCGTGTTCGCCCGCGTTGCGGCGCAGCCGGCTCCAGCCCGCATCCGGCAGCACGGTCTGCCACCGGCGGAACCTGGGAGGTGAGTCCTTCGCGTCCGGTCGCACCGGTAGATCCGGCGCCGCCGGCAGCTCGTCGAGCCGTTCCCACCAGTACCTGCGGTCCCGGTCGTGCCTGCCCGCCGACTGGCTGCTGCGTTCAGAGAGCAGGTAGTCGCGGAATGTGATCTCCAGTGGGGGAAGCGGCTCTTCGGGGCGGTGGTAGAGCCGGTGCAGCTCGTCGAGCAGGATCTGGATACTCACAAAGTCGGCGATCAGGAAGTCGATCGACATGTGCAGCACCGCATGGGAGTCGGCGCGGGTCACCCTCGCCTCGAACAACGGCCACCGGTCCGGCGCGAACACCCGGTGGTCCATCTCGGAGCGGGTTTCTCGCAGGGCGGCGGTGACCTCGGCCTCCGGTCGGCCTCGCAGGTCCGCGACCGCCAGCCGGTACGGCTGCACCTCCGGCAGCACCCGCTGCGCTCCGTCCCGGTCCACGACCGCGCGCAACATGTCGTGCCGGTCGATCAGCGCCTGCCAGGCCGCTGCCATCCGTTCCGGATCCAGGTCCGGATAGTTCAGCTCGCCGTAGCCGTGGCACGCCACCTGTCCGTACGCGAAGCTGCCTCCCCGCCCCAGCAGGTAGGCCGCCTGCACCTCGGTCACCGGAAACGGCTCGTGCCGGTCGCCCGGGGCCGCGACCAGCTCGGGCAGCTCCTGGTCGGCCGTCAGCTGCGCGATCACCTCGTCGCGACAGGATCGCAGCGCGGCACGGCGTTCCTCGGTCATCACTCCGTGCGGCGCCCGGAAACGCAACCGGCCGGACTCCACCCACAGGTGCACACCGAGCCGTGCCAGCTCGGCGATCAGGTCACCGGTGGCGATGGTCATAGCGTGCCCTCCTCGTACTCCCCGGCGCCCGGGGCGCCGCGACGTGCGTCGACCAGGGTGGCCAGCCGCGCCACGGTTGCCGCGGCGAACAACTCCCGCAGGGCCAGCGGCACCCCGGTGCGCCGGCGGATCGTCTCCACCAGGCGGGTCGCCAACAGGCTGTCTCCACCGAGAAGGAAGAAGCTGTCGTTGCGCGCGACGGTGTCGTGATCCAGCAGGTCGCGCCACAGTTCCGCCAGCCACTCCTCGGTCTCGCCCTGGGGCGGCTCGTCGTGGGCCGGGGCGGGCTCGAGTTGCGCGGCCACCTGGCGGCGGTCGACCTTGCCGTTGCCGCTGAGCGGTAGCCGGTCGAGCACCGCGATCCGTTCCGGCACCATGTAGCTGGGCAGCCGGTCGGCCAGGAGTCCGGCGACCGCGGTCGGGTCGGGCCGAGCCGCCGTGGAACCGCCCACCACGGCCACGACCAGGTGGCGGCCCGCGTCCTGTCCCACGGTCAGCGCGATCGCGTGGGCGACGTCGGGATGGGATTCGGCGGCCGCCGCGACCTCACCCAGCTCGATACGGTGGCCGCGGATCTTCACCTGGGAGTCGGACCGGCCGCGAAACTCCAGGATTCCGTTGGACCAGTACCGTCCCAGGTCGCCTGTGCGGTACCAGCGGCCACCGGCGTGTTCCACGAAATGCTCGGCGGTCGTGGCCGGGTCGTTGCGGTACCCGCGGGCCACACCGGCACCGCCGATGTGCAACTCACCGACGACCCAGTCCGGGCAGTCCCGGTCGCGTGCGCCGACCACCCGGTAGCGCTGGTTGCGCAACGGCAGCCCGTACGGCACCGACCGCCAGTGCGGCGGCACCGCGTCCACCTCGTGCGCGTTGGACCAGATCGCCGCCTCGGTCGCGCCGCCGAGCGCGACGAACCGGGCGCCGGGCGCCGCTCGACGTACCCGGCCGGGCAGGTCCATGCCGACCCAGTCGCCGGAGGCCAGCACCAGGCGCAGCGAGTCGAGGCCCGGCCGGTTCGGGTCGGCGCCCTCGGCGACGACCATCGTCATCTCCAGCAGGGCGGGCACCGAGTTCCATACCGTGACCCGGTGCCGGCCGATCAGCTCCACCCAGCTCCGAGCCTCACGCCGGTCGTCCTCGCCGACCAGCACCAGGGCCCCGCCCGCCGACAGCAGACCGAAGATGTCGTACACGGAGAGATCGAAGTCCAGCGAGGACACCGCGAGGACCCGGTCCTGCGGACCCACCCCGAACCGGTCATTGATGTCCACGATGGTGTTCATCGCGGCGCGGTGGGTGATCTCGACGCCCTTGGGCTCGCCGGTGGAGCCCGAGGTGAAGATGACGTACGCGAGCTGGTCGGGATCGTCGTGCACCGGCGCGGTGGGGGGTTCGCCGTCCCGGCGGCTGCTCGGCAGATCGCCGGTGACCGCGAGCCGGACGCCGGCGATCGTCCGGATCCGGTCTCGCCGGGCCTCGGGCTGGTCGAGCCCGATCGGCACGTACGCTCCGCCGGCGGCGAGCACACCCAGCACGGCGGCGACCTGATCCGGTCCGCGCGGCAACCGCACCTCGACCGGCTCGCCCGGCCGCAGGCCCTCCTCGCGCAACCAGCCGGCGACCCGCAACGCCCGGTCGGCCAGCTCGCCGTAGGTGACCTGTTCGTCGCCGTGCAGGACAGCGACGCGGTCGGGCGCTGTCGCCGCCCGGGTGAAGAAGTCGCCGTGCAGCGTGGTCTCTACCACGGCACCGGCGGTGCGGTTCACCTTCTCCCGTACCACCCGCTGCTCGGCGGGGAGCAGGTCCGGCGCCGGCAGGCTCCAGTCCGTGGTGGCCAGCCAGCGCAGCAGCCGGCGGTACGCGTCGAACATCGCGTCGAGGGCGCCGTCACAGAACAGTTCGTCGACGGAGTCCCAGTTGTAGGCCAGGCCGCCGTCGCGCTCCATCACCTGGTTGTCCAGCCAGACCTGGGGGGTCTGCGAGATCCCCCAGACCAGCCGGCCGAACGGGAACGTCAGTTCGGTGAGTTCACCCGCGACCCCGAGGGCGCTGGTGAACACCACCGGCATGCTCACCGCCGAGGCCTCCGTACGCCGCGCCAGCTCCCGCAGCACCCACAGGGCGGACACGGCGCCGTGGCTCATCCCCTCCCACAACCGCTCCTGGAACCGGTGGCCGGCCGCGAGGAAGCTGTCGTCAGCGGCGGCATGATGCGGCACCAGCAGCAGCGAGGTGAAGTCGCCGAGGACGTTCTCGATGTCGGGGTGCACGTCGCGCCGGTTGAACATGGTGAGGTTGAGCGTCACCGAGTCCCGCCCGCTCCAGGCCGTCAACACCTCGGCAAACGCCGCGGCCAGCACCGCGGCAGGAGTGAGGTTGTGCCGCTGCGCCTGGTCGGTCAGGGCGCGCCACTGCCTCGGCGGCAGCCAGTCCTCGCGGCGGTGGAACTGCGGCGCGGTGATCTCCGACGGGTCCTTGGCCAGCGGGAGCGGCGGAGCCGGCGGCAACGTGTCGATCCGCTCCGACCAGTACCGCTGGGCGGCGGCGACCTCGTCCGGAGGTGGCGCGGCGCCCAGCACGTAGTCCCGGAACGTGATCCGCAACGGCGGCAACCCCGCCTCGGGGTCGTCGTAGCGGGCTGTCAGCTCGCCGAAGAACCGCACGATGCTGAGCGCGTCGAGGACGATGTAGTCGAAACTGAAGCCCAGCCGAGTACGACCGGCGCCGTATCGCACCGCGCGGACCTCGATGAGCGGCCATCGCCCCGGGTCGGGAATCCGGCACGAGAGGGACTGCCGTAGCCGCGTCAACGCCTCGTCGCCGTCCGCGACCTCGATGACGTACTCGTCGACCTCGGGCAGCACCCGCTGCCGGCCGTCGTCGTCGAAGACGGCCCGGAGCATGTCGTGCCGGCGGATGAGCGCGTTGAGCGCGCGTTCGAGCCGGGGGATGTCGACATCGACGCCGTCGAACTCCCAGTACCAGTGGGAGCCGACGCCGCCGAGTGCGAAGTCGTCGGCGCGCCCCATCCAGTAGGCGCGCTGCACGTCTGTGGCCGGGAACGGCTCGTGTCGGTGATCCGGGTCGGGTACCAGAGCCGGCTCGCCGCCACCGGTCTCGCCCCGGCGGAGCCGGGCCGCGAAGG
>JBOGDK010000137.1:0-10766 GCA_050701795.1 Micromonosporaceae bacterium
GGCCGGCGCCGCCACTGCGGCGGGAGCGGCCGCCGCACCGGCGTCGCCCGCTGCACCGCCCGCGTCCGGGACCGCGGTCCGCTACCCGCTCTCCCGCGCGCAACGCCAGATGTGGGACATCGCCAGCCGGCTGCCCGACATCGGCCTGTTCATCGTGGCGAGCGGGCTGCGTGTCGACGGCTCGCTCGACCTCGCAGTCCTCCAACGGACCTTCGCGGAGCTGGCGACCCGGCACGAGGCGCTGCGCACGTGGTTCGAGGACACCGGCGACGGCCCCGTCCAGGTGGTCGAACCGCACGTCGAGGTCATCATCGATGTCGAGGACCACACCGCTGACGCGGACCCGGTCCGCAGCTGCGAGAAGCGCATGGCCGTCGCGGGGCGGGAGGCTCTGCCGCTGGATCGGGCGCCGCTCATGCGCGTCGTGGTGCACCGGATCGCCGCCGACCGGTACGTGTTCTTCCTGAGCATGCACCACATCGTGTGCGACGGTCAGTCGCTCACGCTGCTGGTGTCCGAGGCCATCCGGATCTACCGGGAGATCGCCGGCAACGGCGCGCCCGTGCCCCGGCCGGTCCCGCTCGGCAGCGGCCGGCTCGCCGAGCATCGCGCCGAATGGCTCACCACCGGCGCGGCGGCACGGCAGCGGGAGTTCTGGCTCGACCGGCTCGCCCCGCCGTTCCCGAAGCTCGCCGACGGCCCCGGCAGCCGCTTCGACGAGTTGGGCACGGCGTCGTTCGCGCAGCGCATGCGGTCGGCGGCGACCAGCGCGAAGCTTTCGGCCGACGACGTGCGTACGGTCAATGCCGCGGCCCACCGGCACGGCATGACCGATTTCATGCTCGTGCTCGGGGCGTACGCGGCGACGCTGCGGGCGTGGAGCGGCCAGGACGACATCCGCGTCGCCACCAACCTCGCCAACCGCGTCGCACCGGGCATGGACGAGGTCGTGGGACTCCTGACCAACACGACCGTCCTGCGGATGTCGCTTCCCGACACCAACCCGATCGCGGTCAGCCGGCAGGCCCGCGAGGTCTGCATCGACGCGTTCGAGAACCAGGAACTGCCGTTCGAGGAGGTGCTCGCCGCGCTCCACGACCGGCATCCGGATGCGGGTGCGGTCTTCGAGGCGATGCTCGTCGCCCAGAACGAGATCGACGCCGTGACGCCGGCCGAGGGCCTCGTGTTCGCGCCCTACGAGTCCGACCGCAACGTGCTCGGCGCCCAGGTCGTGGCCACCGCGTGTGCCTTCGTTCTCACCGTCGTGACCGTCGAGGGTGGACTGCAGTTCGAGCTGCGCTACAAGACCGCAACCACGTCCGAAGAGCTGGCCGCCGAGTTGCTCGACGCGATCATGACCGCGGTCCGGGCCACCGCGGCCGCCCTGCTCAAGGCGCCGTGACACGGTAGAACTCGGTTCGGGCGGCCAGGGCGCCGCTAGGAACCGAGCCGGGCGGTCACGGCAGACCCTAAGAAGTCTTCCCAGGTCCGTTGCCCCACGGCGTGGTCGGGTGCCAGGACGGCGCCCTCCCGGACCGCCCGGGCGGCCCCGCCCGGCACCGGTATCCGGACGACGGGTGGGCGTTGTCCCACCGCCCGCAGGTATCCGCGGAGCAGATCGGCCACGTCGTACACCCGTGGTCCTGCCATGTCCGGGACCAGCCCGGACGGCTCACCGAGCGAGAGTTCGACGAGCCGCGCCGCCACCTCGCCGGCGTCGACCGGCTGGAACTGGAAGCCGGACGGAACCGGCACCACCGGTAGCTTGGCCAGTTGCCGGGCCACCAGCAGGATCAGGTCGTGGAACTGGGTGGCGCGCAGCGTCGTCCACGGCAGGCCGGCATCGGTCACGACCCGCTCCGCGGCCAGCTTGGACGCGAAGTATCCGAACATCAGGCGGTCGACGCGACTGGCCACCGGGATCCGGTCAGCGCCGACAACCGAGATGTACACCAGGTGGGGCGACCCCGCCCGGGACGCCGCTCGTACCAGGTTGCGGGCCTTCTCGTCGTCCCCCTTCTGGTCGCCCGCGCAGTGCACGATGGTCTCGACCCCGTCCACCGCGGGCTCGATTCCCTGGTTCGTGGCCAGGTCACCGGTCACGAACTCGACGCCGTCGGCGGCTTCCTGAGGGCGGCGGCTGAGTACCCGTACGTCGCGGCCACCGTCCCGCAGTCGCGCGACGACCAGCCGTCCGAGCGTGCCCGTTCCGCCGGTGACCAGCACAGCAGATGTCATGTCCCCTCCGTACCCGATGTCTGGGCCGCCAATCGGGCGACCGCCCGGGCGAGGATCTTCGCGCGTGACTCGGCGGTACGGGCCTTGAGCAGCGGCAGGATCACGGCGTACCGGTCGGACCGGCCGAGCCGTTCGAAGGCGGCCTGCGCCCGGTCGTTGCCCGCCAACGCGGTGGCGAGATCGGGTGGGACCGTCGCGGTGCGTTGCGACTCGTACGCCGCCTCCCACCGTCCGTCCCGCTTGGCGGCCGCGACCTCCGCGAGCCCTGCCGGCCGCATCCGCCCCGCCTCCGTCAGCGCCTCCACCTTCCCGACGTTGACCTTCGACCATGAGCTACCCGGTCGCCGGCGCGAGTACCGCTGCAGGTACGACACGTCGTCGTAGCCCTTGCGCTGGCCGTCGATCCAGCCGTAGCACAGCGCCACGTCGAGCGCCTCGGTGATCGTGATCGTGGCGATTCCCGAGCGTTGTTTGGCGATCCGCAGCCACGCCTCGGTGCGTTCGGAGTGCCATGTCTCCAGCCAGGACTGCCACTCGTCGGCGCCGGGAAACTGGAGCAACTCCACGCCGCTACGCCCCCTTGGCCGACGCGAGGACGTCGAGGTAGTGCGGGTTGTGCATGACGCCGAGTACGTTGCCGAACGGGTCGACCACCGCGGCGGTGACGAAACCCGCGTCGCCCTGCGGCGTGATCGGCTGGTACTCCTGGGCGCCCATCGCCAGCAGCCGCCGCACGGTCGTTTCCAGGTCGTCGACGTGCCAGTACATGACGGCCCCGCCGGGCCTGGTCGCCGCGCCTGAGGGCTGGTATTTACGGTCGATGATGCCCAGCTCGTTCTGGTAGTCGCCGATCCGGAACTCGGCGTAGGCGAGGCGCCCGTCGGGGCCGGGCCGCTCGAAGTAGGCCTCCGCACCCAGGAACTCCGCGTACCACGCCAGGGCCGCCGGCACGTCGTCCGCCCAGAAGCTGATCGTGCTGAATCCACGCAGGCTCACCATGCACCCCTTCGTCGTCACCCTTTGTGGTTACGCTATCGGCACGTGTGGGACCCGCGATTCCTGATTCGCCGAGGCGGGCCGCGAGATCTGGGAATCCCGGCGCGGCCGTTCCGGCTCGGAGGTGCCGACCGAAGGAGACATCATGATCGCGCGGATGTGGCGTGGCTGGGTCAGGACCGAGAAGATCACGGAGTACGTCGACATCGTGGAACGCACCGGCATGGCCGGCTACCGGCGTACCCCGGGAAATCTCGGTGCCCAACTGCTCACCCGCGATCTCGGCGGTGGCCGTACTGAGCTGATCACCCTGAGCTGGTGGGCCGATCTCGACGACATCCGTGCCTTCGCCGGAGACGACATCAACGCCGCGAAGTACTACCCGGAGGACGACGAGTTCCTGCTCGATCGGGAGTCCACCGTCGCGCACTTCGAGGTGGCGCCGCCACAACAGGTCCCGACCGGGTCCGCGCCGACAGAACAGTGAGAAACCGGGCCCGGCCGGCGCCCGTACCGCGACCCAACCAACCTTTCCCGCCTCCGCCGCGTTTGTCTGGACAGCGGTCGCCACTATGGACGGTCGCCGGCGCCGGAGGTGGGGATGGGTCGGTACGACGGGTTCCGCGAGTTCGTACAGGACAATGGTCCTGCGTTGTCGCGTACCGCGTACCTGCTCTGCGGTGATCGGGAACAGGCCGAGGATCTGCTGCAGACCGCGCTGGCCAGGACCGTCGCCCGGTGGCCCCAGGTACGCCGCGGCAGCAACCCCGCCGGGTACGTCCGCCGGGTGATGATCAACGAGCGGACCTCCCGCTGGCGCCGCCGCCGGTACACCGAGCACCTCACCGCCGAGCCTCCGGACCGTCCGGCCACGGTGGACGACCTCGACGCGACGACGTGGCGGTTGACCCTCGCCGAGGCGCTGGCGCGGCTGCCGCCGAAACAGCGCGCCGTGGTGGTGCTCCGGTTCTACGAGGACCAGTCCGAGAGTGAGACCGCCGAGCTGCTGGGCTGTTCGGTCGGCACCGTGAAGAGTCAGGCCCACGCCGCTCTGAAGAAGCTTCGCGCCCTGGTGCCCAGCCTGGACGCCGATCTCGCCGAGGAGGGCGTTCCGTCATGACCGGCCGACTTCACGACATGCTCGACGAGCTCGCCGGGGACCCGGCGTCCGTGCCGGACCCGGACCAGCTGATCGCCAGGGACCGCAGCCGCAGGCGGCGCCGGATCGCGATGGTGGCGCCAGTTGTGGTGACGGCGGTCGCGGTCGGCGCGGGGACCGTGGTGGCGACCTGGCCGCAGGAAAGGCCACGCCCCCCCGCGGTACGACAGACACCGTCGAACCCCCCGGTGGTCGATGCGAAGGAGCCGATCGCCGCCGGGCGGTTGCCGTGGCTGCCGAAGGTGGTGGAACGCCCCGACACCGCGACGCCGCTGCCGGGCCGCCCGGTCGGCAAGGGATCGTTGGTCTACGTCGGGTGCCGGGGGACCTGCGGCACGTACCTGATGACGACGGACGGCGCGCAGTACCAGTTGCGTGGGGTGGGCAGCCCGTACCAGGGGGCGTCACTGTCTCCGGACGGGCGTTGGCTCGGGCTTCGGGGCGAGAAGGGGTACCTGCTGCGAGACCTCTCGGGAACCACCGTCCGGGAGTTTCCCGCCTCCAGGCCGGACGAGCCGGTGGGCTGGTCCGCGGACGGGAAGTGGCTGGTGATCCCCACCGACGCGGAGGGCGGCCAGTTGCTGATCGACGCCTCGACCGGGGAGAGCTGGCCGTTCGTGGACGACCAGCCTCTGACCGGGGTGCTGCCCTCCGGGCAGGTGGTAGCCAGTCCGGAAGGGTACGACCCGGCGGTGGGCGGCAATTCGGGCAGCTACCGGCTGCCGCTGCTGGATCCGCGTACCGGAGAGAAGTCGCATCTGAGGATCGATCTGCGGGGGGCGCTGCGCCCGGACGAGAGTCTGGATCTGGTGTCCGGGTGGGCGGCGCGTTCCGACGGCGAGGTCGCGGCATTCACCGTACGCAGGACGGTTGACCCCGACGCCGGTACCACGGTCGGCGAGGACGTGGTGCTGGTCGACCTCGCCACCGGCAAGGTGTCGCACCGGATCGACCTGCCGACGTCGCGCCTGGGCCCGGTGCCGGAGGACCCCAACGACAGCCCCCCGTCGATGGACGCCCGGCACGTGGTGGCGTACCTGAAGCAGGGCGTGCTGCTCGCCCACCACCAGATCAGCAGCAACCATGTCGAGTTCGAGTTGCTGGACCCGAAGACCGGGAAACGGCGGCTGGTGACAGTACTCCGCGACTCCTGGCGTTACCTGGTGCGCGGCGCGAATCCGATCTCCTGACCGAATTCCGGGCCCACCCAACCTCTGAGCGCTCCGCGGCGTTCCTATTCCTGACAGGCGAGCCGCTCAGGCTCGCCGGGCCGAGGGAAGGGGTGCCGGTGCGCGAGTTTGTCTCCGGAACGGGGTTCGCGGTACGACCACCGACCGCATCCGTGACAGCCGCACTCGGTCTGTTGGCGGCGGCCGTGGTGATGGCCGGCCAACGGCATCCCGGTATGGACAGCACGGTCTACCGTGCCGGCGCGCTGGCGATCTGGCGCGGCGACCCGCTGTACGGCTCTCTGCACATCCCGCCGCCCTGGGCGGACCTGCCGTTCACGTACCCACCGGTGGCGGGGCTTGTCTTCCTGCCGCTGGCGATGGTGTCGATGCATGTCGCGTGGGGGGTGATGGCGGCCGCGAGCGCGCTTGCCCTCGGCGTCACGGTGCGGGTCTGTCTGCGCAGCCTGCTCGGCCGGGAGCCGAGCGTACGGGTGGTCGGGCTGCTGGCCGTGGCGCCGTTCGCGCTGCAGCCGGTGTGGAGCACCACCGCGCTCGGACAGGTGAATCTGCTGCTGATGGCCGCGGTGGCGGTTGACGTGCTCGTGTTACGCGGTGCCCGCCACGGTGGCGTACTGATCGGGGTGGCCGCGGCGGTCAAGCTGACCCCGCTGATCTTCATCCCGCACCTGTTCCTCACCGGCAGGCGGGCCGACAGCGTACGAGCGGCCGGCACGTTCCTGGCACTGCAGGGACTGGGCTGGGTGATGCTGCCGGGGGATTCGCTGACGTTCTGGACCTCCGCGATCACGTCCGGCAACGGCGACCGTACGCACGAGGTGGCAAACCAGTCCCTCAACGGCCTGCTGCAGCGACTCGCCTGGTACGTCCCGGACACCTTCGTGCTGTACGCCGCGCTCGTCGCGGCCTGCCTGACCATGGCCGCGGTGGTGGTACGCCATCTCCACGGGCTCGGCCAACCACTGCCGGCGTTGCTGGTGACCGCGTTCTGCGGGCTGCTGGTCAGTCCCCTGAGCTGGACGCATCACTGGGTGTGGGTGGTGCCGCTCTGCCTGCTGCTGGGGCATCGAACCCTCCGGCGAACGCCGGTGGCGGAATCCCTGCTGACCCTGGCGGTGCTCACCTTCTGCGTGGACTTCCGGTGGTTCGTGCCCCACGGCGACGGGCTGGAGCTGACCTGGAACGCGCCGCAGACGCTCGCCGGCAACGCGTACCTGCTGGCCGCCACGGTGATCGGCGCGGCCGGCATCGGAATCCTCGCCACTCGCGCCGTGCCGGAACGGGCGGCCGCGCACCTGGTGGTGCCAGCGATGCGTAGCCCGGTGCGGCGCGTCGGCGCGCACACCTGGCTGGCGTGATGCTGGCCGGCGGAGCGGCCGTGCTGGCGACGTCAGGCGGCTGGCTCGGCGGTGCTGGTGCCGCCGTCGCGGTCCTGGTCGCCGGTGGGGTGGTCTGGGTGGCGCTGTCGCTGCCCGGCACGACACCCCAGGGGTTGTTGCTGGGCGCGGGGATCCCGCTGATGGCGATGATGAGCTGGACGAAGCCGCATCACCCGATCGGGCTGTGGCTGGTCACCGCGACCGTCACCGTGGCGGCGGTGGTGTGGACGTACCCGTGGTGGCGACAGTGGCGGGAAGTGGTGCGTCTCGGCGGATTCTGGCTGCCGGTGACGTTGTGGATCGCCGGAGCCCTCAGTGCGCTGTTGCTCGGCAGAGTGGCGGTGCTGGGCGGGCGGGTGGCGTACGGGTGCCTCGCCGTGGTGATGACGCTGCTGGTGTTCCAGACCGTACGGGGGCGGGGTCGCGACGTCTCGATCGGCATCGCGGCGGGGATGATGATCTGCCACGGGCTGCTGCTCGCACTGGGTGCGGAGTACGTCTTCGACTCCGGGGTGCATCACGTTCCGGATGATGCCTGGGGACGCGGCCAGACCGACCGGTTCTGGGGTGGGCCGTGGTTGACGTACCACCCGAACCTGATCGCGATGACGGCGGTGCTGGTCGCGATCCGGGTCGGCGCCGACACGACGCTGGCACCGTGGCAGCGGTGGGCGGCGGTCGGCAACGGTGCCTTGTTGCTCTCCATAGCGGATTCTCGTACGTCGTTGCTGATGGCGGGTGTCGCATCCGCGGCGTACGGGCTGCTCCACGTGTGGCGTACCGGGTTGCCGCGGCTGCGCCGTTTCGGCTCGCGGCGGGCGTTCGGTCATGCGCTGATCCCGGTGGCGGTGACCCTGATGGTGTTCACCGCGGTCGGCGGCGCCGGCAATCTGCTCAAGGACCGCTACCAGGATCACGAGCCGCGCCGGGAGGTGACCCGTCCACTCAGCGGCCGGGTGGGCATCTGGGAGCTGATGCTGAGCGACTTTCGCGCCGACACGGTGGTGGAACAGCTTCTCGGCAACACCGACTCCGCCCGGGGTGACATCCTCCGCCACCGGGACCCAAACCACCCGAAGTATCAGACCCAACCGCGACTCGCGGGGCACAACGTGTTCGTCGGGGCGCTTCGTCGAGGTGGCGTGGTCGGCCTCCTCGCGGTCGTCGTCTCGTTGGGGCTCGTGGTGTGGCGTACGGTCCGGCGAACCGGCCCGGTGTGGGTTCCGGTCGTCACTCTGGCGGCGCTGACAACCCTGATCACCGAGGACGAATGGGTCGTCACGGGGCCACTGTGGCTCATGGTCTTCGCCGGTGAGGTATGGACGTACGCCCACGTCTCGCGCCCGCCCCGCGGGTGCCAACTTCCCGGCGCACCGATCACTCCTGCGCGTACCGTGGGTCCCATGGTGATCCAGCAGCCCGCCGGGGCGGACGGGTCTGGAGTCAGGCGCGGCTGCGTACCGCCGGCGCCGGGCGGCCCACCCTTGGCCGCCGCGCGGCCCCCGGCCGTCCAGCCAACCACTCACCGCTCGTGAGGAGGATCTGCGATGAAGAAGCTGATCAACGACCCGGCGAACGTCGTGTCGGAATCGCTCCAGGGGATCGAGGTCGCGCACCCCGAACTCAATGTGGATCACGCCAACAAGATCGTTTACCGCGGGGACGCGCCGCGCTCCGGCAAGGTCGGCCTGGTCTCGGGCGGCGGCTCCGGACACGAACCGCTCCACGGTGGGTTCGTCGGTCCCGGGATGCTTGACGCCGCCTGTGCGGGGGAGGTGTTCACCTCGCCGGTGCCGGACCAGATCATGGAGGCGACCAAGCTGGTGGACGGCGGCGCCGGGGTGCTGCACATCGTGAAGAACTACACCGGCGACGTGATGAACTTCGAGATGGCCGCCGAGCTCGCCTCCGCCGACACCGGGGTCGATGTACGCTCCGTGGTCATCGACGACGATGTCGCCGTCCAGGACAGCCTCTACACCGCGGGTCGCCGGGGCGTCGGTGTCACGGTGCTGCTGGAGAAGATCGCGGGTGCGGCGGCGGAGGGCGGTGCGTCGCTGGCGGAGGTGGCCGAGGTCGCCGAGCGGGTCAAGGACAGCGGCCGCAGCATGGGCCTCGCGCTCACCTCGTGCACGGTGCCCGCCGCCGGGAAACCCACGTTCGAGCTCAGCGAGCACGAGATGGAGCTCGGCATCGGCATCCACGGCGAACCAGGCCGGGAACGGCGGCCAATGGCACCCGCCGCGGAGATCGCTGACATGCTGCTGGCACCGGTGATCGGGGACCTGGGGGTCGGCCGGGGCGAGACGGTGATCGCGTTCGTGAACGGGATGGGCGGCACACCGCTGATCGAGCTCTACATCATGTACCGCGAGGTCGATCGGATCCTGAAGGGTCACGGCATCACCGTGGCGCGTTCCCTGGTCGGCCCGTACATCACCTCGTTGGAGATGGCGGGCTGCTCGGTGACGCTGCTCCGGGCCGACGACGACCTGGTACGGCTGTGGGACGCGCCCGTGAACACGCCCGGCCTGCGGTGGGGAGCCTGAGGATGGCGGGCACCCTCACCGTCGCCGACCTGTCGAACTGGGTACGGAACTTCGCCCAGCAGATACGCGAGCAGAAGGACCACTTGACCGCGTTGGACTCCGCGATCGGCGACGCTGACCACGGCACCAACATGGACCGCGGGATGACGGCGGTGCTCGCCAAACTCGACGGCGGCCCGCCGGCCAGCCCGGCGGCGTTGTTCAAACTGGTCGGTATGACGCTGGTGAGCAGCGTCGGCGGCGCCGCCGGTCCACTGTTCGGTACGTTCTTCCTCCGCCTCGGCAGCTCCCTCGGTGACGCGACCGAGATCGATCCCGACAGCCTGGCGTCCGGGCTCCGGGCGGGCATGGAAGGTGTCGTGGCACGCGGGCGCGCCGAACCGGGCGACAAGACCATGTACGACGCGCTCGCTCCCGCCGTCAACGCGCTGGACGGGGTGCTCACCGACGGGCGCTCCCTCGGCGAGGGGATGCGGTCCGCGCTCGAAGCCGCCGAGGCGGGCCGGGACGCGACCATCCCGATGCTCGCCCGGAAGGGACGCGCGAGTTACCTGGGTGAGCGCAGTGTCGGCCACCAGGATCCTGGTGCCACCACGGTGGCCCTGCTTGTCGGTGCCGCCGAGCAGACGCTCGGGTGAAGACCTTGGGCGCCGTATCCCGCGTCACCGCAGGCTGAGAGCGCGAGGAGACCACATGGTGGGCATCGTGGTCGTGGCCCACAGCCGGGTGCTGGCCAACGCCGCGGTCGATCTCGCACGCGAGATGCTGCACGACGGTGAGGTACGGATCGCCGTCGCCGCGGGACTCGACGACACCACGTTCGGCACCGACGCCGTACAGATCCAGGCCGCGATCGACGAGGTGGCCGGGCCGGACGGCGTACTGGTGTTGATGGACCTGGGAAGCGCGGTGCTCAGCGCTGAGATGGCGCTGGAGCTGCTCGCCCCCGAGGTCCGGGCGGGCGTCGTACTGTGCCCGGCGCCGCTGGTCGAGGGGCTCGTCGTCGCCACGGTCATCGCGGCCGGGGGCGGGAGCCTGGACGAGGTCGCGGCCGAGGCGTCCGCCGCGCTGGCCGGAAAGCAGTCCCACCTGTCGGCCGAGCCCGCTGCCAGGAGCACCCAGCCAACCGGCGCCGGGAGTGCCCAGCCGCCGGCCGCCGGACTTGAGGAACAGCCGGCCACCGGGGCGGCGGGACAGCCTGGCGCTGCGGAGGCTGCCGATGCAGGGGCAGCGGGGCGGCCCGCGGCAGGGGTGG
>JBOGDK010000138.1:0-10764 GCA_050701795.1 Micromonosporaceae bacterium
AGGCCGCGCTTGCGCAGCATGCTCGGGATGCTGACCAGCGCCATGAGGAAGAGTCCTCCGAACATGCAGCCGCAACCGCCGGCCATCCAGGCGCCGGCGGTGTTGTCGGCGCCGTTGGTGAGGTATTCCTTCGGCCAGATCGCTCCCATGATCGAAACGGTGGCGAGAAAGCCGGTCAGCGGGAGACCGATCAGCAGGGCCTTGAGGCTCCCGCGGCGAAACTCGATTCGAACACCGGTCGCCGGGTCGTACGGTGGGATGGCGGCAGTCACAGCTGGTCAGCCTAACCGCTAGCATCAACAGGTCATCGCCGTGTCAGTCGCTGGCCAATTCGTGGAACCCGTACCAGAGGAGAGAACTGTGTCCGCAGAACGTGCTGCCGCCGTGACCGCCCCGATCGTGGTCCCCGCCGGCACTACGGCCGCGGACGCGATTGCCGAAGCGGATCTGCCCCGGCACGGCCCGAAGGCCATCGTGGTGGTACGCGATCCCCACGGCGACCTCCGCGACCTGTCCTGGGCCCCGGACGCCGACACCGAGGTGGTGCCGGTGCCGATGGACAGCCCGGATGGTTTGAACGTGCTGCGGCACTCCGCCGCGCACGTGATGGCCCAGGCGGTGCAGGACCTGTACCCGCAGGCGAGGCTCGGTATCGGCCCGCCGATCGAGAACGGGTTCTACTACGACTTCGACGTGCCCGAGCCGTTCCATCCGGACGATCTGAGCAAGATCGAGAAGCGGATGCGCGAGATCGTCAAGTCCGGTCAGCGGTTCTCCCGAAGGGTGTACGGCTCGCTCGACGAGGCGAAGGCGGAGCTGGCCTCGGAGCCGTACAAGCTGGAACTCGTCGACGTCAAGGGCGAGGGTGCCGACCGGATCGACACCGACGAGGTGATGGAGATTGGCGGCGGTGAGCTGTCCGTCTACGACAACCTCGACGCCGAGTCCGGCAAGCGCTGCTGGTCGGATCTGTGCCGCGGTCCGCACCTGCCGTCCACCAGGCTGATCGGCGCGTTCACGTTGATGCGCAGCGCCGCCGCGTACTGGCGGGGGAGTGAGAAGAACCCACAACTGCAGCGGGTGTACGGCACCGCCTGGCCGACCAGGGACCAGCTCAAGGATCACCTGCGGATGCTGGAGGAGGCCGCCAAGCGGGACCACCGCAAACTCGGCTCCGAGCTCGACCTGTTCAGCTTCCCCGAAGAGATCGGCTCCGGGCTCGCGGTGTGGCACCCCAAGGGTGCCGTGGTCCGGCAGGTGATGGAGGAGTACGCCCGGCGCCGCCACGAGGAGTCCGGCTACCAGTACGTCTACACCCCGCACCTGACCAAGGCGAACCTGTTCGAGACCTCCCGCCACCTCGCCTGGTACGCCGAAGGGATGTTCCCTCCGATGGAGATGGAGGGCGCCCCGTACTACATGAAGCCGATGAACTGCCCGATGCACCTGCTGATCTACCGGTCCCGGGGGCGCTCGTACCGGGAGCTGCCGCTGCGGCTGTTCGAGTTCGGCACCGTGTACCGGTACGAGAAGTCAGGCGTGGTGCACGGGCTGACCCGGGCCCGCGGCTTCACCCAGGACGACTCGCACATCTTCTGCACCCCGGAGCAGTTGCAGGACGAGTTGGCGAGCCTGTTGCAGTTCGTGATCGGTCTGCTGCGGGACTTCGGGCTCACCGAGTTCACCGCCGACCTGTCGACCCGTCCGGAGAAGTTCGTCGGCGAGATCGAGCAGTGGAACGAAGCCGAGGCGGCGCTGGAAGAGGCACTGAAGCGGGCCGGTGTCGACTACAAGGTCGCCGAGGGCGAAGGCGCGTTCTACGCCCCGAAGATCGACGTACATGTCAAGGATGCGATCGGGCGGCAGTGGCAACTGTCCACCCTGCAGGTCGACTTTCAGGAGCCTGGTCTGTTCGAGGTGGAGTATCAGGCTTCGAACGGCACCCGGCAGCAGCCGTACATGATCCACCGGGCGCTGTTCGGCTCGATCGAGAGGTTCTTCGGGATCCTGTTGGAGCACTATGCGGGTGCGTTCCCGGCCTGGCTGGCCCCGGTGCAGGCGGTGGGCATCCCGATCCGGGACGACCACGCCGGCTACCTGGACGAATTCGCCACCACCTTGCGTTCCGACGGGATCCGGGTCGAGGTGGACGCCTCGGACGACCGGATGCAGAAGAAGATCCGCAACGCCCAGCAGCAGAAGATCCCATTCATGATCATCGCAGGTGACGCCGACGTCGAGGCGGGCACGGTGTCGTTCCGGTACCGGGACGGGTCGCAGCGCAACGGCGTACCGCTGGACGAGGCGCGCGCCCACGTACGGGACGTGGTGCGGTCGCGTACCAACGAAGGTCCTTCAGCCGGCACGGACTAGGAGCGGCTTCGGGGTTCGCTGGCGTCGATCAGCCCGTTGAGCGCGGATGCGGCTTGGAGCAGAGCGCGCGACCGGGACGTGATGCTGGCGTCCCGGGCCGCCAGCGTACTGAGGACTTCGTCCCGCTGGCGCATCTGCTGGAGCTGTGGCATCAGGGCCTTGAGCGCACCGATGCGGTAACCGGCCATGCGTAATTGCTGCACGATCCGGGCATCCCGGACATCGTTCGGTGAATACCTGCGTGCCCGCCGGACGCGGTGGGGCACCACGAGACCTTCGGCGTCCCAGTGACGCAGGGTCGACGCTCGAACCCCGAGAGCATCAGCGAGTTCGGAGACACCCATCGAGTCTGACGGCCGGGGGGCGTCGATCGACTCGGCAGCGATCGCTCCGGTCGCCTCCCGCGCCAGCGCAAGCCCCCGACGTTCGGCGTGAAGCCGGGCGTGTCCGGCGTCCAGGAGGTCGAGCAGGTCAGACGCCGGGTACCGGTGCGCCGCACGCATGATCCGCTTCGCCTCGACCGGACCGACGCCGACGGCGAGCATCCGGTACGCCATGGCGGCCTGGACGTGCGCGGTGCCGTAGACCCGATAGCCCGCCCGGGTACGCGTCGCAGGGGGCAGTACGCCGTCGTGCTCGAGGTTGCGCACCTGCTGCACCGAGTATCCCGCCAGTCGCGCGACGTCGACGGTACGCAGGCGTGACTTGCGACTTTTCACGACCTTCTCGTGGGTGGTCGAGGGCAAAGGCTCCAAAAGCACCTGAATGAAACTCTAGAACGCATGGACATCGATGAGATCACTGCCTACGTCGGCGCCATGGACGGCGTCCTCACCCTCGAGCCGCAACCGGGCGACGGCTCACCAGAGATCAGCTGGGGGGACGTCTTCTTCTACTACGCCCCCGATGGCGTGGTACCGAAGACCCAGCCGTTCGCGACCATCGTGACCAAGGATTACCCGGAGGATCAGAAATCCCGGCTCCACCGGCCCGACGCCTATCGCGTGAACGTCGCCGCCGGGGCAGCGGAGTTCCGTACCTGGACGGGCCGCGAACCACGAAACCCCAGCCACTGACGAGACCGATCCTGGCACCGACGACGTGGTGTTCCCACACCCGGTCTACGGCGAACTGGGGTGGCTCTGCGTCGTCAACCCCGGACCAGACACCACCACGGCGATACGAGATCTACTCCGGACGGCGTACCAGCTCGGCCGTACCCGCCACCTGCGTCGATCTGGATCGCACTGACGCGGCGCCCGCACGACCGGGGGAACCCGCGTGGGGACGCACCGCACGTAGGATCGCGGAGTGGTCAGCGACGAGTACGGGCAGGGGCACGGCGCCGGGATCTCCGACCAGATGGGGCGGCTGTGGACGCCGTACCGGATGGCGTACATCAAGGGTGCCGACCGGCCTGACGCCGAGGAGGACACCGACGGCTGTCCGTTCTGCGCCATCCCGAAGCAGCCGGACGACGAAGGTCTGGTGGTCGCCCGCGGCGAGACCGTGTACGCGCTGCTGAACCTGTACCCGTACAACCCGGGCCACCTGATGGTCTGCCCGTACCGGCACGTCCCCGACTACACCGACCTGGACGACGCCGAGACCGCTGAGTTCGCGGCGTTCACGCAGCGCGCGATGCGGGTGATCCGCAGGGTCAGCGCCTCCCACGGGTTCAACATCGGGATGAACCAGGGCAGCGTCGCGGGGGCGGGGATCGCCGGCCACCTGCACCAGCACGTCGTACCGCGATGGGGTGGCGACACCAACTTCATGCCCGTGCTCGGACATACCAAGGTGCTGCCGCAACTGCTCGGCGAGACCAGGACGTTGCTGGCCGACAACTGGACCGAGGGATGATCACGGGGACTGTCGGCCCAGATCGCGCACGCCGTCGTCTTTGAGGGAGAGCACGTCACGGGCTGCCTGGGTGATGTCCGGGTTGACCCCGGGCTCCGCTCCGTTCCCACCCTCACGCAGCCAGAGCTCGCGCCGCCGGTGGTAGTCGTCGAGCCCCGCGGTTTGCAGGATCTCCCGCACCTGCTCCACCGTCAGCGGGTCGTTCTGCGCCGCAACGCGGGATCGTTCCCGCGGCGGGGCGGTCGATAGAAACTCCACCGCGGCGGTGAGCAGCGCCAGGTCTGCGCCCGCGGTGGTTGCGTCGGCCTCCGCGGCCGGTACGCCGGTCAGGTCGTGATCCTCAGTCAGGCGCAGAAGCTCCACCATCTCGGGGTCGAGTCCGTCGTACCGGCCCTTCCAGGCCTGGTACACGGGCGTCTCGAGGCCGGCGGCCTCCTCGTAGCCGAAACGGGTCTTCAGCTCGTCGGCGCCGAATTGCCCGGCGAGCCGCGCCACCAGCTCCGCCGACTCCTCGGGAAGTTCCCGCCTGCTGGTACGGGCGGCGTCGACGAACATCCACACCCCGCCGATTCCGAGGACGGCCATCGCCAGGCCCAACAGCGGCGGGCCCTCCACCAGAACAACCACCGACAGCAGGAGAAGGAGCAGACCGATCAGCCCGAGGATCCACGCCTGACCGGGACCGGGCTCGCGCAGCACCCCCTCGACCCGTGGCGACGTGGTCAGCGACACCCGGGCGTCGTACCTGCCCCGCCAGTGCGTCGAGCCCTTGAGGCCGGGGCCGCCGAGCCAGGCCACGAAGGTGTTCTCGTCGCGCCAGCGCAGCTTGAGGGCGGACAGCGGGCGACGGTCGGTGACCTTCTTCCGTTCCCGCAGTACCTCGCGCAGTACCTCCGGATCGCCGCCGACCAGGTCGAACCCGACCGGCATCGAGGTACGGCCGATCATCCGTGCTTCTCCACCGGGCGCGCGAGGCTCACGGCGCCACCTTAGTGCCGAGCCAAGGGCCCAGGGGACGAACGGTCGCCCGCCACCTGGGCCCTGCACTGGAGCTGTTGAGCAGGCTTCAGCGCTCCGCGGCTTCCTTGCGTACCTGGTCGACCAGGTACGAGGGCATCGGCTCGTACCTGGCGAAGGTGCGGCGGAACGTACCGGTGCCGCTGGTCATGGAGCGCAACTCCACGGCGTACCGGACCAGTTCGGTGGCGGGCACCTCGGCCCTGATCAATGACCGGTCCCCGTTGTCCTGCTCGCTACCGAGCACCCGGCCACGCCGACCCGAAAGGTCGCTCATCACCGCGCCGACGTACGTGTCCGGGATCCGGATGCTCACCTCGTCCACCGGCTCCAGGATGACCACCTGCGCCTTTTCCGCGGCGTCCTTGAGAGCCAGCGCGCCAGCGGTCTGGAACGCGGCGTCGGAGGAGTCCACCGAGTGAGCCTTGCCGTCGAACAGCGTCACCTTCAGGTCCACCACCGGGAAGCCCCCGACCAGGCCGCGTTCCATCTGGGTGCGTACGCCCTTCTCGACACTCGGGATGTACTGGTGCGGCACCGCACCGCCGACCACCTTGTCCAGGTACTCGAACTCGCCGCCGCGCTCCAGTGGCTCCACCTCGATGTCGCACACGGCGTACTGGCCGTGGCCGCCGGACTGCTTGACGTGCCGGCCGTGGCCCTTCGCGGTGCCGCCGAACGTCTCCCGCAGCGCCACCCGTACCGGCTCGGTGGTCAGCTCCACGCCGCCGGCCCGGAGCCGGTCCAGCACCACGTCGGCGTGCGCCTCGCCCATGCACCACAGCACGATCTGGTGAGTCTCGGCGTTGCGTTCCAGCCGCAGCGTCGGATCCCCCGCGACCAGCCGGCCCAGGTTCTTGGCCAGCGCGTCCTCGTCGCTGCGGGTCTTCGCCACCACGGCGACCGGCAGCAGCGGCTCCGGCATCTCCCATGGCGCCACCAGCAGCGGGTTGTCCTTGGTGGAGATGGTGTCGCCGGTCTCGGCTGACCCAGATTTGGTGAGCGCGCAGATGTCGCCCGCCACGCAGTACGGCACCTCGCGCAGCTCGCCGCCGAGCGGTGAGTAGATGTGCGCGATCCGCTCGTCGGCGTCGTGGTCGGGGTGTCCCCGGTCGGCCATCCCGTGTCCGGAGACGTGCACCACCGCGTCCGGACGCAGCGTGCCGGAGAAGACCCGTACCAGCGAGACCCGGCCCACGTACGAGTCGATCGTGGTTTTCACCACCTCCGCCACGAGGGGTCCGGCGGGGTCGCAGTGCAGCGGGTCGCGGGGGCTGCCGTCCACACCGGTGGCGGCCGGCAGGTCGTGCTCCAGCGGCGACGGGAAGCCGCGGGTGAGCACCTCCAGCAACGCGTCGACACCGACCTGGGTGTCGCCACAGACCGGGATCACGGGGTAGAACGTGCCGGATGCGACCGCCTTCTCCAGGTCGTCGATCAGGGTCTGCTCGTCGAGCTGCTCACCGCCCAGGTAGCGGTCCATCAAGGTCTCGTCTTCGCTCTCGGCGATGATTCCCTCGATCAGCGCGTTACGGGCGTCCTCGATCGCGGACAGGTGCTCGGCGTCGGCCTCGCGTACCTGCGGTGGGTACCCGTCGGAGTAGTCGAAGATCCGCTTGGTGAGCAGCCCGACGGTGCCGACCACGTTCTCGCCGTCGTCGGAGTGCAGTGGCAGGTAGAGCGGCAGCACAGAGCTGCTGGAACCGTCCCCGAAGACCCGCTGGCAGATCGCCACGGTCTCGTCGTAGTCCGCCCGGGGGTGGTCGATCCGGGTGATCGCGACGGCGCGGGGCATGCCGACGGCGGCGCACTCCTCCCACAGGCTGATCGTGGCGGCGTCCACACCGTCGATCGCTGAGACCACGAACAGCGCGGCGTCCGCGGCCCGCAATCCGGCGCGCAGCTCGCCCACGTAATCGGCGTAACCGGGAGAGTCGAGCAGGTTGACCTTGATCCCGTCGTGCATCAGCGGGGCGGAGGAGAGACTGACCGAACGTTGCTGCTTTACCGCCGCCGGGTCATGGTCACAGGTGGTCGTACCGTCGGTGATCGTGCCGGCTCGGGCGATCGTGTTGGTGCTGGCGAGCAGAGTGTCGGCGAGCGTGGTCTTGCCGGCACCGGAGTGCCCTACAAGAACCACGTTTCGTACCTTGCTGGGTGTATCCACCACCGGCGCGGTGCCGGCGACTCCCTTCTCCTGGGTCTTCTGGGCCATCGGGAGCACCTCCTGCACATCGAGGGCTTAGCAGTCGAGTCTGTGACCAGTCTCACCGCCTTTGGCCGATCCCACACCCGTACGGCCAAAGGCACAAGTGCCGGCGCGCGGTTGATCGTCAACGACCTGTGTTCCAGTCTGCCGCGCGGCCCGATCGTCCGGCCGCCCGGCCTCCTTGGTCACGGCAGCTTCCCGGCGAACACTAGGGTGAGAGCGTCCGGCGGGCCCGTCGGCGTACACCGGTCCGGCAGCCGAGTGGGGCGGATGGCGAAGAACTTCAGCGCGTTCAGTCGTGCGTACCTGACACGAGCCCTCGACCCGATCGGCCGGGCGTTGGTCCGTGCCGGGGTCTCCGCCGACGCGGTGACGGTGGCCGGGACCGTCGGCGTGTTGATCGGCTGCTTCGGATTCGTGGTACGCGGCGAGATCCTGATCGGCCTCGTGGTGATCACGATCTCGGCTCTCACTGACATGTTCGACGGTGCGATCGCCAGGGCACGGGGCTCCGGGAGCCGGTTCGGGGCGTTCCTGGACTCGACCATGGATCGGCTCTGTGACGGCGCGATCTTCGGCTCGCTGGCGTACTGGCTGGCGATCTCCGGGCACCGGGTCGCGCTCGCCGGGGCGCTGGTCTGCCTGGTCAGCGGCCAACTGGTGTCGTACGCGAAGGCCCGCGCGGAAAGCCTCCGGATCGGTTGCGACGTGGGAATCGCGGAACGCACGGAGCGGCTGATCCTGCTCGGCCTCGGCGGTATCGCGTACCTGCTCGGTATGCCGTACGCGTTCGAGGTGTCGTTGTGGCTGCTCGCCGTGCTGTCGCTGATCACCGTGGCGCAGCGGGTGGCCCACGTACGCCGGGCGGCCGTCGAGGTGGAGGCCGGCCATGAGTGAACGCCTGGTCGAGTACGGCTACGCGGCCGGCTGGCGAGTGGTACGCGCGCTGCCCGAGCCGGTGGCCGGCTGGCTGTTCCGGCGCGCCGCCGATGCCGCCTGGCGACGCGACGGCAGGGGAGTACGGCAGTTGGCCGCCAACCTGGGGCGGGTGACCGGCGGCGACCCCGACCCGCTTCTGGTACGCGACGCGCTGCGCTCGTACGCGCGGTACTGGATGGAGGCGTTCCGGCTGCCGTCACAGTCGGTGCAGCGCACCGTCGAGACACTGCACATCCCGGAGCGCCACCTGCTCGCCGAGCACCTCGACCACGGTCGCGGGGTGGTGGTGGCGCTGCCGCACATGGCGAACTGGGATCACGCCGGGGCCTGGGTGGCCGCCCAGGGCTGGCCGATCACCACGGTCGCGGAACGGTTGCGCCCGGAGTCGGTGTTCGAGCGGTTCCTGGCGTACCGGCGGTCGCTCGGGATGGAGATCCTGCCGCTGACGGGCGGTCAGCAGACGCCGCTCGCGACCCTTGCCGAGCGGGTACGGGCCGGTGCTGTCGTACCGCTGCTGGCCGACCGGGACCTGTCGTCCCGCGGCGTACCGGTGACGTTCTTCGGGGAGCCGACCCGGATGCCCGCCGGCCCGGCGCTGCTGGCGATCCGTACCGGTGCGCCGTTGCTCGCCGCCTCGCTGTGGTACGAGCCCGGCCGGACCTGCGTCGGGCTGGAACCGGTGGAGGTGCCCGGCAACGGCGAACTCGGCGATCGGGTGGCCGTGACAACGCAACGGATCGCTGGCGTGTTCGAGGTCGGGATCGCCGCTCACCCGGTCGACTGGCACATGCTGCAGCGGCTCTGGCTCGCTGACCTGCCACAACGCCGTGTCGGTGACGCCCCGGCCGCCGCCGGGGACGCCCGCGCTGCCGGGACCAGACCCGCTACCGGGGAGGCGCCTGCCTCCGGAGATACTCCGGCCGCGGCCCGGGCGGACGGCTGAGGGGGCGGGATGCGGATCGGCATTGTCTGCCCGTACTCGTTCGACATTCCGGGCGGCGTACAACTGCACGTCCGGGACCTCTCCGAGGTGCTGATCGGGCTCGGCCACGAGGTCAGCGTGCTGGCGCCGGCCGAACGCGAGGACGGGCTGCCGGAGTACGTGGTCTCCGCCGGGCGTTCGGTGTCCGTGCCGTACAACGGCTCGGTGGCGCGGGTGGCGTTCGGCCCGATCTCGGCGGCGCGGGTACGCCGTTGGCTCTACCAGGGGCAGTTCGACGTGCTGCACGTGCACGAGCCGATGGCGCCGAGCCTCGGATTGCTGGCGTGCTTCGCCGCGCGGGGACCGGTGGTGGCCACCTTCCACACCGCGTTGACCCGCTCCCGGGCGCTGACAGCGGCGCAGGGGATGCTGCAGCCCGTGATGGAGAAGTTGACGGCCCGGATCGCGGTGAGCGCGCTGGCCCGCAAGGTGCAGGTGGAGCACCTCGGCGGCGGCGCGGTGGAGATCCCGAACGGGGTGGACGTGGCCAGGTTCGCGGCGGCCGAGCCGTTCGACGGGTGGCCGGGCGAGGCTGGCGCGATCGGGTTCCTGGGACGCTTCACCGAGTCACGGAAGGGCTTCGCGGTGCTGTCCGCGGCCTTCCGTACGCTCGTCGCCGAACGTCCCGGTGTGAGGTTGCTGGTGGCGGGCCCCGGGGAGCCGGAGCAGGCAGCCGGCGACCCGGTTATCACGTTCCTCGGCAAGGTCTCGGAGCCGGACAAGGCGCGGATGCTGCGCAGCGTGGACATCTACGTGGCGCCGAACACCGGAGGCGAGTCGTTCGGGATGATCCTCACCGAGGCGATGGCGGCGGGCACCCCGGTGGTGGCCAGCGACCTGGAGGCGTTCCGCCGGGTGCTCGACGGGGGAGCGGCGGGGGTGCTGTTCCCGGTTGGCGACGCCGACGCCCTGGCGATCGAGCTGGGTGCCCTGCTGGACGACTCTGCCCGCCGGGCCACGCTCGCGGAGCGGGCCCGGAAGGCGGTCGCCAACTACGACTGGCCGGTCGTGGCGCAGCGGGTCCTGGAGGTGTACGCCACCGCGGTCGACGCCACGTCGGGCATGGTCACCGAGGACGACACCGCCCTGGAGGAGCGGCTGTTTCCACACCCGGACGAGTGACCCGCCGCCAGGAGCCTGGACCTGCGGTCACCACGGACGGTCACAGCGTTGCGGGTGACAGCCACGGGCGGAGGAGTGCGTACGATTCCCGCCATGTGGTGGCTGGTCGGGGTGGTCGCGGTGGTGGTGGCGGTCGCCACGTATCTGACCTGGATCGCGGCCAGGGTCGACCGGCTGCACCATCGGGCGGAGGCCGCGTACGCGGCTCTGGACGCTCGACTGACCCGGCGGGCCGCGGCGGCGGTGACTCTCGCCGAGG
>JBOGDK010000139.1:0-10719 GCA_050701795.1 Micromonosporaceae bacterium
ATGCAGGGGTACGTCGAGGCGCTCACCGCCAGCCGGGACCAGCTCCGCGGCAACCTCGGGCTGCTCGGCGACACCCTGTCCAGCACCCACGATCTGGGCCGGATCCTCGAAGTGATCCTGGAGACCGCGCTCGCCGCGACCGGGGCGCAGGCGGGGGTGGTGCTGCTGGTCGATCAGGGTGAGGGACGCCGTACCGGATCCCTCGTCGCGCGCTGCACGCGCGGCCTAAACGACCGGGTCGACAGCCCGGCCGAGATCCGGCTCAGCCTCGGCGAGGGCCTGCTCGGCGGGGTCGCGGCCAGTGGCGAGCCACGCCGGGGACGGGTGGAGTGGGACGGCCCGGTGCTCAGCCCCCGGGAGCCACGGTGCCGGACGTACGTCACCGTGCCGTTCTCGGGCACCCGGCACGGCGACGGTGAGGAGTCCTCCACCCAGCCGGGAAGGCTGCTCGGCGTACTGGCCCTCTACGACCGGCTCGGCCACGACGATTTCGACGACGCCGACCTGGTCACGCTCCGTACGTTCGCGGGGCAGGCGGCGGTCGCGGTGGAGAACGTACTGCTGCACGAGGAGACCCACCGGCTGTCGCTCACCGACCCGCTCACCGGGCTGTGGAACTACCGCTATCTGAAGGAGTCGGTACGCCGCGAGGTCGAGCGCGCCAGCCGGTTCAAGCGCAAACTCGCGGTGCTGGCGATGGACCTCGACCGGTTCAAGGACGTCAACGACACGTACGGGCATCCGGTTGGTGACGCCGTGCTGGTGGAATTCGCGAGGCGGGTGAAGCAGGAGACCCGGGAGGTGGACCTGGCGTTCCGGCAGGGTGGCGAGGAGTTCGTGGTGCTGCTCCCCGAGACCGACGCGACCGGGGCGGCCAAGGTGGCGGAGCGGCTCTGCGCCGCGGTCCGGGACGTGCTGTTCGAGGTGGACGCCAACGAAGGATCCGGGGACGCGATCCGGGTGACCGTCTCGGCGGGGATAGCGGTGTATCCCGAGCACGGCAGCACCGTCGCGGAGGTTCTGGAAGCCGCCGACGACGCTCTCTACGCCGGGAAGGCCGCCGGCCGCGACACCTACCGCGTCGCCGCCCCGCGCTGACGTCTAGCGTTCGGTGTTGTCGCCGGGGGTGTCCGGTTGGCCGGCCGAAACGCCTACCAGGTCCCGTTCGGCCTTGGTCGGCTCTGCCTCGGGGGTCTCCTCGGCCGTCGACGCGTCTGGCTGGTCCTCATCGTCCGTTGCCGCGGGACCGTCCGTTGCCGCGGGCCAGCGGCGCCAGCGCTTCGCGCTGAACACGGCGACGATCAGGAGGGCGCCCGCGAATCCCAGGGTGCCGCTGGCCAGCGGGCGGGCGAGCAGCTGTGCGGCCGGCGCGTCAACCGGCGGGAGCAGCCCGACCAGGTCACGCAACAGTCCGGACATGACCTTAGGTGCGGCCACGGTCACTACCTGCGCCGCGACGTACAGGGCCCCGATCACCAACGGCCCGACCGGCGAGATCCGCAGCGTGCCGACCAGGCCGAGGAGCAGCCCTGCGAGCAGCGCCGGCGCCACCCAGGGAACGGTGGGGTCGATGTTTGCCAGCTCCGCCACCTCCCGCCAGTGCTGACGCGAACCGGCTCCAAGCAGCGCCCATGCCACCGGTGCCAGTACCAGGCCGGCGAGTCCACTCCACACGTGCCGCACGGATGCCACCTCCAGATCGGGGTCTGCCGCACTTTACCTCCGGTGTCAACCCGACGGGCGGCGCGTCACCTGAGCGACGGCGCGCCGTACGGGGACCAATGCCGCGGATTCACCGATGGCCGATAGCCTCACCTCATGGCCGACGACGTATCGCGTACCGTAGCCGCCCGCCGTGCCCGCAAGGCGGTGATCCCCGCCGCCGGCCTCGCGACCCGGTTCCTGCCCGCGAGCAAGGCCGTGCCGAAGGAACTATTTCCGGTGGTGGACAAGCCGGCCCTGCAGTACATCATCGAGGAGGCCTCGGCCGCCGGAATCGCGGACGTGCTGCTGATCACGGGGCGCGGCAAGAGTTCCATGGTCGACCACTTCGACCGCAAGCTCGATCTGGAAATGCAACTGGAGGCCAAAGGCGACACCGACCGCCTCGAAGCGGTACGCCGCCCCACCGAGCTCGCCGCCGTGCACAGCTCCCGGCAACCCGAGATGCTCGGTCTGGGCCACGCCGTACTCTGCGCCGAGGACCACGTCGGGTCCTCCCCGTTCGCGGTGATGCTGGGCGACGACCTGATCGACGAGCGGGATCCCGTACTGCCCCGGATGCTGGACATCCAGGCGGGGACCAGCGGCATCGTGGTACTGCTGCTGGAAGTGCCGTGGGAGGAGGTCCACAAGTACGGCGTCGCCTCGGTGGAGAAGACCGAGGAACCCGACGTGGTACGGGTGACCGGGCTGGTCGAGAAGCCGGCCCGGGAGGAGGCGCCCAGCAACCTGATCGTGGTGGGAAGGTACGTACTCCCCGCCGCGATCTTCGACGCGATCCGCCAGACGCCACCCGGGCGCGGCGGCGAGATCCAGTTGACGGATGCGATGGTGCGGATGTTGGACGACGGCGTACCGGTGCACGGCGTGGTGTTCCGGGGTCGCCGGTACGACACCGGGCAGCCGGAGGGATACCTGAAGGCAGTGGTGCAACTCGCCTGCGCCCGGGACGACATCGGCCCGGAGATCCGGGAGTGGCTGATCGAGTACGTCGAGCGGGAGTTGAAGCGATGACACCGTGGTGGCGCGGATGAGCACCCCGCGACGACACTTACGGTGGCGTGGGGGCACCGCATGACCCCGGCGGTGGCGGTACGGCCGCTCGCCGACTACCTGGCCAGCGTGCTGGCCAGGATCGCACCGCTGCCGCCACTGGATCTCGACCTGACCCAGGCGTACGGGAACGTGCTGGCCACCGACGTGGCCGCGCCCGGCCCGCTGCCCGCGTTCGACTACGCCGCGATCGACGGGTACGCGGTGCGTACCGAGGACATCCAGGGGGCCCGTGCCGACCGCCCGGTACGGCTCAACGTGGTCGGTGACATCGGGGTCACCAGTTGGCGACCGGTACGCGTGCTCCCCGGCAGCTGCTTCTCGGTCGCCGCGGGGGCCGCCCTGCCCGCTGGGGCGGATGCCGTGGTGCCGCCGTCGGCGACCGACCAGGGAATGGCCGTGGTCGAGATCTACAACCCCCCGAAACGGGGGCACTCGGTACGCCGTACCGGCGACGAGATGGCCGCCGGTGCCACGCTGGCGCACGCCGGTGCGTTCGTCTCACCCGCCGTCGTTGCGCTGCTCGCCGCCTCCGGGGTGGGTCACGTGGTGGTACGTCCACAGCCGCGGGTCGTCGTGGTGGCCACCGGCGACGAACTCGTCGACACCGGGCGTTCCAGCCAGCCCGGTCAGATCGTGGACGCCAATTCGCACGCGCTGGCGGCCGCGGCGGCCGACGCGGGGGCGCACGCGTACCGGATCGGGATCTGTGACGACGACCCCGAGGCGTTGCGCGCGATGCTGGAGGACCAGACGCTTCGTTCCGACATGATCATCACCACCGGCGGCACCGCGACCGGGCCCGGCGACATGGCGCGCCGGATCCTGGGCCGGGACGGCACGGTGCGCTTCACCGACGTTTCGGTCTATCCGTGTTCCGCGCTCGGCTTCGGTACGGTCGGCGCCGAAGAGGTGCCGATCGTGTGCCTGCCGGGCGAGCCGGGTGCCGCGTTGATCGGGTTCGAGGTGCTGGGCCGGCCGTTGATCCAGCGGCTCGCCGGCTCCGATCCAGTGTTCCGGCCCAGCGTGAAGGCGCACCTGTTGGAGACCGTCTCCTCGCCCGTCGGGCTACGGGAGTTCCGGCCGGCCCACGTCGCGGAACGACGCGGCGGGGGCTACACCGTGCAGCCGTTGGCCGGGGGGCCGTACACCCTGTCGGGTCTTGCCGAAGCGAACGGCCTGCTGGTCCTGGGGGAAAAGGTGACAAGTGCCGCCGCCGGAAGCACCGTGGACGTTCTGCTGATCGACCGCCGGCGATAGTGTTCTGAGTTGTGACTCCGCACTGCTCGGCGGCTCGTGGAAGCGACTCCGGGTGTTACCTGTCGTCGGGGTGTGTCCTGTCGTGAACGAACATCCGGGATGGCCGGCCATCCTCGCTGACGGACCGGTCACCCTGCGCCCGTACCAGCGTGGCGATGCCCTGACGTGGAGCGAGATCCGCCGGGCCAACCGGGACTGGCTGCGCCCGTGGGAGCCGAACCCACCACAGTCCTGGGAGGAGGCGAATTCGCCCGCGGTGTTCCGGGCCCTGCTACGCGAGCTGAAGCGCAGCGGCCGGCACGGTACGTCGATGCCCTGGGCGGTGTGTTACGAGAACCGCCTGGTCGGTGCCCTGACGCTCGGCAATATCGTGCGGCGGGCGTTCTGCTCCGCGTACGCGGGTTACTGGGTCGACGGCCGGGTCGCCGGGCGCGGCGTGATGCCGAGGGCGCTGGCGCTCGCCGTGGACCACGCGTTCGGGCCGGGCAGGCTGCACCGGATCGAGGTCAACATCCGGCCAGAGAACATCCCGTCCCGGCGGGTGGTGGAAAAACTTGGGTTCCGGGAGGAGTCGTTCCACCGGCGCTATCTGCACATCGGCGGCGACTGGCGGGATCACGTCGGGTACGCCCTGACCGTCGAGGACCTGGCTGGCGACGGCACGCTGCTGGCTCGCTGGCACCGGCTCCGGCAGCCCTGACACCTGGCACTCCGGCGCCGGTGTGGCGTACCGGGAGTTGTGGGCGACGCACCGTAATCTCAAATGTCGGGTGTATCTAGCACAGATGAGAGGGGAGCGGGAGTGCCTACATCGGTGCTCCTCGCCGTCCTCGTCGCGGCCGGTTTGCTGGCCCTCGCACCCGCTCTGGTCCGGCGGTACGACGCCACCGAGCGGTGGGATGCGGAGCGGGCGTCGTCGACGGCGCGGATCTTGGCGCGTCGCCGCCGGCGGCGTACCGTGCCCGGCCGCGCCCCGGTGAACCCGCCGGGCCGTACCACCGGCGCTGCCGCCGACCAGCCAGCCCCGGGCACGGCGACCCACGCTGCGGTTTCGTCCGTGAAGGTCGACGCCGGCCGCCGATCGACCGGCGCTGAGCCGGAGCGCCGTGACCCGCCGGGACGGCCCCACCCGCCGCAGCCACGGCCCCGGCCGGCGTCCCCCCGCGTGCCGCGCCCCCGGGACCCGATGGAACTGCGTCGCTGGTGGCAGCGGCGGCGCCGGCGGATTCTCGGCACCCTGGTGCTCGTGGTGGTGGTCGAGGCGGTGGCCGCCACAGTGGTCGGTCCTGGTTTCCTGGTCGGGCTCACGCTGGGCTTTGTCCTGCTCGTCTGGTACGTGACGGTGCTGCGCCGTACCGTCGTCTACGGCCACCGTCGGCGGCTCCGGGATCACATGATCGCCCGGGAACGTGCCGCGATGGCGGCGACCGAGCGGCGGCGGCTCGCCGAGAAGCGACGCCGGATGGCGGAAGCCCGCCGGCACGCGCAGGAGCTGGCCCGGCAGCGCGCCGAGGAGAGTTCCCGTCGGGCCCCTTCGGAGGCGGATCGACGTACCGTCGAGGGGGAGCCGGGGGTGCCCGGGCTGCGCGGCCAGTCGTACGAGTCCCGGGCGGCGAATTTCTAACGGAGGTGCGCCGCCCCGGGTTCGGTACCTGCCGCCCAGGGCTGTTAACCTTTCGGTGCTCGTCGGCCGAGGCTGCTAGCCTTGTCGACGGTAGATCTGGGGCTGTAGCGCAGTCCGGTAGCGCACCTCGTTCGCATCGAGGGGGTCAGGGGTTCAAATCCCCTCAGCTCCACTCACCACACGGCCCTGACCAGCGGAAACCCTGGTCAGGGCCGTGATCGTTTTCGGCTTGGTCTGGGCCGACCCCCCGGAAACCCCCCGCTTTCCCGGAGTCCCCGGTTTCGTCCTTCTGAGCCTGGGGTCAGCTGGCGCGCTGCTTGGGGGCCTTGCCGGCCAGGGTGTTGAGGATCGCGGACATGTCGGGTGCGATCCTGGCCTTCTCGATGTAGTACGTGGTGGTGATCTCTTCGCTGTTGTGGCCCAACTGGGCCGCGGCGGCCTTGGTGTTGGCTTCGCGATCGAGCAGCGTCGCTACGGTCTTGCGGAAGGTGTGCGGTGTGACCCAGTCCAAGCCGGTTGCCTTTCGGGCTTCACGCCACTGGCGGCGCACGTTGTTGGGTGACAGCCAGGTGCCGCAGCGAGATGGGAAGACAGCGGCCTCGGGATCGTTGTTGGCGTTGTCGTGGCGGCGTCTGAGGACCTCGGCGGTGAACTCTGGCAGTGCCACGGTGCGGTACCCGGCGTCGCTCTTGGTCCATGGTTGCCGGAGCGTTCCTTTGCTCTTGATGTAGATCAGGGTGCCGCTGAAGGTCGCGGTCGGCGTCTTGCCGGTGGACAGGTCGACGTCATACCAGCGCAGCGCCAGAACCTCGCCGATCCGGCCGCCGGTGCCCAGCAGGGTGTCGACGATGTCGGCAAGGTCGGTGCCGTGGCGCGGCCCTGGCCGGGACGGGTTGGCCGTCTGCCAGCGGCGGATGGCGATACGTACGCGGTCGAGGTCCTCGGCAGACAGTGCCTGGACGCGGCGTCGGCGTTTGGGCAGCCGCCCGATGTCGCGTACCGGGTTGGAGGGGATGGCGTCGTGGCGCACGGCCATGCCCATCATCTGGTTGAGCACGGTGCGGGCGATGCGCGCCTTGCCCGGGTGGGTCGCGGCGATGGTCTTGAAGAACCGGTCGATCCGGCTCACACGCGCTTCGCGCAGGCGCAGGCTGCCCAGCGCCGGCAGGATCACCCTGTTGACGCTCTGCTCGTACTCGTCGATCGTCTGCTGCGCGATACGGCCCTCGCACGAGATCTCGTCCAGCCACAGGTCGGCAAGCTTCGACAGCCGGGTGGTGAAGGTGAGGTCGTGGTCGTTAGGGGTTGAGCGGTCTCGGAGCGCCTTGAGTAGCGTGCGCTCGGCGGCGGCGCCGGTGTCACCCCAGGCTTCTACGTCGCGGGTGACGCCGTCGTGGTCGCGGAACCGTGCGCGGGCCTGGAATCGCCCGGTGGCGCCTTGTTTCCGTCGGATCTTTCCCCAGGTTCCTAGGGGTAGTGGGTGGCGGGGCATTGTGTCTCCTTGGTGGTTGTGGCTGATCACCGCGCGGGTACACCGCGGCTGTACGGGGCATGCGGATGCGACCGGGCAGCGCCGTTTAGCGCTGCCTGGTCGTGTCGTTGGTCTGGGTACGTGCGTCGTGGACATCGACGCCCTGAACCGCAGGAAGATCAAGTCGTCCGGGGGGCACCGGGTCGAGGCTCAGCAGTCCCGCCGATGGCGCCGACTCGCCTACGCTGATGGCACTGCATCATCGAGCGGGGAGGTGCAGCGGTGCCCAGGTCGCCTCTGCCGGCGGGTACGTACGGGAAAGTCCGCCGCGAGCAAGTCGGGCCGGGGCGGTACCGGGCGCGGGCGCGCTTTCGTGGCTATGACGAGATCACGCGAGATGTCGAGGCATGGGGACCCACACCCGCGGCCGCAGAACGGGCGTTGCGCGGCAAGCTCCGAGATCGGATGAACCGTCAGCGCTGAGGCAGGCGACGGCCGCGTGACGTGGCCACTCGCTGTGCGCGGGAGCGGCCATTGCGGGGGAATTTGAACCCAGACAAGCGCCGCAAACCGGCTTTCCGGGGGGTTGGTTCAAATCCGGTCGATGAATGAGCGGCGTGCCGGACGGTGTTTCCGCAGGTCAGAGGCATGATCACGGTCTTCGTCGGAGATCTGAACCCACGACCTCTTCATCTGGGTTCAAATTTGAAACCGATTTCCAACGCCTTCCGTTGAGGCCCTGACCAGCGTGAACACCTGTGCACCGCGCCGAGGTGCTATCGGCAACTCGGGATTTCGAGGGGTACAAGCCGTGGGGTTCAAATGCACCGCCACTCGATGGCGGATGAACGAGGGGCTACAAGATACGTGATTCGGAGTTTTCTCGAGGAGTACCGGTGGGAGCCGTCCGCAGCGCGCGGCACGTTTTTAGACCATGAGCCGCGCGGGGCTGAGGCTTACGCCGACCCACGCGAGGACCCCGGCCGCGAGCGGGATCGCGATCACGTTGTAGCCGGCGACCCGGGCGAGGTTCTGGATCATCTTCCGGTACGACACGTGGGACAGCCGGATCATGCCGGTGACCCCGCGCGGGTCGGACGCGGCGAGAACCACGCCAGCGGACTCGATGGCGACGTCGGCAGCGATGCTCCTGTTCCAGTGCGCGGTGGCTCCCGCTGTGGGCCAGAGTCTGGGCTGGGGACGGTACGCGTTCGGTAACGCGATCTTGCATGACGCCCTTACCTCCGCGCCAAGGATCAGCGGCGTCACAGGTTCGCTGGCTCGTAGCTCAGGGCGCGATCAGGACGTTGAGAACCACCGGCGCCCACACGGCGGTTGAGGGACCAGCTTCGGCAACCATCGTGCTCCGACATTGTGCTGATTGTGCTGAGTTGCGGCTTGTCGCGGAACGTGACGGGGTAGCGGAACGCTCAACTATTTCTGTGGCCTGTGTCACTCTGTGCGGCTGTAACGTCTTTGCGTTTCCCCATGTGGCGTCGTCGTCCAACGGTGCCTCGTGCATGAAAACTTCCTTCATGTGCGTGTGACGGATTGTAAGTATCTTGTGGCCTCGTGTAGTGCTTCGGTAGCTTTCGGTCACTTATCTGCGGGACCTGGGGAGGTCACGGGTGGATACACGCGTGCCGGGGCGTCCGAATGACAACAACGACGGTGGCGGGGGTGTCCCCCACGACGGTGGTGGGGGTATCCCCGCGATGCGTCGTGCTCGGGCCCTGTTGGTGGGTCTGTTGGTGTTGACGATGGCGGGTTCGATGGTGGCGGGGTCGCAGTTCGCGCCTGGCGGGTCGGGCTTCAGTTTCGGGTTCGATGCGGGCGATGTCCGGGACGTGGTTCGCGGTCTGGTGGGTGGGGATCGGGAGAAGAAGCTGCACCCTTACCGGTTGTCGCTTGGGCCGGGGCTTGCCGCGGACGAGCCAGCAGCGACGGGAAAGAAGTGGCCGAAGCAGAAGCGGGTACGTGAGCTCACCGAGCGCCGTACCGTCAATGGCAAGTTCTTCTTGTTGTCGGATGGTCGGGTGCAAGCGGAGGTCTCCCCGACGCCGGTGCATTACCGCGACAGCAAGGGCAAGTATCGGGCCATCGACACCCGGGTCCACGCAACCAAGCGGGCAGGCTTCGTGGCGGGGAACATGTCGAACACGTTCACCAGCTTGTTTGGTGATGCGACGGATCGGCTGGTGCGGTTCGAGTGGGCGGGCCGCAGTGTGGAGTTGGGGTTGCCGGGTAAGCCGCGGCGGGTCAGTCCGGTGGTGGATGGGTCGACGGTGACCTACCGGGGTGTGTTGGGCGGCGCTGACCTGGTGTATGAGGTGACCCCGACGTCGTTGAAGGAGCAGATCGTCGTCCGTTCGGAACCGTCGGCGGCGCCGTCGTATGTGTTCACGGTGCGGGTCAAGGGCCTCATCGCGCGGCAGGGCAAGGGTAAGGCGATCAGTTTCACCGGCCGGGACAAGAACCGGCCGGTGTTGTCGATCCCGTCGCCGTTCATGTTCGACGACCGCACCGATAAGGCCTCACCGCACGGGAAGGTGTGGACGGAGAAGGTGGGGCAGCGACTGACCAAGGCCGGCGGTAAGACCACCATCACGGTGACGCCGGATGCGAAGTGGCTGGCCTCGGGCAAGCGGGAGTACCCGGTGACGATCGACCCGACGGTGAAGATCCAACCGGTCCCGTCGGATGGTCAGGATGTGCAGATCTACTCAGGGAACGCGACCGGTAACTACAACGGCAGCTACCACATGTCGGTGGGTACGGATGCGTCGGATGCGTACCGGTCGTTGGTGCAGTTCCCGTTGACGGGTGTGCCGGCCGGCACCCAGCTCGACGACGCGCGGTTGGAGATGTACTACGACCAGACCCATTACACGTATGCGTATGACGTGGCGATGGACGCGCGGCGGGTGACCGCGCCGTGGGATGAGTCGACCGCGACGTGGGGCACGATGAACACGAAGATGGCTGGGAAGCCGGCCGGGAACATGGTGACCGTCGATGACGGGGATGCCGGCACGTCGATTGTGGGGTCGTGGCCGTACTCGACGTCGTCGCTGGGGCCGAAAGCGGTCAACGGGGATTACCGCCTGAACAGCGACACAACCGGCGGGGACACCCACACGTGGGTGCCGACGATCACCGAAACCGGTGATTACCAGGTCGAGGCGCATTTCATTTCCTACGCCGACCGGGCAGTCAACGCCCCCTACACGGTGCACCACGCCGGCGGTACGACGACCCACACGGTCGACCAGACCGGTGACTCCGAGGGGGAGTGGAGGACCCTCGGAGTGCACCGGTTCAACGCCGGGACCAGCCACAAGGTGGTCCTCGGTGACGTGCCACCGGACACGGTGGTGGCTGACGCGGTGCGGTTTACCCGGTGGGGTGTGGCGACGAAGAAGAAGGCGGTGTCCAGCGCCTGGTCGTCGTTCCCGGTCCGTAACGTGGTGCAGGACTGGGTCAACGACCCGCAATCCAACTACGGGTTCATGGTCAAAGCGGTCGACGAGATCACCAAGGGTCGTGGTGGCCCGGTGTTCGAGGCGTCGGAGTACGCCTACAACAACGG
>JBOGDK010000140.1:0-10702 GCA_050701795.1 Micromonosporaceae bacterium
TCTTGATCCGCCTGACGTCGGCCTTCGCAATCTCGACGACGCCCGCGAGCCGGCGGGTACGGGTGGAGGGCTTCTTCTCCAAAAGGTGCCGCACGTGGGTCCGCTGGCGGAGCAGCTTGCCTTTGCCAGTCACCTTGACCCGCTTACCCATACCGCTGTGGCTCTTCATCTTCGGCATCGCGATGCCTCTCCCTAACTGTTCGGGGCGCCGGCTTCTTCGGGCGCTGTACTCCTGGTGGCGGCCTCGCGAGCCGCCTTCGCACTGCGGTGCGGCGCGAGCACCATGATCATGTTCCGGCCGTCCTGCCGTGGCCGGGACTCCACGAACCCCAGCTCGGCGACCTCGTCCGCGAGCTTGCCGAGCAGCCGGAACCCGAGCTCCGGACGGCTCTGCTCACGACCACGGAACATGATCGTCACCTTGACCTTGTCCCCACCCTTCAGGAACCGCACCACGTGACCCTTCTTGGTCTCGTAGTCATGCTGGTCGATCTTGGGGCGGAGCTTCATCTCCTTGATGACGGTCTGCTGCTGGTTCTTCCGCGCCTCGCGCGCCTTGAGTGCGGTCTCGTACTTGAACTTGCCGTAATCCATGAGCTTGCACACCGGTGGGCGTGCCGTTGGCGCGACCTCAACCAGATCCAAGTCCACGTCCTGGGCCAGCTTGATCGCCTGATCGATCGAGACGATGCCGACCTGCTCACCCTCCGGCCCGACCAGTCGAACCTCACGTGCGCGGATCTGGTCGTTGATGCGAACCTCGACGCTGATGGCGCCTCCCTAGTCTGTTGCTCGTTTCTCGTGGTGCGGTGTGTCCACCCGCCGGAGCGGTGGAGACCTTCAGGAACTCCGCAACGAGAAAGGCCCCGGCAGTGTGCCGAGGCCCGCTCAACCGACCACGCAGAAGGCTGCGCCGCGCCCGTACGAAACGGGAGCTCATCGGGACCCGGCCGCCAGAAGCCGCACGGGTGGGAGCGGGGCTCCACTTGGTCCTGCCGCCCAGCGGACAGCAGATCATCGTGAAGCTTACACGGGGCCGGCCGGCGGCGGCCACTCGGCGCATCCCGGCCGCAGCTGCGGCGTTCTCGCCGGTCAGCGCCGCGCCTAGGTGTGATCAGGGCCCTCGGGGTGATCGGGCTCCGCCGCCTGGCGGCTGTTGGCGAGCAGCTCCCGGACCTGCCGCACCGTGGCGACCGCGTACTCCTTGTCGGCGGCCTGGATCGCCATCACCGCCACCACGTCGTCATCGGCAAGCTCCAGACTCGCCCACGGGGCACCCCGGCCGAACTGCACCGACCGTACGACCTGCCACGGGATGTCGTACGAGCCGACGACGTTGCGGATCCGGATCCCGTTACCGTCAGCCACGACCCGGGGCCGGGTGAACGCGAGGATCCCGGCCGCGCCCAGCAGCCCGAGCCCCACCATCGCGATCTGGTCGGCCACCCCGAACACCACGCGCCCCTGGCTGCCCCGCAGGCCGGTGGCGACCGCACTGAAGATCACCAGCACGGCGATCGCCGCTATCCAACACACCACGGCGGCCTTGCGGGGACGTGCCCTCACGATCTCGCTCACAGACCTGAGTCTATGGCCTGCCCACGGCACGGTAGCGGGCCAGTCGGGCGGCGTACCGGGCGGCGGGATCCTGCCGGGCGAGGTGCCCCAGCTCGTACCCGAGGACAACCCCGGTACGGCGGCAGAACGTCTCCGGCTCGGCTGCCGCGTCCGGATGCTCGGCGACGATCAGGTCCACGATCCCGTCGCGCCGCAGATCCCCGGACCCCACGCCCTGGGCCGCCGCCATCTCGGCGGCCCGGTCGACCGTACGGTGCACGATCGCGCTCGCCCCCTCAGGTGGTAGCGGGGACAGCCAGGCGTGCTGCGCCGCGACCACCCGATCGGCCGGCAACAGCGCCAACGCGCCGCCACCGGTGCCCTGTCCCAGCAGCAGGCACAACGTCGGGGCGTCCAGGGTCACCAGCTCGGCGAGGCAGCGGGCGATCTCACCGGCCATCCCGCCCTCCTCGGCCTCCCGGGACAGCGCCGCACCGGGGGTGTCGATCACCGTGACCAACGGCAGCCGCAGCTCCGCGGCCAGGCGCATCCCACGCCGGGCCTGTCGCAGCGCACCCGGCCCGATCAGCCGGTCTCCGGCCTGCCCCCGCCGGTCCTGTCCCAGCAGTACGCACGAGGAGTCGCCGAACCTTGCCAGCGCCAACAACAACCCGGGCTCCGCCTCACCCTCACCGGTGCCGTTGAGCGGGATCACGTCGGTCGCCGCCACGCGCAGCAGGGTGCGTACCCCCGGCCGGTCCGGATCCCGGGAACGGGTGACCGACTCCCAGCCGGGCACCTCCGTGAAGGGGTCCGGCGGCGGCTTGCGGGGCGGCGGTCCGGCCGGGCGGTCACAGAGCACCCGCAATGCCCGGTCGGCGATCTCCAGGATCTGCTCCGGAGGCAGTACGGCGTCCACGATCCCGTGCCGGAACAGGTGCTCGGCCACCTGCACACCGGGCGGGAACGGCTCGCCGTACATCTCCTGGTACACCCGGGGGCCGAGGAACCCGATCAGCGCTCCCGGTTCGGCGACGGTCACGTGACCGAGCGAGCCCCACGAGGCGAACACCCCGCCGGTGGTCGGGTGCCGCAGGTAGACCAGGTACGGCAGGCCGGCCGCCTTGTGCGCCGCGATCGCCGCGGAGATCTTCACCATCTGCAGGAACGCGACGGTGCCCTCCTGCATCCGGGTGCCACCGGAGACCGGCGCGGCGAGCAGCGGCAGCCGCTCATCGGTGGCCCGCTCCACCGCGCTGACCAGTCGTTCCGCCGCCGCGACCCCGATCGAGCCGCCCAGGAAGCCGAACTCGCACGCCACCACGGCCACCCGCCGGCCGCGGATCGTCCCGGCGCCGGTGAGCACCGACTCGTCGACGCCGGTACGTTCGGCCGCCGCCGCCAGCGCCGCGCGGTACTCGTCATCACCCTGTGGCCGCTCCGGCGGGGTGTCCCATGACCGGTACGACCCGGTGTCGAGCACTAGGTCGAGCAGCTCCCGAGCGGACAGGCCCACCGGCCGCTACAACCGGCAGGCGTGGATGTCGGTGGCCAGGATCGCCCGGGCGCCCACCTGGTACAGCTCGTCCATCACCCGGTGCAGGTCGGTACGCAGGATCATCGCCTGCACCGCGACCCAGCCCTGCTTCGCCAGCGGGGACACCGTGGGCGATTCCATACCGGGGGTCAACGCCGCGGCCGCGTCGAACCGATCCCGCGGTACGTCGTAGGCCAGCATCACGTACCGGCGGGCCACCAGGACGCCTTCCAACCGGTGCACCAGCTGCCCGACCGGGCCGTTGGCCGGTGCCCCGATCCGCCGGATCAGCACCGCCTCCGAGGTCATGATCGGGTCGCACACGATCTCCAGCCCGGCCGACCGCAGGGTGGCGCCGGTCTCCACGACGTCCGCGATCACGTCGGCGAGGCCCAGCCGTACCGCGTTCTCCACAGCCCCGTCGAGCCGGGTGACATGTGCGGAGATGCCAGCCTCGGCGAGGTGCCGGTGCACCAGGTTGGCGTACGAGGTGGCGATCCGCTTGCCCGCCAGGTCGCTCACGGTGGCGACCACACCGGGTCGGGCGGCGAACCGGAACGTCGAGCCGGCGAACCCGAGAGGGAGGATCTCCTCACCGGCGGCGCCGGAGTCGATCAGCAGGTCGCGTCCGGTGACCCCGACGTCGAGGTCACCGGAGCCGACGTACGTGGCGATGTCCCGGGGCCGCAGGTACAGGAACTCGACATCGGCGTCGGGATCCACACAGACGAGTTCCCGATCGTTGTCCCGTTGCCGGTAACCCGCCTCGCGCAGCATCGCGGCGGTGGCGGTGGACAACGAACCTTTGTTGGGTACGGCGATGCGCAGCATGAGGTCTCCTTTGTTGCCAGGGGTGGACACGACGGTGGGCGCATCCGGGACAACCGCTGGAAAGCGGCTCCCGCGCGCCTACAGATGTCGGTACACGTCCTCCAAGTCCAGACCACACGCGAGCATCAGCACCTGAGCGTGATACAGCAACTGGGAGATCTCCTCAGCGGTACGCTCGGTGCCCTCGTATTCGGCGGCCATCCACGACTCGGCGGCCTCTTCGAGCAGCTTCTTACCGATCGCATGGACCCCGGCATCCAGCGCGGCCACCGTCCCGGAACCCGGGGTACCTGCCGCCGCCTTCGCCGAAAGCTCCGCGAACAGCTGCTCAAAAGTCTTCACAGCCAGTGATTCTCGCAAGGTGTGCCCGCCCCGGCGCGGTCGACCCGCCGACGTCCCGATGTTCGGTACCACCCACCCGGCGCCCCGGGGGCGGCAGCGCCGTACCCGGGCGGGCAAAGACCTCCGGCACCTCCTCCCGGTGAGCCCGGAGGAGGTGCCGGAGGTCTTCGTGCGTCGGTTACGGCGTGCTAGTTGTCGCCACCCGGCATGGTGGGCATTCCGCCGCCATCGTCGCCGGTCGGCTCACCGGGACCGCCGGTGTCGTCCTCACCCGGCACTCCGCCCGGCTGGGAGCCGGTCGGCTGCGCCGACTCAGACGGTTCCGGGCAACCTTCACCCTTCTTACCGGGCTGCCGGGAAGCCGGCCCGTCGGATCCACCCGGCGCGGGTGAGTTGCTCGGCGCGACGGCCGGGCCGCCGCCCCCTTCGCCACCCGGCATGGTGGGCATCCCGCCGCCATCGGTGCTGCTCGGCTGGCCGCCGGGCGGCGAACCGCCGGGCTTGCCCGGTGCCGTCGAGCCTTCCGGCGACGCTGACGCGCAGGGTGTCGGCGACGGCTTGTCGTCGACCTTTCCCTTGGCCCCGCCGCCGCAACCGGCGAGGACGAGACCGGTCAGGCCGACCACCGCGGCGGCCGCCACGGTCCTGGACACTCGGCTGTACATCGATTTCCCCCATTGATAGTCAGTGCAGGGCCGTACGGGATGGTACGAACCCATGGCAAACACCCGGGTCCACCACTACTTGGAAATGTGGGGCGGACTACTTTTTTCGGATATCTGTAACGGAGAGGGCGGCGTCCAGCGCCGCCACGGTGGCCTGCCAGCCTTTGTCCTCCGGCGCGTCAGGCCCCCCGGCACGGGCCCAAGCTTGCTCCTCGGTGTCAACCGTCAGTACGCCGTGCGCCACCGGGGTGGACTCGTCCAACGCGACCCGGGTCAGCCCGTCGGTGACCGAACGGCACACGTAGTCGAAGTGTGCGGTGTCGCCCCGGATCACCACGCCAAGGGCGACCACCGCGTCGCAGCACCTCGCCAGGGCCTGGGCCACAACCGGCAGCTCCACCGCACCGGAGACCCGAGCCGGGACTACCTCCGTGACCCCGCACGCCTTCGCCGCGGCCAGCGCTCGCTGCAGCAACTGGTCCGTGAGCGGCTGGTGCCATCGGGTCGCGACCACACCGAGCCGCAACCCGGCTGCCGCTACGGTCTCCAGCTCCGGAGTGCCGCTACCTGCCATCACGCTCACCTTCCCCGGTACGCGACCCACCGCCGGCCGCCACGGCATGTCTCACGCATTGCGCTCCACGACGTCGTCCGGCCCCGGACCTGGCAGGTGCTCCAACAGGTGGCCCATCCGGTCCCGCTTGGTACGCAGGTACGCCAGGTTCTCCGGGGTCGGCCGGATCGGCAGTTCCACCCGTCCCAGCACGGTCAGGCCGTACCCTTCCAGGCCGGCCCGCTTCGCGGGGTTGTTGGTGAGCAACCGCATCGTACGGACCCCGATGTCGGCCAGGATCTGCGCACCCGTGCCGTAATCGCGGCCGTCGGCGGGCAGGCCGAGATCGAGGTTGGCGTCCACGGTGTCCCGCCCCGTGTCCTGCAACTGGTACGCCTGCAGCTTGTGCAGCAAACCGATGCCGCGCCCCTCGTGCCCCCGTACGTAGAGCACGACACCGCGTCCCTCGGCGACAACGGCCGCCATCGCGGCGTCCAACTGGGGCCCACAGTCACAGCGCTGGGAACCGAAGACATCGCCGGTGAGGCACTCGGAGTGCACCCGTACCAGGACGTCGACACCGTCTCCGAGGTCGCCATGCACCAGCGCGATGTGCTCCCTGGCGTCGAATGTGGAGCGGTAGCCGAGAGCCCGAAAGTCGCCGTGCCGGGTCGGTATCCGCGCCTCCGCGACCCGTTCCACCTGCTTCTCGGTACGCCGCCGGTACGCGATCAGGTCCGCGATGCTGATCAACGTCAGCCCGTGCTCGGCGGCGAACCGCGCCAGATCCGGCAACCGCTGCATCGTGCCGTCGTCGTTGACCAGCTCACACAGCACGCCCGCGGGCCGCAGCCCGGCCATGGTGGCGAGGTCGATCGTGGCCTCGGTGTGGCCCGGCCGCCGCAGTACGCCGCCGTCCTTGGCCCGCAGCGGCACGACATGCCCCGGGCGGGTCAGCTCGGCGGCCGTCGTGCCGGGGTTGGCCAGGAGCTGGATCGTACGAGCCCGGTCGGCCGCCGAGATGCCGGTGCTGACACGCTCCCGGGCATCCACCGTCACGGTGTACGCGGTCCCCCGTTTGTCCTGGTTGGTGTGGTACATCGGCGGCAGCTCGAGCCGGTCACAGATCTCCCCCGCCAGCGGCGCACATACGTAACCCGAGGTGTACCGGATCATGAACGCGAGCAGCTCCGGGGTGGCCTTCTCGGCCGCGAAGATCAGGTCTCCTTCGTTCTCCCGATCCTCGTCGTCAACCACCACGACAGCTTTCCCGGCGGCCATGTCCGCCACCGCCTGTTCGATGCTGCCGAGTTCGATCCCGACCGTCGCGGTGCCCCCGCCAGCTGGGGGCTGCCCCGTGGTGTTCGCCCCCGCGATGTGCCCGGCAGCCGCCGGGTCAGCTGTCGTGGTCATGCCGTCACCTCGCTGTCGGCGTACCGGACAAGTCGTTCCACGTACTTCGCGATCACGTCGACCTCCAGGTTCACGTGGTCACCCACCGCCCGGGTGCCGAAGGTTGTCTCCCGCAGCGTGGTCGGAATCAGGCTGACGCTGAACCAGGTGTCCCCGACCGAGACCACGGTGAGCGAGACCCCGTCGACCGTGATCGAGCCCTTCTCCACCAGGTACCGGGTGAGTCCCGCGGGCACCCCGACGGTGATGTCAACCCGTTCCCCGGCGGTACGGCCGGTGACGCTGCCGACCCCGTCGATGTGGCCCTGCACCAGGTGCCCACCGAGCCGGGTGCCGAGGGTGGCGGCGCGTTCCAGGTTGACCTGGTCGCCGACCCCGAGCTGGCCCAGGGTCGTACGGTCCAGGGTCTCGGTCATCAGGTCAGCGACGAAGCTCGCCGCGTGGCGGTCCTGGCCGGCCACGGTGAGGCAGACCCCGTTGACCGCAATGGAGTCGCCGTTCTCGGCGTCGGAGATGACCAGCGGGCCGTTTATGGTGAGCCTGGCGCCGGTGGACGTCGGCTCGCGGCGTACCACCTCACCGAGCTCCTCGACGATGCCGGTGAACATCCGTACTCCTCCCTAGGCGGGCCGGTACGGCTGGCAGGAGGAGGTACGGGAAACGGGACACGCGTACGCCGCGCGACCCCGTCAGGTCCGGACGATGATCACGCCGGACTCCCGCGCGCTGCCTCCCTTCCGGACTGTCACCGTCGGCTCCGGAGTCTCACCGGATCCACCGGTCATTGGCTATGACCGGGTCGCGGGCTGCACGACCGCTGAGGTCGCTTACCGCCGGTTCGGAATTTCACCGAATCCCGCCAGCGCGTGGTGGGTATGCCACGAAGTCTGCCACGTCATCCTTGGTCGGGCGATCGGGCCGCGACACACCTCACACCGATCGGCTGACCGGCACCGAGCGGCCCGATCGGCCTCGAACGGGCAGCTACAGGCCGAACCGCCCCGCTGCTGTACGGTCCCCGGCGCGTGGGAGCCCGGCGAGGGTCAGTGCCCCGCCTGGCCGGCGAGGGCGCGCAGGTGCCGACACGCCTGCGCGGCGTCCTCCGCGCCGTACACCGCGGTGCCGGCGACGAACGCGTCGGCACCGGCCTCGGCCGCCTGGGTGATCGTGTCGGCGCTGATCCCGCCGTCCACTTCGATCCGCAGCTGAAGATGCCCGGTGGAGACCGCACGGCGAGCCCGGCGGACCTTCTCCAGCAACGCGGGAACGAACTTCTGCCCGCCGAAGCCCGCCTTGATCGTCATGATCAGCAGGACGTCGAACTCGGGGAGGATCTCCAGGTAGCCGTCCAGCGGGGTGTCGCGGTCGATCGCGAGCCCCGCGAGTGAGCCCGCCGCCTTCACGTCACGGGCCACGGCCACCGGATCGTCGGTCGCCTCCGCGTGGAACGAGACGTTGTACGCACCGGCCTCCGCGTACCCAGGTGCCCACCGGGCCGGGTCCTCGATCATCAGGTGACAGTCCAGTGGGGTCTTCGTCGCCGCCCGCAGGCTGTGCACCACCGGCAACCCGATGGTCAGGTTCGGTACGAAGTGGTTGTCCATCACGTCCACGTGCAGCCAGTCGGCCGCCTCGGCAACGGCGTCCGCCTCGTCGGCGAGGTGTGCGAAGTCGGCGGCCAGGATGCTGGGCGCGATGATCATGTCGGAGTCTGCCACGGCGGCAAGTCTACGAAGCCCCCCGGACCGGCGTACGGCCCGGGAGGCTTCGTCACGACGGGGCGAACCCGGCGGCGCGCCGGCACTGCCGACGCCTCCGCCGGGGATCGCCTCAGCGGTCTTCCAGGATGGCCCGGAGGAACGTCTTGGTGCGCTCGTGCTCCGGCTCGGTGAAGATCCGGTCCGGAGGCCCCTGCTCCACGACAGCACCCTTGTCGAACATCATCACCCGGTCGGAGACGTCCTTGGCGAAAGCCATCTCGTGCGTGACACAGAGCATGGTGATGTCGGTGCTCGCCACGATGTCCCGCAGCACGTTGAGCACCTCCACGACCAGCTCCGGGTCCAGCGCCGAGGTGACCTCGTCGAGGCACATCACCCTCGGCTGCATCGCCAGGGCACGGGCGATCGCCACCCGCTGCTGCTGTCCACCGGACAGCTGCGACGGGTACGCGTCCTCCTTGTTCGCCAGACCGACCTTGTCCAACAGCTCCCGAGCCCGCGCCACGGCTTCGTCCTTGGACAGACCCAGCACGTGGACCGGCGCTTCGGTGACGTTCCGCAGCACCTTCATGTTCGGGAACAGGTTGAACTGTTGGAAGACCATTCCGATCTTCTTGCGGACTCCTCTGATGTGCCGCTCGTCGGCGGTCACGAATCCGCCGTTGCGCGGCATGTGGCTCAGTGGGTCGCCATCCACCCAGACCGAACCACCGTTGACCTTCTCCAGGGTCATCAGCAACCGGAGGATCGTCGTCTTTCCCGAACCGCTGGGCCCGATCAAGGTGACGAACTCTCCGGTGCCGACGGAGAAGCTCAGGTCCTGACACACCACGAGGTCGCCGAACCGCTTCAACACGTTGTCGAAGACCACCATGGACGTATCGACGTCCGATGGCGGCGCGATCTCTCCATTCCGTGGAGCAACAACCCCGGTTGCTCCGTCATGCCCTGCCAAAACGGACCTCCAACCAACGAACGAAGTACGCCGACGGAATGCTCAGCACCAGGAAGATCAGACCGGCCATGGTGTACGGCTCGACCGCCCGGAACTTCTGATCCGCCAGCGCCTGTGCCTCCCCCACCAGCTCCAGAATGCCGATCGCCGACAGCAATGGGGTCTCTTTGAACATCGACACCAGATAGTTACCCAACGCCGGAATCACCCGCCGGATCGCCTGCGGCAGGATCACCGCACGCCAGGTGTGGCCACGCGGAAGGTTCAGCGCGGTGGACGCCTCCCATTGGCCCTTCGGCACACCGTCAATCCCCGCCCGGTACACCTCCGCTGTGTACGTCGCGTAGTGCACGCCGAGCACGACGACACCGATCGCGAGAAGCGGAATCTCGTTGGGAGCCAGCACCCAGACGAAGTACAGCTGGACCAGCAACGGCGTGCTACGGATGAACTCCACCACCGAGCGCACCGCGCCCCGTACGATCACGGACGGCGCACGTCCGAGAATCGCCAGAATCAGCCCGAGGACCATCGCGAGGGCTGTGCCGAGCAGGGTCGCCTCGATAGTGACGATCGTCGCCTTGGCCAGCAGCGGCAGGATCTCGGCTGCGAAATCCCAGTCCCAGATCATCCGGCGACCCCCGCCCCTGAGACACCAGCCTGGGTTCCGAACTGGGTCCCGAACAGCGGTGGCATCGGCTGCCCGATCCGCGCCTTGGCCCGGCGCTCCCACAACCGCATGAAGAAGATCATCAACTGCGCCAGCAGGAAGTAGATCACCAGCGCGATACCGAACGGTACGACACTCTCGCCGGTCTCACTCCGCAGTTGGAACGCCGCCCGGGTGAGGTCCACCATCGTGATCAGCGAGACCAGCGCGCTGCCCTTGAGCAGTTGCACCAGAAGGTTGGTGAACGGTGGGATCATCCCGACGATCGCCTGCGGCAACAACACCAGCCGCATCCGCTGCGCCTGGGTCATCGACAACGCCACCGTCGCCTCGTGCTGCTCCTTCGGGATCGCCTTTATCGCGCCGCGCACCACCTCGGCACCGTATGCGCCGTAGTTGGTGGCCATCGCGATCACGCCCGCCGCCAGCGGCTCCAGCTGGATACCGAGGAATGGCAG
>JBOGDK010000141.1:0-10676 GCA_050701795.1 Micromonosporaceae bacterium
GCATCGGCGCGCCGGGCGGCGCTCAGGTCAGCAGCACCACCGAGCAGCACGCCGCCCGCGGCCAGTGCGGCGCCACCGAGCAGCCGGCGTCGGGACAGCGGGTTCCGGGGCTGGTGCTCACGCGCGGGTGTCATGATTTCCCCTCCCTCGATCAGCCAACAGCCCAGACGCGCTGGTCCCGGCCAGGAGAATTCTTGCCATAAGGAAAGACCGGCCGACGAAAAGTGTCAATAACCAGAGAGAACATAAAGTCAACAAACTCCTCGGAGTACGCGAACCGGGTGATCTTGTCGAAAAGTCGCCACCCACGGTGGCCCCCGTCGCCGGTGCTGGTGCGTCGTACCGCCATTACGGGGTGTTGTTGGCGAGGGCGACGAGTCGGTCCCGGGTCCCGTTGAATCTGTCGCCGCCAGCACAGTCCGCGATTCCCGCCACCTCGCGGCAGTTGGTCCACTGCCAGAACGTCCACGTCGTCGAGGACCATCCGGCGGGCAACCTCGGTGCGTGGACATCCCAGTGGGCAACCCACAGCGGGCTCTTCGACGCCATGCCGGTCCACGAGCCGGTGCAGGTGTTCCACCAGCTCGGCGTGGTGTGGATGACCACGTCCCGGGTGGTACGCGAGTGGTACCTGGCGTGGAAGTTGCTGATCCAGGTGCGCATCGCGGCGGTGGTCAGCCCGTAGCAGTAGCCACCCCCGTACGGGTTGGGCTCCAGCACCAGCGCACCGGGAAGTGTCCGGTTGTCCGCCGACCAGGCGCCGCCGTTGCTGGCGAAGTAGTCCGCCTGGGCGGCGCCGCCGGACAGGCTCGGCACCGCGACGTGGACCGCTCCCCGGATCACCCCGGCCCGGTACGCCGCAGGGTAGTTGGTGTTGAACGCCGGGTCCTTCTGGCTGGTGCCGCGGGTGTTGGCGAGGTACGCGAACTGGACGCCGGCGGCACGTACCGCGTTCCAGTCCACGCTTCCCTGGGCCGCCGAGACGTCGATGCCCTGCAGTCCCGTACTGCCGTGGTCGGCGGCGGCGGGCTCAGATCCATCGAAGATGACGAACCCGAGCGCGGCGCACAACGCGACAGCGGACAGCGATGCCGCGATGAACCACCTGGATCGTGGTCGGGTGTGGCCGTTCACTGCTGCCTCCTGATGGGGATCTCGCCGGACCCGGACCGTCAACGTGGCGTCAGCTGGCTCGCGCTGGTGTCAGCTGGCACCGCTGGTGTCAGCTGGCGTCGAGGACCTGCGCCACCCGGTCACGAAGCTCCGGGAGCCGGGCGTACAGCACGTTGCCGGGGCACTGGGTGGAGTTGTAGTCGCGGTGACCGACGATCGCCTGGTGCGGGTCGAGCTGGTACGCGGTGCACAACCAGGCGCAGGTCTGCACCAGGGCGTCGAACAGCATCGGGGTGGTGTCCTGATCGACGTAGATACCCTCGTTCTCGATGCCGATGGTGTGGTCGTTGTGGCTACCGGTGTGAGCGCCCCGTACGTGCCTGCCGTTGTTGATGGCCCAGAGACTGCGGTCGCGTCCCTCCAGGACGTACCCGCCGCGGCTGATGGTCAGCTGCTGTCCGGCGTCGGCCCATCCGTTGGTGTCCATGTGCAGGTCCTGGATCCAGTGCGAGATCCGCGCCGCCTGGATCCTGGAGTAGTCGGGGGTGTTCCCGCTCGCGGTGTGGTGCACCACGATGTGGTCCGGCTTCCGGTCGAGCACCGTGATGGGTGATGACGGCGGCCGGGCACTCCACTCCTGGCGGGTGTAGACCCGCGGGGCCGCAGCCGCTCCGGCGGTACGCGGCAGCACGAGGTCACTACCGGCCGCGAGCAACATGCCACCCGCGATGACGGAGCCGCCGAGCAGGGTTCTCCGGGACAACGGGCGGTGGTGTCGGGGGGTACGAGGGCCGGCCATGGCTGCCTCCCGATGGGCCGGACGCTGTCGCGGACGGACCGACAGCAACCAATAAGGAGATTTCTTGCCATAAGAGAAGCGTCATTGACAAAAAGTGTCAATGGCTGCTCGCCGTGTCTGGCGGGAACTCGCCGGCCGGCGGCGGCCCATTCACGCCGGATAGACGTCGATCTCGGTCGCTTTCACCGCCACGTGCACCCGCTCCCCCGCCGACAGTCCGAGATCAGCCACCGCGGCCGGGCTCACCTCCGCGGTCAGCGGCACCGGCCCCGTCACCGTGACGCGCACCGTACTGCCGTACCGGTCCACGGTCTCCACAGTGGCTGGCCACACGTTGCGAGGGCTGCCGTGCGGCGGGTCGCGGTACACCGACACCGCCGAGGGACGGAACGCCACCGCCACCTCGCCCGTGGCCTGCGCCGGCTCCGCGGCGGTCACCGTCGCGCCGTTGGGAAGGCGTACCACGTCGTCGGCGGCGTGCCCGTGGAGCAGGTTCAGCCCCACCAGCCTGGCCACGTACCGGGTACGGGGTCGCCGCGCCACCTCCGCCGGGTCGCCCTGCTGCACCAGCCGACCCGCCTCGATCACCACGAGCCGGTCCGCGAGCAGCATCGCGTCGAGCGGATCGTGGGTCACCACCAGGGCGCCACCGGAGAACGCGGCGAGATGGTGGCGCAGCTCGGTGCGTACCCGCATCCGGGTGTCGGCGTCGAGGGCGGCGAGTGGCTCGTCCAACAGCAGCAGGTCCGGCCCGATCGCCAGTGCCCGGGCCAGCGCCACCCGCTGCGCCTGGCCACCGGACAGCGCGCCCGGCCGGCTGCCGGCATGACCTTCGAGCCCCACCTGATCCAGCCACCGGTACGCGCGTTGCCGGGCCTGGCGCCTCGGCATCCCGCGGGAGCGCAACCCGAACGCCACGTTCTCGGCCGCCGACAGGTGGGGGAACAGCAGGTAGTCCTGGAACACCACGCCCACCGACCGGCGGTGCGGCGGCACGAACACCCGCCCGTCCGGGTGGTCCCAGAGGTGTGTCCCGACGCGCACCTGCCCGCCGTCGAGGCGGAGCAGCCCCGCGAGGGTACGCAACGCGGTGGTCTTGCCGGCGCCATTGGGCCCGAGCAGCGCCACCACCTCGCCGGCCGGGATCCGCAACCGCAGCGACAGGTCGAACCGGTCGTCGTACCGGACGTGCAGATCAGCCGCGAGGTCGCCGGTCATGTCCGTACCAACCAGCGGTCCCGCAGCAGGGCCAGTACGCCGACCGAGACCACCAGCAGTACGACGCTGAGCGCCACCGCCGCCTCCGGGTTGGTCTCCAGAGCGAGGTACACCGCCACCGGCATGGTCTGGGTACGTCCCGGAAAGCTCCCCGCGAACGTCACGGTGGCGCCGAACTCCCCCAACGCCCGGGCCCACGCCAGCACCGCACCGGAGACGATCCCGGGGAGCACCAGCGGCACCGTGACGCGGCGGAACACGGTGAGGCGATCGGCGCCGAGGGTGGCCGCCGCGTCCTCGTACCGGCGATCGGCGGCGCGCAGCGCCCCCTCCACCGACAGCACCAGGAACGGCAACGCGACGAACGCCTCGGCCAGCACCACCGCCGTGGTGCTGAATGGAATCGTGACCCCGGTCCACGCCGCCAGCGGAGCTCCGAGAAGACCACGCCGGCCGAGCAGCATCAGCAGCGCCACGCCGCCCACCACCGGGGGCAGCACCAACGGCACCGTGACCAGCGCCCGCAGTACCGAACGGCCCGGCAGCCGGGGTTGCGCCAGCAGCCACGCCAGCGGCACCCCCACCACCAGGCACAGCACCGTGGCCAGGCTGGCGGCGACCAGCGAGAGCCACAGCGCGTCGCGTATCAGTGGGTCGGCGAGCAGTACCGGTAGCCGTGACCAGGGAGTACGCGACAGCAGCCCGATCAGCGGCGCCACCAGGAACACCAGCCCGATGACCGCGGGCACCGCCAGGGCCAGCGGGACACCTGGCGCCGCGGCGTGATTCAGGCGCCGGCTCACGGCACCTCGAAACCGGCCTTCGACAGCGCGGCCCGGCCGACATCGGACCGTACGAACGCCACGAACTCGGCCGCCAGCTTCGGATCCGCGGCGTCTTTCAACGTGGTGATCTGATAGTCGTTGACCACGTCCGCCGCCTCCGGGAACTCAACCCCTGCCACGTCGTGGTCTTCGAAGGCGACCACGTCGGTGTGGTACACCAACGCCGCGTCGACCTCGCCCGAGACCAGCTTCGTCATCACGGCCCGCACGTGCCTCTCGTACGTGTCCGGCTCGACGGTCACCCCCGCGGCCTTCAGCGCCGTGGCAGCGGCCGCCCCGCAGGGAACCTGTACGGCACACAGCGCCACCTTCATCCCGGGACGGGCGAGGTCGGCGAGGGTACGCACCTTGTCCGGGTTGCCGGCGGGCACCGCGATCTCGAGCCGGTTCCGTACGAACACCGAAGGCTCATCCGCCCCGAGACCCGCCTCCGTCACCGTCTCCATGGTCTCGGGGTTTGCCGCGGCGAACACGCCAGCTGGTGCGCCCTGCACGATCTGTTCCGCCACCGCCGCGCTGGAGCCGAAGCTGGTGATCACGGAAGCGTGTTCCCGATGGTGTCGCTTCTCGAACCGCTTGGCGAGGTCGGAGAACACGTCGGCCAGGGACATCGCGGCGTGCACGTGCAACACCCGGGACGACGGCGTACCGCTGACCGCGGCGCAGCCGGCTACGGCGGCGAGCAACAGCCCGACCGCGGCGACCGCGGTGCCCCGCTTCATCGCGGATTCACCAACTCGACCACCACCTGGGTGGACTTCACCGACGCCACGGTCACCGCGCCGGGCTCCAGACCCAGCTCGTCGGCGGCTTCCCGGCTCATCAACGACACCACCCGGAACGGCCCCGCCTGCATCTCCACCTGCGCCATCACGGTGTCCTTCAGGACCCGGGTGACCAGACCGGTGAACCGGTTCCGCGCGGACTCGGTGGTGGGGTTGCCCAACTCCGGCGCGGTCGCGGTGAGCTGTGCGAACCGGGCGAGGTCGCGCCCCTCGATCACCACCCGGCCGACCTCGTCCCGGGACGCGGGCAACTTGCCCGAGTCGACCCAACGGCGCACGGTGTCATCGCTCACTCCGAGCAGCCGGCCCGCTTCGCCTGTCCTCAACTGCGGCATGATCACGAGACTATCACCGCAGGTACGGCGTGTTCGCCGCGACACGCCATTGCTGCCCAAGCGCCACGGAATGTTGGTCACGCCGTTGACGTACCAGTTGGCACACTGTTCGGGTGACAGAGAACAGCAGCGTGGAGCAGTGGCGAGCTGACGTCCTCGGGAAGGGCTACCAGGTTCGCACCATCCGGCTGCCGCCTGAGGCCGACGGTGAGTTGCACGCCAGCCTGGTACGCCACCGGGCGCCCCACCCCGACGGGCGCGCCGTGCTCTACCTGCACGGGTTCTCGGACTACTTCTTCCAGACCGAGCTGGCCGAGTACTTCACCGACCAGGGCGTCGACTTCTACGCCATCGACCTGCGCCGGTACGGCCGGTCGATGCGGCCGCACCACATCCCGAACTACGTCACCGACCTGCGGGACTACTTCACCGAACTGGACGCCGCGCTGGAGATCATGCGCGCCGACGGCGCCAAGCGGATCGTGGTCAACGCGCACTCGACCGGCGGCCTGATCGCCGCCCTGTGGGCGCACGAGGCCCGCGACCGTACCGCCGATGAAGGTCGTATCGACGCGCTGCTCCTCAACAGCCCGTGGTTCGACGTGGCGGACCCGCTGCCGCTACGTCTCGCCGCACCACCCCTGCTGGAGATCCTGGCCCGGGTACGCCCCCTGGCGGCGCTGCCACTGCGGATCGGCGACTCGTACGGGCGCAGCCTGCACCGCGACCACCACGGCGAGTGGACGTTCGACCTGACCACCAAGCCGCTCGCCGGCTTCCCGGTACGCGCCGCCTGGCTGCGCGCCATCCTGCGAGCGCAGAAGCGGCTGCACGCCGGGCTGTCCATCCCCTGCCCGGTTCTGGTGATGTGCTCGGCACGCAGCGTCCCGCGTGGCGCCGGTGGGCCACTGCTCAGCAACAGTGACGGGGTCCTGAACGTGGAACAGATCGCGCGTTGGTCAGTGGCGCTCGGGCCACGGGTCACGATCTGCCGGGTCGACGGCGGGGTCCACGACCTGGTGCTTTCCGCGATTCCGGTACGCAAGCGGGTGTACGAGGAGATGTCCTCGTGGCTCGATCTGCACCTCCCGGCGGAGCACCAGTGACCCACCCCGGCACGCGGGGCGCCCCCTGGCTCGACCAGGTGCGCCAGGCGCGCTGCGTCGTCGTCAAGGTCGGCTCGTCGTCCCTCACCTCCACCGCCGGGGGCCTGGACGGCGCCAGGCTGGACGCGCTGGTCGACGCACTGGCCACCCGCCGCGCCCGCGGTACCGACGTCGTACTGGTGTCCTCGGGTGCGATCGCCGCCGGCCTGGCCCCGCTCGGGTTGCCGAGACGGCCTCGGGACCTCGCCACCCAGCAGGCCGCGGCGAGCGTCGGCCAGGGTCTCCTGGTGCACCGCTACACCGAGTCGTTCGCCCGGTACGAGGTGCCGGCCGGCCAGGTGCTACTGACCGTCGACGACGTCACCCGCCGTACCCACTACCGCAACGCGTACCGGACCCTACGGAAACTGCTCGACCTCGGCGCGGTGCCGATCGTGAACGAGAACGACACGGTGGCCACCGACGAGATCCGGTTCGGTGACAACGACCGGCTCGCCGCCCTGGTGGCCGTGCTGGTGCACGCTGACCTGCTGGTACTGCTCTCCGACGTCGATGCGCTCTACGACGGCGACCCACGCCGCCCCGGCGTCAACCGGATCACCGAAGTCCCCGACGCCGCCGACCTGGGTGGAATCCAGATCGGGAAGGCGGGCCGATCCGGGGTCGGCACCGGCGGCATGATCACCAAGGTGGAGTCCGCCCGGATCGCCACGGTCTCCGGGATCCCCGTGCTGCTCACCTCGGCCGAGCAGGCAGCCGCGGCGCTGCGTGGCGATCCGGTCGGTACGTACTTCCGGGCCCGCCCGTACCGGCCGCGTAAGCGGCTGTTGTGGCTGGCGTACGCCACCGCCCCGCGCGGCCGGCTGCACCTGGACCCCGGGGCGGTACGCGCCGTGGTGGAACGCAGGACGTCACTGTTGCCCGCCGGCATCACCGGGGTGGACGGCGTCTTCACCGCAGGGGACCCGGTGGATCTGGTCGACGACACCGGGCACCCGGTGGCGCGCGGCCTGGTCAACTACGACGCCACCGAACTTCCCAGCCTGCTGGGACGCCGTACCAGTGATCTCGCCGCCGAACTCGGCATCGGATATGAGCGCGAAGTCGTCCATCGTGACGACCTGGTACTGCTCTGAGCCGTCGCCGCCACCCGCCCGCCCTCACTCCCTCCTGCCACAAGATCATGGCGGCCCGCTATGCCCTCATACGGGCGTCGCGGACGCCGTGATCTTCATGCGGTGGGCGACCCGGATAGGCTTTTGGCATGTCCGACACCGTCACCGACGCCGCACGGCGGGCACGTACCGCCGCGATCCAGCTCGCCGTCATGAGCCGCGCCGTCAAGGACGCCGCTCTGCACGCCATGGCGGACGCCCTGATCGCCCAGGCGCCCCGGATCCTCGAAGGCAACGCCGAGGACGTCACCCGCGGGCGGGACAATGGCCTACCCGAAGCCTTGATCGACAGGCTCAGTCTCAGCGAGTCCCGGATCGCCGGGATGGCCGACGGGCTGCGGCAGGTCGCCGGGCTCCCCGACCCGGTCGGGGAGGTGGTACGCGGCAACACACTGCCGAACGGCCTCCAACTGCGCCAGGTACGGGTCCCGTTCGGGGTGATCGGAATCATCTACGAGGCCCGCCCCAACGTCACCGCCGACGCCAGCGGACTGTGCCTCAAGTCCGGCAACGCCGTACTGCTGCGTGGTTCGTCATCGGCCCGTTCCTGCAACGCGGTGATCGTCGAGGTGTTACGGGAAGCCGCCGAGGCCGCCGGTCTGCCGGCCGACGTCGTACAACTGCTGCCTGCCGAGTCGCGGGACTCGGTGAAGGAGCTGATGCGGGCCCGGGGGCTGGTCGACGTACTGATCCCGAGAGGCGGCGCCGGGCTGATCCGGTCCGTGGTCGAGGAGTCGACGGTGCCGGTGATCGAGACCGGGGTCGGCAACTGCCACGTCTACGTCGACGCCGCCGCCGACGTGGAAAAGGCGTTGGCCATCGTGCTCAACGCCAAGACCCACCGTCCGTCGGTGTGCAACGCGGCGGAGACCCTGCTGGTGCACGCCGATGTCGCTGACGCGTTCTTCCCGTCGGCACTGCCCGCCCTCGCCGCCGCCGGGGTACGGATCCACGCCGACCCCACCACCAGCCGGTACGCCACGGCCGCCCAGATCGAAACGACCCCGGCGACCGACGACGACTGGGGTGCGGAGTACCTCTCGCTCGACCTGGCGGTCGCCGAGGTGGCGGACCTCGACGCGGCGATCGACCACATCCGCCGGTACGGATCCGGCCACTCCGAGGCGATCGTCACCGACTCCCAGTACGCCGCCCGGAGGTTCACCGCGGAGGTGGACGCCGCAGCCGTACTGGTGAACGCCTCGACCCGGTTCACCGACGGGGAACAGCTCGGATTCGGCGCCGAGATCGGGATCTCCACCCAGAAGCTGCACGCCAGGGGACCGATGGGGCTACCCGAGCTGACGTCCACCAAATATGTGGTGACGGGGGACGGTCACGTCCGGTCGTAGTCGGGCACGCCGCCGCATGTCGTCTGGCCCAGGCGGGCCTCAGTCACGGTAGGCGTCGCGGCCGGCCCGACCGTGGCCCCGGCCGCGATCCGCGTCCGCGAGGCCTCCGTTGCCGTCGCGCCCACCATCGCCGCCCGGGTCGCCGCGATCGTACAACCGTGACGGCCGCTTGTTCTTGCCGTACGCGATCTTGTTGGACGGCGTACCGAAGTCCCTCGGCTGTTTGCCCTTCATGTTGTCGCGCAACGTGTACGCCACCACTGAGGTCGGCTTTCGGGTGCCGTCATCGGACACGTTCGTCAACCGGTAGTCCGGGTCCGCCATGAAGGCCGCCCCCGCGAGATACCGGTTGTAGCCGACGAACCAGGCGGCACGGTTGGAGTCGGTGGTGCCGGTCTTACCCGCGACCGGCCCCGGCACGATGCCGCTGACCCGGGTCGCCGTACCCCAGCTGCCGCACGATCCCGTCTTCGGTTTGTCCCCCACCGGGCACCGGGCCGCGTCGGTCGCCGCCCAGGCGACGTCCTCACTGAACGCCCGCTTGCACTCGCCCGGCGGATCGATCTTCTTGCCGTCCCGGCCGATGATCGCCTCGATCGGAGTCGCGGAGCAGTACTTCCCCCCGGCCGCCGCGGTGGCGTACGCATTCGCCATCTCCAGCGGTGTCGTGTCGGGGGCCCCGAGGGTGAACGGGCCCCAACCGGAGGGGTTCTTCGCCAACCGCTTGTCGACCGAGTTACGCCACTTCAGCCCCAGCCGCTCGGCCATCCGTACCGCCGCGGTCGGGCCCACCCGCTCCACGAGCTGTGCGAAGTACGTGTTCACCGACATCCCGAAGCCGGTGTGCATGTCCCGTACGCCGTTCATGGCGGAGCTGGCGTTCTTCGGGCACCAGTGGTTACCACAGGAAGCGGGGCCCGCCGCCGTGATGAACCTGGTGGAGACCCGGCCCGGCGAGTTGATCTTCGTATCCAGCGGCATCCCCTTGGCCAACGCCGCCAACATCGTGAACCACTTCATCGTCGAACCTGCCTGGTACCCCGCGGTGTCGCCGCCACCGAGCAGCGGAACCACCGTGTTCGGGTACGTCGAGATGGCCTTGCCACGTCTGGCCGGGTCGGTGTGCGGCAGGTTGTGGCTCACGTCGAGCGAGTACTTCCGGTTCACCGGCATCGCGCGCACCTTGCCGGTGCCGGGCTCGATGAACACCGCCCCGAGGGCGTACTTGCTGGTGTTGCTCAGCTCCTTGCGAACGTGGTCCCGTGAGGTCTTCTGGATCTTCGGATCCAGGGTCGTCACGATCTTGAAGCCACCCCGGCGCAACAGGTTCTCGCGTTCAGCGGTGGTGGTGCCGAACTCGTCCTGCGACAACCACCAGTAACGGAAGAAGTCGCAGAAGAACCCCCAGTCGTTGTGGGTCGCGGAGACGCAGTCGTTCGGGATCGACTTCAGCTTCAGGCCGATCGGGGTCTTCTTCGCATCGTCCGCCGTCGCCCGCTTGAGGGTCTTCGCGATGACCATCTGGTCGAGCACCCAGTTGCGGCGTTCCAGGGCGCCGGACCTGTCGTTGACGGCGGGGTCGTACAGCGATGGGGCTCGCACCAGGCCGGCCAGCAACGCCGCCTGCTGCGGTTCCAGGTCCTCCGGGCTCTTGGAGAAGTACACCTGGGCCGCGGCCGCGATCCCGTACGCCCGGTGGCCGTAGTACGCGATGTTGAGGTACCGCTCCATTATCTGGTCCTTGGTGAGCTCCTTCTCCAACTGGACCGCGTACCGGATCTCACGCAGCTTGCGTACCGCGGTGTCGTCGGTGGCGGCTCGCACCTCGGCCGGGGTACGCGCGGAGTACACCAGTGCCTGCCGTACGTACTGCATGGTCAGTGTGGACGCACCCTGCTCCACTTCGCCCGCCTGGTGGTTGGCCACCATGGCGCGCAGGATGCCCTTC
>JBOGDK010000142.1:0-10674 GCA_050701795.1 Micromonosporaceae bacterium
GCAGGCCACCCCGATCACACCAGGACACATCTCGTACGTGGATGCACCGTGGGCGCTGACCTCGATCAGTCAGGCCCAGTTCTGGGACCGGAGGGACTTCGGTCGCGACTACGGCGACGGCAACGTTCGCGACTGCCTGTCCGTCGACGTCTCCGACTGGGACACCCGGGGAATCGTCTACGACAAACCGGCCAAGCAGTGCACCCGCGAGGAGATCGCGCACGAGGTGTGGGCGCAACTCAAAGCGCACCTCAACGACACCGGTACGCCACAGCTGTCCGACGCGGACCTGCACTCCTGGTTCCTCGACCCCGCGATCGCGTGGTCCGGCGGTCAGAACAGCAACGACGAGCCCTTGCTGATCAACAGTGTCGGGTCGTGGCAGAAGCGGCCCACGGCACGTACCGGACTCCCCAACCTGTTTCTCGCCGGGGACTACGTACAGACCAACGTGGATCTGGCGACCATGGAGGGCGCCAACGAGTCGGCCCGTGCCGCCGTGAACGCGATGCTGCACGAGTCGGGCTCGCAGGCGGACCCGGTGCCGATGTGGACGCTCTACCGGCCGCCCGAGACCGAGGCGCTGAAGCAGACCGACGAGATCCGCTACCGCGCCGGCCTGCCCAACGTGTTCGACACTCCACCCGTGACGTGAAAGGCGTGAGCCCAGTACCGTGCCCCCACGCCGCGGTCGCGGGCTGCTAATGTGCCGCCGTTCTCACCGGACGAAGTGGGGTTTCTCGTGCGGATACATCGTCACTGGAAGGTGCACCTGCGTGGGCCGGGGATGCTCGCGATCGCGGTGCTGTTCTTCTTCTCGCCGCAACTGCTGGCCGCGATGGACCGTCAGTTCGTGCTCGGCAACTGGATCGGGTACGCGTTGGCCGCGGTCGGCCTGATCAGCGGCGTGATGCTCACCTACGACAGCATGCAGCCGTACGCCCTGGGCATCCACGATCACGGCATCACGTGGACGGCGGGCAAGCACACCACGGAGTTCCACTGGGCGGACATCTCGGCAGTACGTCTGGAACGAAAGCCCAAGGAAGCCAAGCCCACCGTACTGACGGTGTGGACCAGCGATGCGGTGCGCTACGACGTAGCGCCGGACGAGGACAGCGACGGGTATCGCAGGTACCACGTCGCGGACCTCGGGATGGTGGTCGAGTCGCGGAAACAGATCGAGGAGGGCCTGCGCCGCTACGCCGGCGAGCTCTACCTCCCCGCGAACTGACTGTCCTCGTCGGCGGGCTCGATCGTCACCGGCAGCCCGTTCAACGCCGCGTTGCCGGACACCGAATCGAGCCGTGCCGGGTCGGTGAGGTCGTTCACGGACACCCCGGGGGTACGACTGGCCACGCTGAGCCGGGTGCCGGCACGGGTGTGTCCCCAACCGTGCGGCAGGCTCACCACACCCGGCATCAGGTCGGTGGTAGCGACCGCCTCCACCTCCACCGCACCGGTACGCGACCGGACCCGCACCCGCTGCCCGTCGATGATGCCGTGAGTCTTCAGATCGTCCGGATGCACCAGAAGCTGGTGCCGGGGTCGGCCCTTGGTGAGCCGTTCGGAGTTGTGCATCCAGGAGTTGTTGCTCCGCAGGTGCCGCCGGCCGATCAACCGGAGCTGCCCGTCCGGTACGGCGAGCAGCTTCGGCCCGGCCTCGGCGAGCCCTTCGACGAGCAGCTTCGGCGCGCAGTCGATCCGCTTGTCCCGGGTACGCAACGCGCCAGGCAGGCTGGGCCGCAGTGGACCCAGATCAACGCCGTGTGGTGCCCTCCGCAACGTCCCGAGTGTCAACCGGTACGGCCCCCGCCGCAGCGCCAGCGCCACGAGCTGATCCGGACGTAGTCGCAGCCCGATGCCGCGTACCAGCCTGGTCAGCCAGCGGCCGCGTGGTCGCACGCCGGCGGCCCGCAGCGCCCGGCGGTAGCGGCGTACCAGCGCCCCGACGATCTGCCAGTCGTGCCGGGCACCATCGGACGCCGGCAGGAGCGCGGGGGTGTACCGCGCGGTGTTGCGTACCGCCAGGGTGTGGAACACCAGGTCGTAGTTGTCGTGCTCCAGTGCGCTGGTGGGCGGCAGGATCACGTCGGCGTGCCGGGTGGTCTCGTTGAGGTAGATGTCCACGGCCACCATGAAGTCCAGGCCGGCGAGCCCGCGTTCCAGCTGTGGCCCGTTCGGGGTGGACAGCACCGGGTTTCCAGCCACCGTGACCAGCCCCCGGATCTGGCCGTCACCCGGGGTGAGGATCTCCTCGGCGAGCGCCACCACGGGCAGCTCGCCACCGAACTCGGGAAGCCCTCGTACCCGGCTACGCCACTTCCCGAAGTGCCCCGCCCCGGCCATTCCGCTGCCCACGAGGTCCACCGCGGGATGGGTGAACAGCGCGCCACCTACCCGGTCCAGGTTGCCGGTGACGATGTTGATCAGCTGGATCGCCCACTGGCACAGCGCCCCGAAGCGTTGCGTCGAGACACCCATCCGGCCGTAACAGACCGCGCCGTCCGCGGCGGCCAACTCCCGGGCGATCCCGCGGATCGTGGCGGCCGCGACGCCGGAGACCTCAGCGACCCGTTCCGGGGTGAACGTCGCGACCGCCTCGCGCACCTGATCCAGGCCGTCGGCGTAGCGCACCGGGGCGGTGAGATCCTCGTCGAAGAGGGTGTGCAGCAGCGCGAACAGCACGGCGGCGTCTGTGCCGGGGCGGATGAAGTGATGCTCGTCGGCGCGCGCGGCGGTCTCGGTACGCCGGGGATCGAACACAACCAGCTTGCCGCCGCGTCGTCGCAGGTCATCGAGGCGCCGCCCGACGTCCGGCACCGTCATCAGACTGCCGTTGGACGCCATCGGGTTCGCCCCGAACACCAGGAAGTACGACGTACGGTCCAGATCCGGGATCGGGAGCAGCAGCTGGTGCCCGTACAGCAGGTACGACACCATCTGGTGCGGCAACTGGTCCACCGAGGTGGCCGAGAACCGGTTCCGGGTGCCGAGCTCCCGCAGCAGTGTCAGACCGTGGGTCAGGCTGCCGTAGTTGTGCACGTTGGGGTTGCCCAGGTAGACCCCGACCGCGTTGGCCCCGTACGCCGCCCTGATCTCCGCCAACCGGGTGGCGACCAGGTCGTACGCGGCGTCCCAGCTGATCTCCTGCCACTGGTCACCCACCCGCTTCATCGGGGCACGGAGCCGGTCCGGGTCCTCCTGGATGTCGATCAGGGCCAACGCCTTGGGGCACAGGTGGCCACGGGACAGCGGGTCGTGCTTGTCGCCGCGTACCGACGTCACGCGGCCGTCGGAGATGGTGAACTCCAGGCCGCAGATCGCCTCGCACAGGTTGCACGCGCCGTACCGGACCTCTGGCATGACCTACCTCCGAGGGTGGAGATCCCCTTACGTTACCCGCCGGTAGTCGGCGCCGGGCACGCCGTCCGTGCCCGATCCCGGCCGCCCACCTCAACCGCTGGTGAACTCGACGGTGCGCCGCTCGGAGTCGCCCGCGACGAAGTCCAGCAGTTCGCGGGCCTCCCGCTCCACCGGCTCGGCGTCAGTGCCGACGGCCGCGAACGGCTCGATCGACAGCGTGGAGAGCCGCTTCGTACGAGTCAGCTTCCACGCCCCTCGTACGAACCCGTCGACCAGGAACACTCCCCGGTTGTACGCGCGGCGGACGTACTCCCGGTCCGGCAGGATGCGTTCCCGGTCGGCGTGCGAGAACAGGATGTTGTCGAACTCAGGCAGGAAGCGCACCGGAGCCGGCGTGTCCGGGTCCGGCAGCGGCCCGTCGGGCAGGTCGTACAACTGCCGGCCGGCCTCGTCCCGGTAGGTCCGCAACGGCAGCCGCTGCACCACCTCCCGCAACCGGGTCAGCCCGCACCAGGTCTGTACGTCGGCCACGCTCGCCGGCCCGAACGCCGCGAGATACCGCAGCACGACCCGGTCCACGGACGGCTCGGCGGCGACCCCGCGCCCCAGCCAGGACTCCACGGTGGTCAACATCGGCTGCCCCACACCGTGCCACAAACCCCGCGGTGGTACGTGCACCATCGGCAGAAGTTGTCGCACCGCGTACGCCAACGCGGCCGGGTCGCGTTCCGGCCACTGGACAGCCAGGTCCTCCCGCAACTGCGCCGCGGTACGAGGACGCTCCTCGACCAGGCGACGCCCCGCGACCAGCACCGCGGCCATGTCCAGCCCGTCCAGCCGGTGCTGTCCGTACGTCACGTTCTGGTAGACGTTGCGCTCCAGCACCGGCCCGACCAGTGGCCAGAACTGGCGACAGTCCTCCGCCGTGACCAGGTGGATGGTGGCGCGCATCAGCACCGCACGGACCGCCCGGCGGTCAGCGATGAGATCGGAGAGGTCCCCCGGCGAGAACCCCGCCAGCCGTGACCAGAGCCCCACGTACGGCGCCTGCGGCGCCTGGGCCTGCATACCGACCAGGTGTTCCAGGGCCGTGGTGACCATCAGGCCGCCGCGACGCAGCAGCATCTGTCGCTCAAGAAGCGCCCGGTTCAGGCCACGTGCCGAGAGGGTTGTCACTCGCGAAGGCTATCGGTGGGCTACGACACAGGTTCCCGGGCCACGATCCGCGCGGGGACGGAGGTGCCTGCCAGGATGAGCCGATGAGTAACGACATCGAAGCCACCACCCTGGTACGGCGGTTCTACGAGCAGGCGTGGAACCTCTGGGACGACGCGGTGGTCGACGACATCCTCTCCACGGACTTCAGTTTCCGGGGTTCCCTGGGTGATGAGGTACGGGGCCGCGACGGCTGGCGGGCATACCGGGACAAGATCCGCCATGCGGTACCCGACTTCCACAACGAAATCGTCGAGTTGGTCACCTCGCCCGGCCGGGCCGCCGCACGGCTTCGCTACACCGGCCAGCAGACCGGCGTCCTGCTCGGCCACCAGGGACACGGACAGCGGATCGAGTACGCCGGTGCCGCGTTCTTCACCTGCGACAACGGCCAACTCGGCACCGCGTGGGTGCTCGGCGACCTGGACTCCCTGCGCCGTCAGGTGGCCGGAACCTGAATCTGCGGCGGTGCCGGAGCCCGTCACCACAAGGGCGGTCAGGAAGCGGACTCCCCGATCGGGTCGGGCCTGGGCCGGATGGGTCGCCCCATGAGCACCCCGTCGAGTACCACACCGTCCGGCATCCTCAGCGGGAGCCGTTCCCGTTCAGCGAACCCGTACGCCCGGTAGAGCGGCACCCCGGGCAGCGTCGCCATCAGCGCGAACGCCGTGAACCCCTCGGCCCGGGCGGCGAGTTCGGAGGCGTCCAGGATCGCCCGTCCCAGGCCGCGGCGGGTCCAGTCCGCCCGTACGAACATCGCGCGTACCCGGGCCGGCTCGGTCGTGGAATCCAGCAACCGGGCGTCCTCGGCGGCGGACCCTGAGCCGGTGTAGAGCTTGTGACGCCGGCTCCATCCGCCACAGCCGACGATCTCCCCGTCCGCCTCGTGCACGTGGTACGTCCCGTCTTCGATCAGCAGCGGGTCGAGGTGGGCGATGTGCACCGCGGCACTGGCGGTCTGCCGTTCGTCGTAGAAACCCGGAAACAGCCGCTCCACCGAGGAGCGCATTAACGCGGCGATCCGCGGCGCGTCGGCGGCGACGGCCAGTCGCTGGGACGGGCGAGATCTGTCGGCTGGCACGGGTCGCACGGTACCCGTGCCCCGCGACATGAGACCCAGCTCCCAGGCGACCGTGACCGGCCGGGGCGGCATCGGAAGCCGGGCGGCGAACGCCGGCGCGGTCGTCAGCCGAGATAAGGCCGCGAGAGGTCGGCGAGGTAGTGGTCGATCCGCTGCCGCATCGACGGGTGCATCCGGTACCCGTCCAGGTCTGCGCCGCGTACCCACCGGACGTCGGAGGACTCGGCACTGGGCCGCGGTTCACCCCTGACCGCCCGCGCGGTGTAGACCAGCGAGAACTCCTGCCGTACCCGTTGTCGCTGGTGTAGTGGATGACGTGCCGCGGGTTGGTGTAGGCCCCCACGATGCCGGTCACCTCACAGTGGACACCGGTCTCCTCCGCCACTTCGCGTACCGCGGCGGGCGGCGCCTCGGGATCGTCGAGGTAGTCGATCCGGCCACCCATCGCCGTCATCGCCTCGCGAGTCCCTCGCAGAGCGGTTCCCGGGGTGAACCAGGACCGGATCGGGGCCCTCCTGCCGGGTGGGCGTGCCAGATGCGGCGCGCGGCAGGGTGTCGCGACCCCGACATGTGGGTATGTAACTAACGATGATCTTGCCGAGAACGCCGGAGCTGGCGCTGACCAGAGAATTCGGCTCCCCCGACTGGACTCGAACCAGTAACCCTTCGGTTAACAGCCGAATGCTCTGCCAATTGAGCTACGGGGGAATGGCCGCCTACGACGACGCCTGGACAACAGTACAGGAAGGTATCGCCGACACGGCACCGGGTTATCAAGTCCAGCGGGCGCCGATCCCGGACCAGGTCGCACGGCGCTCCGGTACAGGGCAGGATAAGGATCAACACTGGAAGGGGATCACCATGCGTGGCAAGGCGACGTTCCTCGCAGGACTCGCGATCGGGTACGTGCTGGGCACGAGAGCCGGACGGGAACGGTACGAGCAGATCACCCGCGCGGCCCGCAAGGTCCGCTCCAACCCGACCGTCCAGGAGGCGGCGGGCGTGGTTCAGGCGCAGACCACGAAGCTGGTCAACACCGGCCGGTCCGCGATGCGGGACAGGATGAACGACCAGAGCCGGCTCACCAACTCCAAGCTCGGGCAGCGCCTGCTGGGCAGCCGGGACGAGGTCGCGATGGGCGAACGTACCGGCGGGGGCAACGCCCAGGGATTCTGAATCCCACGGTGGTCGTTGTCCGCCCGGACCAGCACGGTCTCAGGGCATCAGCAACCGGCGCATCCGGTGGCCCGACACCGCGAAACCGAGGACCGACAGGCCGGCCAGGTACGCCACGTGCCACAGCAGGCCGTACGTCACGACCCCGGTGGTGAGGGCGCGCACCAGGGCCACGCCGTGGTAGAGCGGCGTCACGGTGACGACGCCCTGCAGCCAGCCTGGGTACGCGGACAGCGGTGCGACCGTCCCGGAGAACAGGAACAGCAGGAAGATCGTCACGGAGATGTAATCGAACTCCTGCCAGCTCCGCATGTAGGTGACGCATGCCATCCCGGCGGCCGAGAACGCGAGACCGATCAGCACCGCGGCGGGAAACGCGGCGATCGCCCACAGCGACGGCGTCAGACCCATCAGGGCCATCACCACGACGAACGAGGCCGAGTTGATCGCGCTGCGCAGTGTCGCCCAGCCGATCTCACCGAGCGCGATCCCGAACGGGGTGACCGGGGTGGCCAGTACCGCGTCGTACAACTTGAAGAACTTCAACTTGGCGAACACGTTGAACGTCGACTCGGTGAGCGCGCCGGTCATCGCCGCCATCGCGAGCAACGCCGGAGCGACGTAGAGCGGGTACGCGATCGAGCCCCCCGCGTACGGGACATGCCCGACCAACTGGCCCATCCCGAACCCGAGTGCGAACAGCATCACCAGCGGCTCGGCGACACCCGAGACCACGATCCACAGGTCGGAACGGTGGAAGTACGCGTTGCGCAGGAACAGCGCGGCCCCGCCGCGGGCGTGGCCGGTGAGAGTGTCCCCCGCGAACCGGGACCGGATCAGCAACCCGACCATCAGAGGATCAACCGCCGCGTCAGGTACCGGCGCGCCAGCAGGAAGCCGGCGACCACCCAGAGCGCCAGGTAGCCCACGTGCAGCGGCCACGGCAGCGAAGGCGTGAAGCCGAGGGTTGCCGCGCGGCAGAGCTCCACCCCGTGCCACAGCGGTGAGAGCCAGGCCAGCGGCTGCATCACCGCAGGTAGCTGCGTCACCGGGAAGAACACCCCCGAGAAGAAGGTCACCGGCAGGACGCCGAGCCGGTAGAGCAGAACGAACCGGGTCTCCGACGAGATCGCCGCCGCGAACGCGTACGTCGGGGTGGCGCCGGCCAGCCCGGTCAGTACGGCGGCGAGCACCCCCAGCGGCGCCCACCACGAATCCAGCGTGCCGAACAGCCACATCGCGGCGAAGAAGACCACCGCATTCAGCGCCATCCGTACCGTGACGTAGCCGACGTGGCCGAGCACCACGTCGGTGATCCGCAACGGGCTCGCCAGCATCGGCAGGTACTGCTTGTTCCACTTCATCGCGCCGTACACGGGCCAGGAGCACTCCTGGACGCCGGTGCCCAGAGCCGTACTGGCGAGCAGCCCCGGGGCCAGGTACGACAGGTAGTCCACCCCGAGACCGGCCGACCCCTGGTCGATGTAGCCGCCGACACCCAGCCCGACGCCGGTCAGCCACAACAGCGGGATCACGAAACTGGAGAACACCGACGAGCGCCAGATCCGCCGGTACGCCACGAAGTGGAACGACAGTGCGGCCGCCGCGGGGTGCGATGTCACGGACATCAGTCCACCAGCGTCCGGCCGGTGAGGTGCAGGAACACGTCCTCCAGGGTGCTGCGCCGGACCAGTACGGACAGCGGGGTGACCTCCCGCTCGTACACCGCCGCGATCGCCGCGTCACCGTCACCGACGTAGAGCAGCAGCCGGTCGGGCAGCACCTCGACCCGGCCCAGCCCGTCGAGTTTGCCAGCGAGATCGTCCAAGGGCGCGTCGATGCCGAACCGCAGCTCGACCACTTCCCGCGTGGCGTACCGCTCGATCAGCGCGCGCGGGGAGCCCTCGGCGGCGATCCGGCCGCCGTCCATCACCACCAGCCGGTCGCAGAGCTGCTCCGCCTCGTCCATGTAGTGCGTGGTGAGTACGAGCGTGGTGCCGCGTTGTTTGAGCCGGAACAGCCGCTCCCACACCAGGTGCCGCGCCTGCGGATCCAGCCCGGTGGTCGGCTCGTCCAGCAGGACGATCTCCGGCTCGTTCACCAGGCTGCGCGCGATGGTCAGCCGCCGCTTCATCCCACCGGACAGCGGCTCCACCTTGTCCCCCGCCCGGTCGGTGAGCTGGACGAACTCCAGCAGCTCGTCAACCTTGGGCGCCGCGGCCCGGTGCCGGATGCCGAAATACCGGGCGTAGATCAGCAGGTTCTCCCGTACGGTCAGCTCCGGGTCGAGGGTGTCGTCCTGGGGCACCACGCCGAGCCGGGCCCGGATCGCCGGGCCATCGGCTACCGGGTCCATGCCGAGCACCCGAAGCTCGCCCCCGCTGGGTGGCGAGACGCATCCGATCATCCGCATCGTGGAGCTCTTACCAGCGCCATTCGGCCCGAGGAACCCGAAGGCCTCCCCGGCCTGGACGGCGACGTCGATGCCGTCGACCGCGATCCGGTCGCCGAACCGCTTCAGCAGGCCACGCGCGGTGATCAAAGGCGGAGCGGACGACATTTCCCGAACCCTACTTGCCTCCCCCGACACATACCCAACGATTTCCGCCCCCTGCAACGCTGTGGAACAAGATCCACACCGCACCGGGTGGGGGTGGGGGCGGGCGGCCGCGGGGGCGCGGGGACTTCCTGGAATGTGGACAGCTACAGCGAGCCGGCTGCCTGGTCCCGCAGGCCCCGCGCCTGGGCCTCCAGGGAGATCAGCTCACCGAACATCTGCCGGTACGCGTCCTCGTCGGTCACTGGATTCGTACGCTGCAGCTTCGACTTGATCTCCCGGATCCGCTGGTCCACGGCGGGCCACTGGAGCCGGGCGAGGGTGACCGTGACGTACCGCGGGTCGGGTTCGCCGTCGTACCGCAGTGGCTCCACGGACAACTCCCCCACCAGGGCCTTCGCGCCGAGATCGAGGCACGCCTCGCGTACCCGTTCGACCCATTCCGCACCGGCGGTACCCGACCCCGCTCCCCCAGCGGCATCGATCGCCTCGCGTACCGCCGCGTGCACCGGATGCCGGTAGGGGGTCGCGTCCACCGTGTCGAACAACGGCCCCGCGAGCACCGGCTGCTGGATCGCCAGTTTCAGGGCTTCCCGCTCCACGATGCCCTGCGGGCTGTCCGGTGGTGGAGCCGGGCGGTGTGCCACCGGAGCCGTGCCGTTGCGGCCCCGTACCGGGGGACGGCGGGTATCGACCGGATGGTTGCCGGCCGCCGCGACCGCGGTCACCACCGGCTCCATGTCCATCCCCAGGTCGCCGGCGAGCTTACGGGCGTACTCGGGGCGCAGTGCCCGGTCCTTGATCTTGGCCACCAACGGAGCGGTCTGCCGCAACGCGGCCACCCGTCCCTCAGCGGTGTCCAGGTCGTACCGGGACAGCGCGTTACGCAGCGCGAACGCGATCATCGGCTCCCGGCGCGCCACCAGGTCACGTACCGCCGCGTCGCCCTTGGCCAACCGCAGGTCGCACGGGTCCATGGTGTCCGGGCTGACCGCGATGTACGTCTGCGCCACGAACCGTTGGTCATCGTCGAAGGCCCGCAGCGCCGCCTTCTGCCCGGCGGCGTCACCGTCGAAGGTGAAGATGATCTCACCCTTGAACTCGTCGGTGTCCATCAGCAGCCGGCGCAGTACGCCGATGTGCTCGGCCCCAAACGCCGTTCCACAGCTCGCCACCGCCGTCGGTACGTCTGAGAGGTGGCACGCCATCACGTCCGTGTAGCCCTCCACCACCACGGCCCGTCCCTGCTTGGCGATCTCCCGCTTGGCGCGTTCGATGC
>JBOGDK010000143.1:0-10664 GCA_050701795.1 Micromonosporaceae bacterium
GCTCCCCCTCCGACCGGTACGACAGGTGGCGCTGCGGGCCGTGTTGCTGGCCATCGGAGTGGCGATCACAGTCGCGGTGCTCCACGCGTGGCGGGGTGTACCGCTGGCCCTGGTGATCCTGGTGGCGCTGGTGGTGGGCTTTGACCTGGTGCTGCGCCGCACCCGGTACGGCCGCAGCATCTTCGCCATCGGCGGGAACGTGGAGGCATCCCGGCGGGCCGGCCTGAACGTCAACCGGGTACGCGTCTCCGTGTTCGCGCTCGCTTCCGCGCTGGCGGCTGTGGGCGGCATCCTGTTCGCGTCCCGTGGCTACTCGGTGGGTCAGCAGTCGGGCGGCAGCGACGTACTGCTGCTGTCGATCGCGGCGGCCGTGATCGGCGGCACCAGCCTGTTCGGCGGCCGGGGCAGCACGTACGCGGCACTGCTCGGCAGCCTCGTGATCGGCTCGATCACGTCCGGGATGCTGCTGCTCCAGCTCGGTTCCGCCGAGCGTTTCATGATCACGGCGGCGGTGCTGTTGACAGCGGTGATCCTGGATTCGCTGTCTCGGCGGGGCAGGCTGGCCAGCGGCCGGGAGTAGCGTCGCGCGCCGGGCGCCACCGCGGTGGCGGATCGGTAACGCGCGGCGTGGGTTCGGGACTTAGTTCATGGCGTTTATCGAAGCCCTGATGCATCCTTGGTGCAGCCTCGGGGTGCCCGGGGCGTCGTCCCGGAACCGCGGAGTCTCTTCGGATGGATGCCAGGCGGACCACCGTACGTGATCTACGCCGTACGAACCGTTCGGTGGTGCTCACCAAGTTGTTCCGCGATGGTCCGCTGAGCCGCCACGAGCTCGCCCAGACCACCGCGTTGAGTCAGGCCAGCGTCAGCAACCTGGTCGGTGACCTGCTCGCGGAAGGGCTGATCGAAGAGGCCGGCGCGGTCGAGTCGGAGGGTGGCCGGCCACGGACCCTGTTACGGGTCGCGCCGGGCCACCGTTGCGTGATCGGTGTGGATGTCGGCGAGTCCCGGGTGCAGGTGGAGCTGTTCGACCTGTCCCTGACCGCGCTCGCGAAGGCCGACTACACGCTGGAGAGCCCGAAGCCGGACCCCGCGACGGTGGTGCGCTACATACTCGACGGCATCGGATCAGTGGTACGCCAGACCGGCATCGGCGCCGACCAGGTGTTGGGCGTCGGAGTCGGCGTCTCCGGTGTGGTCGAGCAGCCCGACGACGCCGTGGTGGACGCGCAGAGCCTGGGTTGGGAGGCCGTGCCGCTCGGCGAGATGCTCCGCTCCGGCACTGACCTGCCGATCCTGGCGGACAACGGGGCGAAGGCCCACGGCCAGGCGGAAATGTGGTTCGGCGCCGGCAAAGGCGTACGCCATGCGGTGATCGCCGTGGTCGGCTCCGGGGTCGGGGCGGCCGTCATCGCGGACGGCGTGAACTACCGCGGCGCTCGCAGCAGTGCCGGCGAGTGGGGCCACACCACAGTCGCGTACGGCGGGCGCTCCTGCAGGTGCGGGGCCCTGGGGTGCCTGGAGGCGTACGTGGGTGCCGGGGCCATCCTGGACCGGTACCAGCACGCCAACCGGGGCCGGCCGGCTCCCGGTGCCGACGAGGAGTCCGCGCTCGGGGCGGTGATCGCCGCCGCGGACACCTCGAAGACCGCGCGGCGGGTGCTCGATGAGACGGTCGGTTACCTCGGCGCCGGGGTGGCGACGTTGATCAACCTGTTCAATCCGGAGCGGATCGTCCTCGGGGGCTGGGCCGGCGTCGCCCTGGGCTCGCGGTTTCTCGACGAGATCAAGGCGGCCACCGCCGAGTCGGCGCTGCGCCGGCCGTACGCGCACACCTCGATCGAGTTGTGCGAGTTGGGCCAGGACGCGGTGGCGCTCGGCGCCGCCACCCTGCCGCTGGCGCGCCTGCTGTACGACGGCGGCGCGATCCGCCAGCCCGCCCGGTAACCAGCCGGGGCGACTTCGCCGGTCTGCCGACCCTCGCGCTCCTCGGACTCTCCCGCGATCTTGAAGCTTGAGTCGTCGTTTTCAAGCACCGGATCTTCAAGATCGCGAAGAAGGTCAGACGCGAGACAGGCCCCGGCCGCCCCTGAGGTGTAGCGCGGGAGAACTCATCACCGGTATCCAGGCGAGGCGAAACTACCCGTAAACGGGTTCGTTCAAGACTTGTAAAGAAGCTTATCTGACTTTTTTCAAGCCTTATATTGACACGTACTTCTAACCCGCCATAGCGTGCGGTCGACGTGCCGCAGGGTCACGCGGCCGCCCGGTTCACGCACGAGAGCAGTAGCGGTTTGTGGCCACATTGCGGTCTCACCGGCCGGGAGTCAGCAATGTGGCCACCAACCCGAAGCCTGGGGAGGCACAGATGAGAAGACTCGGCATCACCCGGCGGTTAGGCGTCACCCGGCGCCTGAGCATCGCCGCACGGCTGGGCACCGCCGCACGGCCGAGCGTCACCCGGCGGTTGCGCATCGGCCTGCCGGTCGGACTCGTGGCCGTGGCGGCCGCGATGATCGTCCAGGTAGGAGCGGTCGAAGCCGGGGTCGCGCCAGCGCGACCACTCTCAGGTGACGACGTGAAGCCCGCCGCCGTTGGCCCGCTCACCTGGTCGGATGAGTTCAACGCCGCCGCCGGTACGGCCCCCAACTCGAACAAGTGGAAGCACGACATCGGTGGCCACGGCTGGGGCAACAACGAACTGGAGTACTACACCGACAGCACCCGTAACGCCGCCCACGACGGGAACGGCAACATGGTGATCACGGCCCGGAAGGAGAACCCGGCCGGGTACCAGTGTCACTACGGCACCTGCGAGTACACCTCGGCGCGGCTGCTCACCGCCGGGAAGTTCGACCAGGCGTACGGGCGGTTCGAGGCCCGGCTGAAGGTCCCGTACGGGCAGGGGATCTGGCCCGCGTTCTGGATGCTCGGCAACGACATCGCCACCAACCCGTGGCCGAACAGCGGCGAGATCGACATCATGGAGAACATCGGCCGGGAGCCGAGCACCGTACACGGCACCATCCACGGGCCGGGCTACTCCGGTGCCGGCGGGATCGGCGGGGCGTACACCCTGCCGAACGGCCAGAAGTTCTCCGACGGATTCCACACCTTCACCGTCGACTGGGCGCCCGACTCCATCACCTGGTACATCGACGGCAACCAGTTCCTCCGCAAGACACCGGCCGACCTGGGCGGCAACCGGTGGGTGTTCGACCACCCGTTCTTCATGCTGCTCAACGTCGCCGTGGGCGGCTACTGGCCGGGCTACCCGGACGGCAGCACCGTGTTCCCGCAGACCATGACCATCGACTACGTACGGGTGTACGCCCACGACAGTGGTAGCGGTGGCGGCGGCACCGGCCCGATCACCGGGCTCGCGGGCAAGTGCGTCGACGTCGAGGCCGCCAACCCCGCCGACGGCACCGAGGTGCAGCTCTACCACTGCAACGGCACCAACGCCCAGAAGTGGACCGTCGGCTCGGACGGCACCATCCGGGCGCTCGGCAAGTGCCTGGACGTCGCTGGCGGCGCCACCGCGGACGGCACCCGGGTACAGCTCTGGACCTGCAACGGCACCGGCGCACAACGCTGGACGTACACCGCGGGCCGGGATCTGGTGAACCCCCAGGCGAACAAGTGCCTGGACGTCGCCGGTTGGAACACCGCCGACGGCACTCCGCTGCTGATCTGGAGTTGCCACGGCGGCGCCAACCAGAAATGGAACATCCCCACATAACCCCCTGACAACCTGCTCCTCCCGGCGTCTGGGCCGGTGCCGGGAGGGGCGGGTCCCAACCGGAGAGGCACCCCATGCGCAGTCTGTTGACGGCCGCTCTCGCCGTGTCGGTCGCCGCCTCGTTGGCGGCGTGCGGCGGTGGCGCGGGCGGGAAGACCAAGATCGTCGTCGGTACGTTCGGTGACTTCGGCTACCAGAAGCTCTACCAGGCGTACGAGAAGGCACACCCCACCATCGACATCGTTGAACGGGTGACCAAGACCGAGGACCACCACAAGAACCTCGCCGCGCATTTGGCGACCAATGCCGGAGCCGCCGACATCGAGGCGATCGAGGAGGGCTGGCTGGGGCAGTTCAAGGCGCAGCCGACCCGCTTCCAGAACCTGAACGACCTCGGCGCCGACAAGATCCGCAAGCGCTGGCCGGACTGGAAGTGGCAGGCGTCGGTGTCCAAGGACGGCGCACAGATCGGCCTCGGCACAGACGTCGGCGGGATGGCGATGTGCTACCGCACCGACCTGTTCGCCAAAGCGGGCCTGCCCACCGAACGGGACAAGGTCTCCGCGCTGTGGCCCGACTGGGACGGCTACATCGCCACCGGGAAGAAGTTCGCCGCCGCGAAGGTGCCCGGCGCCGCGTTCTTCGACGGGCCCGGGGTGATGTACCGGTCCATCCTGGGCCAGGCCGAGATCGGCCTCTACGACTCCTCCGACAAGGTGGTGGTGGAGTCCAACCCCGCCGTACGCGGCGCGTACGACAAGACGATCGAAGCCATCGAGGCGGGGCTCTCGGCCAAGATCGCGGCCTGGTCGCCGGCCTGGAACGCGGGCTTCCAGAAGGGACGGTTCGCCACCATCGGGTGCCCGAGCTGGATGATGGCGTACATCCAGGAACAGGCGAAGAACGCCTCCGGCAAGTGGGACATCGCGAAGGTCCCCGGTGGCTCCGGCAACTGGGGCGGGTCGTACCTGACGCTGCCGAAGCAGGGGAAGAACGCCAAGGAGGCGTACAAGCTCATCTCCTGGCTGACCGCGCCGGAGCAGCAGGCGAAAGTGTTCCGTAGCAAGGGCAACTTCCCGTCGACGTCCACCCTGTACGACGACCCGGTGATCACCGACTACACCAACCCGTTCTTCAACGACGCCCCGGTCGGCAAGATCTACTCCGAGTCGGTGTCGACCATGAAGGCGCAGTACCTCGGGCCCAAGGCCGGTGACATGAACACCGCGATCATCAACGCGCTGACCCGGGTCGAACAGGGCAAACAGAGCCCTGACGCGGCGTGGGACAAGGCGCTCAGCGAGATCAAGAAACTGGCGTGAGCTCAGCGACGCAGGCGCGGCCCCGGCGAGTCGGACCCGTGACGACTCGCCGGTGGCTGCACCGGCTCGACGTCAAGGCGTCGCCGTACCTCTACATCGCGCCGTTCTTCGTCCTGTTCGCGCTGCTGGGCGCGTTCCCGTTGCTCTACACGGCGTGGGTGTCGCTGTACGACTGGAGCCTGCTCGCCGAGGAGCACACCTTTGTCGGCCTCGGCAACTACCGGGAGCTGCTCAGTGACGGGCACTTCTGGAACGCGCTGGCCAACACCGCCTCGATCTGGGTGCTGTCCACCGTGCCGCAGCTGGCGTTCGCGCTGGTGCTGGCGCACGTACTGAACAACCGGCTGCGGGGGCAGACGTTCTGGCGTACCGGGATCCTGCTGCCGAACGTGACCAGCGTGGTTGCCGTGACGATCATCTTCGGGCAACTGTTCGGACGGGACTACGGGCTGGTCAACTGGGTGCTCGGGTTCTTCGGTGTCGGTCAGATCGACTGGCAGGCCGGCACCGCCACCTCGCACCTCGCGATCGCGGTGATGGTGATCTGGCGCTGGACCGGCTACAACGCACTGATCTACCTGGCGGCGATGCAGGCCGTACCGCAGTCGCTGCACGAGGCCGCGATGCTGGACGGCGCCAGCTCGATGCAGCGGCTGTGGAAGATCACGATGCCGGCGATCCGTCCCACGATCATCTTCACGGTGATCGTCTCCACGATCGGCGGGATGCAACTGCTCGCTGAGCCGCTGGTGTTCGGCGGAGGCGGCCTCACCGGCGGCTCCGACCGGCAGTTCCAGACCCTTTCCCTCTACCTGTACGAGGTCGGCTTCGGCCGGTTCGAGTTCGGGTACGCCTCCGCGACCGCCTGGATCATGTTCGGGGTCATCGTGGTCGCGGCCACCGTGAACTACCTGATCACCCGACGCATCCGGAGTGCCTGATGGCCGTGTTGACGAGTGATGCCGGGGCAGGCCCGGGCGGCGACCGCCATGGTCGACGGACCCGGCCGACGGCCACGCGGGCCCCGACCCCGCCCCGGCGGGCACGGAAGGTACGCCGGGTCCGGCCGGTGCGGGTGAGCCGGTTGACGTACCTGACCCTGGTGGCGGTGGTCTTCTTCTCCGCGTTCCCGCTCTACTGGAGCGTGGTCGTGGCGTCGCTGGACAACTCGGCGCTGGGCCGGGTGCCACCACCGCTGCTGCCCGGCGGTCATCTGATCGAGAACATCCAGCGGGTGTTTACCACGGTGCCATTCGGGACCGCGTTGCTGAACTCGCTGGCGGTGTCCGCGGCGATCACGTTCAGCGTGGTGATGTCATCGACGCTGGCCGGGTTCGCGTTCGCGAAACTGCGCTTCCGGGCCCGTTCCGGGCTCTACGTCGGCGTGGTCGCCACCATGATGGTGCCTACCCAGCTCGGCATCATCCCGCTCTACATGCTGATGGTGGAGCTGAGCTGGACCGGCACCCTGTACGCCGTGATCGCGCCCAGCCTGGTCAGCGCGTTCGGGGTGTTCTTCATGAGCCAGTTCCTGTCCCAGGCGCTGCCGACGGAGCTGCTGGAGGCGGCCCGGGTGGACGGCTGCACCACGTGGGGGATCTTCTGGCACGTCGTACTGCCGATCGCCCGGCCGGCTGGGGCGGTGCTCGGGATGCTGACGTTCCTGACCGCCTGGAACGACTTCTTCTGGCCGCTGGTCGTCCTCACCCCGGAGAACCCGACGGTGCAGGTGGCGCTGTCCACGATCGCGTCCGGCTACATCACCGACTACGCCCTGACCCTCACCGGTACGGCGCTGGCGACCGTACCGCTGCTCGTCGTGTTCGCCCTGCTGGGCCGGCACATCATCAAAGGAATCATGCAGGGAGCGATCAAAGGATGACCCAGGTTGACGAAGCGGCTGTCAGTGGCGACACGACCGCCGGTGGGCTGCGGTTCCCCGACGGCTTCCGGTGGGGGGTCGCCACGGCGGCGTACCAGATCGAGGGGGCGGCCAGCGAGGACGGCCGGTCGCCGTCGATCTGGGACGTCTTCGCGCGTACCCCCGGAAGGGTTTACCGGGGGCACACCGGTGACGTGGCCTGCGACCACTACCACCAGTACCCCGACGACGTGGCGCTGATGGCGCGGCTGGGCGTGGACACGTACCGGTTCTCCGTGTCGTGGCCGCGGATCAAGCCGGACGGCAGCGGCCCGGTGAACGCCCGCGGCCTGGACTTTTACGACCGGCTGGTCGACGAGCTGGCCGCCGCCGGGATCCGCCCGATGCTGACCCTCTACCACTGGGACCTGCCGCAGTGCCTTGAGGACCGGGGCGGCTGGACGGTACGGGACACCGCCGGCTACTTCGCGGAGTACGCCGCCGCCGTGCGCGCCCGGTTGGGGGACCGGGTCGGCACCTGGACCACCCTGAACGAACCGTGGTGTTCGGCGTTCCTCGGGTACGCCAGCGGCGACCACGCTCCGGGGCGTACCGAGCCGGCGGCGGCGTTCCGGGCGGTGCATCATCTGCTGCTGGGGCATGGCCTCGCAACGCAGGCACTGAATGCGGGTGGCGCGGCGGAGACCTCGATAACCCTGAATCTGAGCCCGGTGACGGAGGCTGATCCCGACAGCACGCAGGATGTGGCGGCGGCCCGGCGGATCGACGGGCTGCACAACCGGCTGTTCCTGGATCCGCTGCTGCGCGGGGAGTACCCGGCGGACATGCTGGAGGTGGCGAGCCGGTTCACCGACACCGGCTTCATCCGCCCCGGCGACGCCGAGGTGCTGGCGACGCCGATCGACCTGCTCGGGGTGAACTACTACCAGCCGACGTACGTTGCGGCGCGGATCGGTACGCCGGCCGCGGCGGTGTTCCCAGGGTCGGAAGGGGTGGCGCACCTTGAGCTCGACCGCCCGAGGACCGCGATGGGCTGGCCGATCGAGGCCGACGGACTGCGGCGGCTGCTCACCCGGCTCGCCACCGACTATCCCGGCACCCCGTTGATGATCACCGAGAACGGGGCGGCGTTCCCGGACGTCCGGGACGGTGACCAGATCGCCGACACCGACCGGGTCGAGTTCCTGGCCGGCCACCTCGCCGCCGCCCACGCCGCCCTTGAATCCGGCGTCGACCTGCGCGGATACCTCGCGTGGTCGTTACTGGACAACTTCGAGTGGGCGTACGGGTACGACAAGCGCTTCGGCCTGGTCTACGTCGACTACGACACCCAACGCCGCCTCCCCAAGCAGAGCGCCCTCTGGTACCGGGACGTAATCGCCCGCAACGCTCTCTGACCGCGCCGCCTCCGGGGCCCGCGCCTCCGTGACCGCGGTCTTTGTGGTCGCGCCGCACGCCGCCGAGCTTCGCGTTTGGTGACGGTTCTGCTGTCACGGAGCCGAATGAGGCAGCAGAACCGTCACCAAACGCGGAAGTGTCAGGCGGGGTAGCCGGCGAGGATCTTGGTGAACTCCCAGGTCTCCTGGTCGATGCCGCTGCAGTGGGACGTGGCGCCGCCACCGGGGCACGGGCGGTCCCGGTTGACCGACCAGAACGACAGCCGTCCGAGGTGCCGCTCCGCGGCCCAGTCCCGGATCCTGGTGAACGTCTCCGGGCTGACGGTCTCGTTGACGTCGGTGGTGCCGTTCATCGACGAGATCCCCATGTGCTGGTACGCCACCTCGTCCGACCAGCCGAACGCGCTCTTCAGGTGGTCCCGGAGCCCTTCGCTGGCGGTCACGGTGTCGGCGTACATGTCCTGGCCGCCGAAGTCGAACGGCATGATCGTGTAGACGTCGATGGTGGCGCCCAACTCCTTGGAACGGTCGATCAGCCGCTTGCCCCAGAAGTTCGGGCCTGTGGTCGTGGTGCCGAAGGTGATGACCGTACGGACGTCGGGGTTGTTCGCCTTGACGATCTTGAGTGCGCCGAGGATCCGGTCCTGCACGGCTTCGCTCTCGAACTCGTCGGTGTTCTCGATGTCGACGTCGATCGCCTTCAGGTCGTACGCGTCGATGACTTCCTGGTACGCGCCGGCCAACGCCTCGGGAGTCGCGCAGTTGGGGCCGAGCTTGTTGCCGCTCCAGCCGCCGATCGACGGCACGATGTCCCCGCCGGCCGCCCGGATCTCGTTGATCGTGGTCTCGTCGACGCCACCTTTGAGGGGCCGTTGGCTGTCCCACGCGGCCTTGCAGCCGCCGCCGGAGAGGATGAACGCCATCGTGAAGGACGTGATCCCGGTGGTGGACATGATCTCTGTCGGCTTCGGCGGGTCGCCCCAGCCCAGGTAGAGGTACGGTGCCGCGGTCTCCGCGCCGGCGATCCGGGGTGTCCCGGTATCGGCGCCGGACGGGGCTCTGGTGGTCGCCTGGCTGGGGATGGCGTACAACGCGGCGGCGACGGCGGTCACCGCGAGCACGGACAGGCCGAGGGTTCGGCGCAGGGGTCTGGTCATGATGCTGCCTCGCATTCGTCATGGCATGCGGGTGGCTGGTGGTGCCGGTGGTGACCGGCTGTGGCTGGCGCCCCCGGGCCTCGGGACACCCGTGCTGACGTACGATAAACCTTCTTTACAGACAGTTCGTGGCGATGAGGGTTAGTGGCGTAAATCCGCCAAAACACTGGTCTACCAGGGCAAAGGCCCTGCACCCGGCTACGGCAGCGTGTCCAGGTGTGGTCCGACTGCCGGAGAGCGCGTCACCCGCGTGCCGGTCCCAGTTGATCGACCAGGTCATCGCGCCCCGGATGTCGGGGTGCGTGCGCGGCGGTGTGAAGCTGCCGCAGTTGGTCCCGGTCGCCAGGCAGTCGAGTGCCTGGTTCACCACCGCCGGGTCGACATACCCGCCGCCAGCGGCGTTCGGGGAGGCGGGAAGGCCGAGCGCGACCTGGTCGGGGCATAGCCCGTGCTCCAGCGAGATGCACGCGAGTGCGGTGATGAACTCGACCGGTGGTTGGCGGACCGTGGCGCCGTTGACGGGGTTACGAGGACTGAATGCGGGCCTGGGCCCCGTCGGCGGCCAGGGATCCGGGGGATAGGTTGCGACCCATGGCTGACACCTTGCGCACAGTGGACATGCACCGGACCGGCGCCGGCCGGTACCTGGTACGAAACGCCCGTGGCGGCACGATGACGATCGGCACCGGTTCTGACGATTTCACCCCGGTCGAACTCCTATTGGCCGCGATCGGAGGCTGCGGCGCCATCGACGTTGACGTCGTCACCAGCCGCCGAGCCGAACCCACCGCCTTCTCGGTCCGTGTCACCGGCGACAAGATTCGCGACGATACGGGCAACCGGCTGGAGAACCTGGCCGTGGAGTTCACCGTCGCGTACCCGGAGGGTGAAGCGGGCGACGCCGCCCGGGAGATCCTGCCGCGCACCGTACAGATGTCGCATGATCGGCTCTGCACGGTGTCTCGTACGGTCGAGGCCGGTACGCCCGTCGCCATCGACATCGTCGAGCCGGGAGCGCCTGGCCCGGAGGCGTGATCGCCGCGGCCACGCGACCGCCGCGACCACAGCGACGGTTGGCGGGTCTGGCCGGGGCGCCTGGCTCCGACCCGTGGCCGTCGCGGGGTGTCCGGTTGCCTCGCCTGGGCCGACGTGCGGGGAATTAAG
>JBOGDK010000144.1:0-10659 GCA_050701795.1 Micromonosporaceae bacterium
TACTGCTGGTGATCTCCGCGTCCGGGGAAACCGCTGAGGCATGCCAGTTCGCGCAACTCGTCAGCCACCGCGGAATCACCGTGATCGCGCTGGTCGGTCGTCGGGACTCCACGCTCGGGCGGTGCGCCAAGCACGTGCTCGACGTCAGCGTCGACCGGGAGGCCGACCCACTCAACCTGGCACCCACCGCCTCCACCACCGCCACCCTCGTGATGGGTGACGCGCTCGCCGCCGCCCTGATGGTGCGGCGCGGCTTCACCGAACGCGACTTCGCCGGCTTCCACCCCGCGGGCTCCCTCGGCGCCCGGCTACTCGCGGAAGGACGCAATCCGTGAGCCCGGCCGAGACCGGCAGCGGGCTCGACGTCGCGATCCTGGGCAGCTTCATGAAGGACCTGGTGGCGCGGGCGCCCCGCCGCCCCGCCCCCGGTGAAACCCTGCGCGGCACCGGATTCGACGAATTCCTGGGCGGCAAAGGCGTCAACCAGGCGGTGGCGGCAAGCCGGGCCGGAGCCCGTACCGCGATGATCGGGCGGCTCGGCAAGGATCTGTACGGCGAGGAGTTCCTCCAGCTCCTGGAATCCGAAGGCATCGACGCCGCCCAGGTACGCCGCGACGCCGACCTCGGCACCGGCGTCGGACTGCCCGTCGTGGAGCCGGACGGCGCCAACTCGATCATCATCGTGCCGCGCGCCAACGACGCCGTCGGGGCGGCGGACGTACACGCCGCGGCCGAGACCATCGGCAGGGCACGGTCGCTCAGCGTGCAGCTGGAACTGTCGGTCGACTCCGCGTACGCGGCCGGCACGATCGCCAGCGACGCTGGCGTGATCGCGGTGCTCAACCCCGCGCCGTGCCCGGTCGCCCCGGAACTGTTACGAGGACTCTTCGACGTCGTGGTGCCCAACGAGGTGGAGGCCGAGCAGCTCACCGGGCTGTCCTGCGAGGGCGAGGCGGCCGTACTCGTGGCCCGCCGGGTCGCCGACGAGTGGGCCCGGCGTGGCGCGGTGCTGACCCTCGGCGGCAGGGGCGCGATCGTGGTGGACGGCGGCGATGTGGAATGGCTGCCACCGCACCGGATCCCGGTCATCGACACCATCGGTGCCGGGGACGCCTTCTGCGGCGCCCTGGCGGCCAGACTCGCCGCAGGCGCGTCACTGACCGACTCGGCGCGGTACGCCAACGCGGCCGGGGCGCTGGCCACCACCGTCTCCGGCGCCGTACCAGCGATGCCGCGCCACGAGGCCATCGCGGCCCTGCTGGCGGAGCGCTCTTCTACCACGGATACCAACTCAGACAAAAAGCCGCATGCCACCGCTTGAGTAACCGGGAATTCCTGGCAGGCTTGCCGGGGTGACGGAGCTGGCGGCAGACGCCCCGGGCGGGGCGAACGAGCCCCTCGCTGGTGCCCAGCACGGGCCCGACGGGGGGCCCAGTGCCGTCGACACCGATCCGGAACGGGCGCTCGCGGAGTTCCCGGTACGGATCGACGAGGACACCCTCCGGGAGATCGTCGACGAGGAATGGGACCTCGAGAGGATCCGGTTCGGGCTCACCAAGAAGCTCGCGACCGCCCCCCACAATGCCGCGCGGGCCCGCCTGTACGGCCTGCGCGCGGTGACCTCCCGGATGCTCGGCAAGCTCAACGACGCTCTCGACGACGCCGAGCAGGCCCTCCGGTACGCGGAGTCGACCGGCTCGGCGCGGCGGATCGCGGTGGCCTCCACCCGGCTGGCCCGGGTGCTGCAGTGGCGGGGCGACTTCGCCGTCGCCGACGCGCTCTACCAACGCGCCCTCGACGCGGCGATCCCGGACCGGCTACGCGCCGCGATCCACCACTACTTCGGCACCAGCTGCTACGACCAGGGCCGGTACGTCGAGGCGCTGCAGCACTTCGACACGGTGCTGGCGCTGCGGCCCGGGGAGAACCCCGAACAGGCCGCCGCCGACCAGGCGTTCGCCGCGATCAGCCAACGGGTCAGCACGAAGGGCTTCGGGCCGCTGCCGCGTGCCAGGGCCGAGATCCTGCAGGAGACGCCACCGCCCACGGTCCGGTTCCACGAGGTGTTCCGCCGGTACGGGTACGCCGGCCCCGGCGGCGAAGGGGTGATCGCACCGGAGTACCAGCAGGCGGACCCGTTCGCCGGCGGGCTGGCCTGGGTGCAGCCGGACACGTCGCCGGCCTGGACGCTGATCGACACCTCCGGTGAGGTCATGATCACCGGTACCGACTACGAGTCGGTCGGCCCGTTCAATGAAGGACTCGCGTGGGTGCGGAGTGACCCGGTGGTGGGTTGGTTCGCGATCGACAGTCGCGGCCTCATGGCGGTGCCCCCCGCCGGGTACCTCGACGTACGGCCGTTCCACGGTGGGCTCGCCGCGGTGTCCCGTAACGGGAAGTGGGGCGCCGTGGACGTACACGGGCGTGAGGTCGTACCGATGGAGTTCGCCGCGTACCGCACCGCGACGTCCGACGCGAAGTACCTTTCGGGCTTCACCGGCGAAGGCCTCGCCGTGGTGGAGCGGGACGACGTGGTGGGTGTGATCAACCGCGACGGCGAGGTGGTGGTGCCGTTGGCCTTCGCCCAGATCGAGATCCACCCGGTGGCGTATCTGGTACGCCCGCCACGCAACGATCCGGACTACAGCAATCCGTTCCGGTCCCCTGTGGACCTCCCCGACGGATGGGGGGCGATGGACCGCGGTGGCGAGCTGGTGGTCGACACCGTGCACTCGAACCGTGCCGAGGTGCTCGAAGAACTGGAGAAACTGCTGCGGGACGCACATCCGATCCTGTGACCGGCGGGGGCGCCGAGTCCCGGGCGTGAGGCACCGAGAGGCGAAGGTGCGGGTCGCGGGCGCACGCATCAAGCGAGCCGGCACCTTCGCAGGCACCTCCGGTAGTCTCACCGCCGGTAGCACGGGGAGTTCGACACGGGGGCGGCGGCGTGACGCATTGGCTCGGTATCGACTACGGCACCTCCAACACGGTCGCGGTGCTGCGGTGGCCGGACGGCCGGACCCGACCGCTGCTGTTCGACGGCTCCCCGCTGTTGCCGTCCGCGGTGTACGCCGCCGGTGCCGATCAACTCCTGGTGGGACGGGACGCCGAGCGACAGGCCCGACTCGACCCGGCCCGCTTCGAGCTGAACCCGAAACGCCGCGTCGACGACGGTGAGCTGCTGCTCGCCGACGTCGTACTGCCGGTGACCGCCGCGGTCGCCGCCACCCTCCGGCGGGTGGCCGAGGAGGCCGCACGTGCCGCCGGGGCGCCACCCACCCGGGTCATCCTGACCTACCCCGCCGCCTGGGGTGCCCGGCGCCGGAGCCTGCTGGTGGACGCCGCCGCACAGGCCGGGCTGCCGCAGCCGACCCTGGTGCCGGAGCCGGTCGCGGCCGCGGCGTACTTCGCCACCGTGCTGGGGCACCGGGTCGCGGTGGGCGGCCACGTCGTGGTGTACGACCTGGGCGCCGGCACGTTCGATGTCAGCGTGGTACGCCGGGACCCCGACGGCTACGCGGTGATCGAGGTCGACGGGATGCCCGACTTCGGCGGCGCCGACCTCGACGCGATCCTGATCGACCGGGTGCGCGGCGCGATCGAGCCGACCGCGCCGCAGGCGTGGCGGGCGCTCGCCGCCCCGTACGACACCACGACCCGCAGGGCGTTCCGAATGTTGTGGGACGACGCCCGGGGTGCCAAGGAGAGCCTGTCGCGGCAGGCGAGCGTGGGGTTGCACGTACCGCTGGTCGACCGGGACGTGGTGCTCGGCAGGGAAGACTTCGAGACCGCCGCGACCCCCGCGCTGCAGCGCGCCGCGGCGTTGACCGCCACGGTGGTACGGCAGGCCAAGCTCGGCGACTCCGAACTCGCCGGGTTGTTCCTGGTCGGCGGCTCGTCGCGGGTGCCGTTGGTCGCCACCACCCTGCATCGCGCCACCGGGATCGCACCCACGGTGATCGAACAGCCGGAGATGGTGGTGGCCGAGGGCGCGCTGCACAGCGTACGTACCCAGCCGGACGCCACCGCTGTCACCAGCGGACCACCCGCGCCGGCACCGCTGTCCCCACCGATGTCACCGACTGTGCCCGGGCCAGCCCTCCAGGCGATCGGGCCCTCAGGTCCACCCCCCGCGATGGCTGCTTTCACTCCGACCGGCCCGGGCGGCATGCCACGGCCAGCGCCTGCGCCGCTGCCGGTAGCAGCAGACCGGTTACCACGGATCAACCCGCTTCCGGTGTCCCCGGTGTCCAGGGGGTGGCTGCTGATCGCGCTGCTCGGCACCTGGTTGCCAGTGCTGGTTCCGCTGGTGGCGTTCACGATGCCGGTGCCAGTGACGTTCTTCGCCCTGTACGAGAGCAACACCAACGCGTTGGAGGGGTCGACCCTGGTCCTGGTGTGGTTGGTGCTGGTGCCGCTGCTGATCGTGGTCAGCGTCTCCTCGTTGATACGGCTGATCCGCGTCCTGAAGCCAGCCTGGCCGGACGGCACCACTGTGTTCACTCCCGGGCGTGGCTGGCTCGCGGGTCTGTCGATCCCGGTGCTGCTGCTCGGGCTGATCGCAGGCGGGCTGGGTCTGGAAATGCTCCGGGGGATCTACTGGTCAGCGGATGCACCGAAGATCGACGGGCATCGCGACGACTACAACCCGAACCACGAGTGGTACACCAAGAACAGCCCCACGGAGCGTCTGTTCGGCGGCGACCACACGGAGCTGTTCGTCATCGCGGTGGTCGGGCTGCTGCTGGCAGTGGCCGGCATGGTCGGCCTGTGGCTGTACCGGCGCTGGAGCCACCCACGTCTGGCGGTGACCCCGAACGGCCTGCGGTACGAGGCGACCCCTGAACGCGGTGTCACGCTCCCCTGGTCGGCGCTCAAGCACGTCGAGGTGCAACCACCACGGCCGGGTGTGCAGGACGCGCTGATGGTGTGGCCAAAGCCGGAGTCGCCATTGAAGTCCGACCCCGGACTGGCGCCGCTGTGGTCACCGGAGGTGAACGGCTTCCTGGTGCCGGCGCTGCGGCAGTCGTTCAGCGCCGACCCCGACGACGTCGCGTACGCCGTCGCGGAGACCACCCGGGGCGCCATCGTGCCCACGCGCGCCACGGTGAGCCCAGGCGCGATGACGTCCCCCACAGCCCGCCCGGGCGGCCCGATGCCGGTGCAGGGCGGATTGCCCCCAGCTGGACCGGCGACCCAGCCCCGCAGATGATGTGATCCCTGTCTCGAACTCGACCACCGGAATCCGGACTAGGGTCGGCCAATGGAGTTTCGTCACCTCGGCCGCTCTGGCCTGAAGATCAGTGAAATCTCGTACGGCAACTGGCTCACCCATGGTTCGCAGGTCGAGGAAGAGACCGCGGTCGCGTGCGTACGGGCCGCGCTGGACAACGGCATCACCACCTTCGACACCGCTGACGTGTACGCCGACACCAAGGCGGAGTCAGTGCTCGGCCGGGCCCTGAACGGGCAACGCCGCGAAGGTCTGGAAATCTTCACCAAGGTGTTCTTCCCAACTGGCGACGGACCCAACGACCGGGGTCTGTCCCGCAAACACATCACCGAATCCATCAACGGTTCGCTGCGCCGCCTCGGCACCGACTACGTCGATCTCTACCAGGCCCACCGGTACGACTACTCGACCCCGCTGGAAGAGACCATGCTCGCCTTCGCCGACGTGGTACGCGCCGGAAAGGCGCTCTACATCGGGGTCTCGGAGTGGCGGGCCGAACAGCTGCGAGCCGCCGCCGCCCTGGCCAGGGAGCTGCACGTACCGCTGGTTTCGAACCAGCCGCAGTATTCGATGCTGTGGCGGGTGATCGAAGCCGAAGTGGTGCCGGCCAGCGAGGAACTCGGGATCAGCCAGATCGTGTTCTCGCCGATCGGGCAGGGGTCGTTGACCGGCAAGTATCTGCCGGGTCGGCCGCCGCCGGAGGGTTCCCGCGCCACCGACGAGACGGGCGGCGCGTACTTCATCAAGCGGTTCCTCGCCGACGACGTGCTGACCCGGGTGCAGAAGCTGGTGCCGATCGCCGAGGAGGCGGGGTTGTCCATGGCGCAGCTGGCGGTGGCCTGGGTGCTGCAGAACCCGAACGTGGCCAGCGCCATCGTCGGGGCGTCCCGGCCGGAACAGGTGGTCGACAACGTCAAGGCCGCCGGCGTACGGCTGGAACCCGGCCTGATGAAGGCGATCGACGAGGTGCTGGACCCGGTGGTGGAGCGGGACCCCGCGCGTACCCAGAGCCCCCGTGACTGAGCCGCATAGCCAGCTGGCGGGGCTGGCCGAGGAGTACTTCCGGACGACACTGCGGGCCAACCCGTTCGAGGCCACGATGTTCGGCGTGCCCGGGTACGACGCTGACGTACCCGATCCGTCACGCGATGCCGACCAGCGGCATCACGCCGCGCTCGGCCGGCTGGGACAGCAGCTGGGCGACGTCGACAGCGCCGGGCTTGACGAGTCGGACCTGATCACCCGGTCCATGCTGGCCCGCGAGATCCGCGACACCCGGGACGGGATCGACGCGGCGTTGCAGGAGGTCGCGGTCACCGGCAGCGTGATGGGGACGCTGTCCGAGGTGCTGTCGACGGTGCCGTTGGTGACATTGAGCGACGACGCTGCGGCTGAGGCGTACCTGACACGGTTGAGTCGACTCGGCGGCTACCTCGACGCGGTGCTCGCCCGGCACACCGAAGCGGTGGCCGACGGCCGTACCCCCACCGCGTCCGGGGTACGACAGGCCGTCGCACAACTCGACGACCACCTCTCGGGCACAGCCGGGGACCCGCTGCTGCGTCCCGCGGCGGACCACGAAACCTGGCGCCGTCAGGTGTCTGAGTTGCTGGCCGGCGAGGTGCACCCGGCGTTGCGCCGGCACCGGGAGGGCCTCGCCGCCCTGGCCAGCTCCGGTCGGGACGGCGACCACGTCGGGGTGTGTCACGTACCGGGCGGGCCCGAGGGATATCTCGCGGCGGTACGTTCCCACACCACCACAGACCTGACCCCGGACGAGATCCACCAGCTCGGCCTGGACCTCGTGGCCACGCTACGGGACGAGTTCGCCGAGCTGGGCGGACGGGTGCTGGGCACCGGTGACGTACCGGAGGTGCTGGCGCGGCTGCGCGACGACCCGGAACTGCGGTTCGGCTCCAGTGACCAGATCGTCGACGCGGTCACCACAGCGCTACGACGCGCGGAGGCGGCGTTGCCGGACTGGTTCCGCGCCTACCCCACCGCACCCTGCGTGGTACGGGAGATGCATCCCAGTGAAGCGGCGGGAGGCGTTCTCGGCTACTACCTGCCGCCAGCCGGTGACGGCGGCCGGCCCGGGGCACACGTGATCAACACGTACCGGCCGCGGAGCCGACCCCGCTTCGAGTACGAGGCACTCGCGTTCCACGAAAGCGTTCCCGGGCACCACACCCAGGTGGCGATCGCGCAGACCCTGACCGACCTGCCGGACTTCCGGCGGTACGGCTTCATCACCGCGCACGGCGAAGGCTGGGGCCTGTACTCCGAACGGCTCGCCGACGAGATGGGGCTCTACACAGGGGACCTGAGCCGCCTGGGGATGGTGTCGTTCGACGCGTGGCGCGCCTGCCGTCTGGTGGTCGACACCGGGATGCATCATCACGGCTGGTCGCGTACCCGGGCGATCGAGTTCATGCGCGCGAACACCGCGCTGTCCGAGAGCAACATCGCCAACGAGGTGGACCGCTACATCGCGGCCCCGGGTCAGGCCCTGGCGTACATGGTGGGCCGGATCCGGATCCGGGACCTGCGTGAGCGGGCCGCCGCTGCGCTAGGTGACCGCTTCGACGTCCGGGACTTCCACCACCAGGTGCTCGGTCACGGCCCGTTGCCACTCGACACGCTGGACGAGGTCATCAGCCGGTGGGCGGCGACGCAGACCACCTAGGTGACCACTCGGCGGCCCACGATCCGTGGCTGGGTCGCGGGGCGCGGTCGGCTCGGACCCCGCCCCGCGATCGCGAGGCGTTCCAGGAACGGCAGATCCTGTTCGGCCCGCCGCGGGTGTTCCCAGAGCTCCACGGCGATCCCGTCCGGCACCACCCGTACCCGGACGTGGCTCTGTACGAAGGTGGGGACGAACACCGGAGGGGCTTTCAGCCAGGCGCTCACCGCCCACAGCTGCCGCAGCCAGCAGCCGGTGTTGACGACCACCGTGCCGGGTCCGTCCTCCCGCTCGACGTCCCCGATCGACGGGGAATGGGTGTGCCCGGAGACGAACACGGCGATCTGGGGGGCCGAGATGCCCTCCGCCAACGGTGGCGGCCGGTCGCTACGCAGCAGGTCACGGACCGCCGTGTCGCCCTCGGCCGCGGAGTCCGCACCGTGGCTGCCGAACCGGTCTGTCAACGTGGCGACCACCCGATGGGTGGTACGCCGCACGACGAAGAACAACAGTGACACCGCCACCGCGAGCACCAGTACGTCGTAGCCGATCCCGAGCAGAAACGACCGCAGAACGCTGGCGAATCTGTCGGTGCCCACCACCGCCACCACCAGTTCCTGCGCCAGTGCCGCGATGGCCAGCGGCAACACCAACCACTTCAGCACCTGACCCAGGATCTGGTAGAACACCCGTCCGGCAACCCAGTGCGGGATCGCGGACAGCGGAAACACGTAACTGAGCTCTCGGAGATTCACCCGCCGGGTGATGGCGACGCCAGGCCCGATCGGTCGGACCACGTCGGTCACCACGTGCGAGCCCAACGGGGTGTCGAGCGGGTTGGTGTAGTCGGCGATGGTGTTGGTCGGATCGAACTGGTTGCCGTGCTCGGCGTACACCCACCGCCCGGGATACGACGCGAACTCCGCACGGTACGAGAGTCCGAATTCGTCCACCAGCCCGGCGTCGGCCAACACCGCACGAAGCTCGGCGTCCGACCACATCCCGGCGTCGTGGTTGCCGGCCAGGTACGTCACCCGCCGCCCCGGTGCCTGGGCGAAGCTGCGCAGCGCCGCGAACACGCCCCGGTACCGCGGCTCGGCCATCGCGTCGGTGACCCGGGTAGCACCGCCCCTGGCACTGCCCCCGGCGCCACCACCGGCGCCGGCCATCCGCAGCAGGTCAAGGAAGTCCCCGACCAGTACCAGCTCAACCGGGCCGTGATGGCCGCTCACCTCGTCCAGCAGCCCGGCGAGCGCCTCCCCCGAATCGAAGATGTCGTCGCCCGCGGCCCCACCGATATGGATGTCGGACAGGAAAACCAGGAGCGTGTCGTCACCGACGACCTGAGTCACGGCGCCAGTGTCCGCGCTGCTCAACGCGACCCACGCCTGGTCGCGGCACGCCGGCAGAGCCCCCACCCCGACATGATCACCATCGTAGGCCGGACACCTCCCGACCAGGCTGGCTTCAGATCGATTCCGGGACCGGCCGGTTCCTCTCCGGGTCTGTCCGGTTCGGTGTGGTGTAGAGACGAGCGACCACGTCCTCGATGTCCGGCTCCTGGACCGAGACGTCACGCAACGACCCGAGTTGCGCCAGCCGGGACACCACGTGACCCGCGGTGGCACCGTCGAGGCCGTACCTGATCCGGTGGCCATCGGCTTCGATCTCCTCGACGGTTGCGCCTGGCAGCACCGGAGCATCGAGAACGGGCTCGTCGAAGTCCATGACCACCTGGCGGCGAGAGCCGTACCTGGCGTGCAGCTCGTCGAGCGTGCCGTCGTGGACGACTCGACCGTGGTCGATCACCACCAGCTTGCGGCACAGCCGTTCGATGTCGGCGAGGTCGTGGGTGGTCAACACGACCGTGGTGTCGCCCCGGGATCCCAGGTCGGCGAGGAAGCCGCGTACCGCCTGCTTGCTCACCACGTCCAGGCCGATGGTGGGCTCGTCCAGGAACAGCACCTCTGGAGCGTGCAGCAGGGCCGCCGTCAGTTCACCGCGCATCCGTTGCCCCAGGGAGAGTTGACGTACTGGGGTGTCGAGGAACTCGTCCAGGTCGAGCAGCTTCCGGCATTCGGCGAGTCGGCGGGCGTGGTCCGCGGCGGGCACCCGGTGGATGTGCCGGAGCAGTTCGAAGGACTCCCGCAGCGGCAGATCCCACCACAGCGCGGAACGCTGCCCGAACACCACACCGATCCGCCGCGCCAGCCGTACCCGGTCAGGCACCGGCCGCAGGCCGCACACCGACAACTCGCCGCCGGTGGGGTGCAACACGCCGGTGAGCATCTTGAGGGTGGTCGACTTGCCGGCGCCGTTCGGTCCGATGTAGCCGAGCAGTTCGCCCCGCCCGATCGTCAGGTCGATCCCGTCCACCGCGGAGACGGTGTGCTTCTCCCGACGGAATCTGCCCACCTTGCGGCGCACCACGAAGTCCTTACGCAGCCCACGCACCTCGATCACGTTTCCCACGATTCGGCTCCTCCGCCTCACGACCCGGTGCTGGTGTAGTGGCGTACGCCGGTCCGCCACGCCAGCGCCGCGACCCCCACCGCGACGGCTGCCGCCAACGGCCCCAGCCACGGTACGAAACCCGGGGCACCGAGCGGATCCGGTCGTCCCAGGAGCAGCAGGCCCGGGTAGTACGCCACGAACGCGAACCCCAGCCCGTACCCGAAGATGGCGCGGAACCATCCGGAGTAGACCGTCACCGGGGTGGTGGTGAAATCCTTCCCTCCGTAGG
>JBOGDK010000145.1:0-10411 GCA_050701795.1 Micromonosporaceae bacterium
GCGGGCCTGGGACCTGTACGGCGGTGCCGGCCTGTTCGCCGCGGCACTCGCCGAGCGGGTGGGTCCGGGCGGGCGGGTGGTGCTGGTGGAGTCCGACCCGGCGCCCGATCCGCGCGGCAACCTTGCCGACCTGCCCCAGGTGCACGTCGCGCGGGGCCGGGTGGAGCAGGTGTTGCGGCGTCGCGGGATGCGTGATCCGGACCTGGTGGTACTGGATCCGCCGCGGTCCGGCGCCGGCGCCGACGTGGTACGCCGGATCGTTGCCGCTGGCCCGCGCGCGGTGGCCTATGTCGCGTGCGACCCGGCGGCACTGGCCCGCGACGTCAAGACGTTCCGCTCCTCCGGGTGGCGGTTGGTCGACGTACGCGGCTTCGACGCGTTCCCGATGACCCACCACGTCGAGTGCATCGCCCTGCTCCACCCGCCTGGTGCCTGAGGCGCGCCGCCGACCAGGGGCGCCCCGGCTGGGAACGCCGCCCCCGGGCCGGGCCGCGGTGCCTGGGGCGGCCCCGGCCGGGCGAGTCAGAGGCGGTAGCGCACCGACATCTCGATCAGCTCGGCATCCCGCGGGGTGTCCAGCGCGGTCAGGATCAGGTTCGCGACCGTCGCGGGCTGGATGTACTGCTCGGGATCGTATTCGGCGCCTTCCTGGTCGCGTACCGACTGCTGCATCGCGGTCGCGGTACGCCCCGGGTGGATCGACGTGATCCGCAGTTGGCGCTCCTCGGCCCGCAACGAGTCGGCCAGCGCCCTCATGCCGAACTTGCTGGCGGCGTACGCGCCCCAGCCGGGGTTGGCCTGCAGGCCGGCGCCGGAGTTGACGAAGACCACCTGCCCCTCGGCGGCTCGTAGCGACGGCAGTAACAACCGGGTCAGCTCGGCGGCGGCGCCAAGGTTCACCGTGAGGTGCTCCATCCATACCCGGTACGGAGTCTCAGCGATGTTGCCGAGCGTGACGACACCCGCGCTGTGCACCAGGGCGTCGAGTCGGTCCAGCCGGGGGATCGAGGATTCCAGGGTTTCCGGGTGAGTGAGATCTGCCACCACGGGACGTACCCCGAGGGCCGCCAGCCGGTCGTGGTCGCGGCCTACGCCGTATACCTCGTCACCTCGTGCGTGCAGCATCTTCACCAGGGCCGCACCAATTCCACCGGTCGCACCCGTCACCATCACCATCGCCATGTCGAGAGCTTTTCAGACGACAGTTCCGGCCGCCGAACGGCCTCCAGCGCCACACCGGGGCGCCACGGCGACCCACGGCGCCCTCGGCCCGGCTGACTAGACTCGGTCAGCATGACTCCTGGTGACACTTCGGTGCCCGGCCAACTCCTGGCGCGGGTACGCACTCCCGCCGACCTGAAGCGACTTCCGGTTGACCAGCTCAGCGTCCTGGCCGCCGAAATCCGGGACTTCCTGGTCGCGAAGGTGTCACGGACCGGGGGCCACCTGGGGCCGAATCTCGGTGTGGTGGAGCTGACCATGGCGCTGCACCGGGTGTTCGACTCGCCGGCGGACCGGGTCATCTTCGACACCGGGCATCAGGCGTACGTGCACAAGATCCTGACCGGCCGTCAGGACGCGTTCGACCAGCTCAAAAAGCGGGGTGGCCTGACCGGCTACCCGAGCCAGGCGGAGAGCGACCACGACATCGTGGAGAACTCGCACGCCTCGACGGCATTGTCGTACGCGGACGGGCTGGCGAAGGCGTACACCCTGCGGGGCGAGAAGCGGCACGTGGTCGCGGTGGTCGGGGACGGGGCGCTCACCGGCGGGATGTGCTGGGAGGCGTTGAACAACATCGCCGCGGCGAAGAAGAGCCGGCTGGTGATCGTGGTCAACGACAACGGCCGTTCGTACGCACCGACCATCGGCGGGCTCGCCGACCACCTCGCCACGCTGCGCCTGAACCCGCAGTACGAGAAGGTGCTCGACCTGGTCAAGGACACCCTGGGCAGCACCCCGCTGCTGGGTCCGCCACTGTACGAGGTACTGCACGCGGTCAAGAAGGGCCTCAAGGACGCGGTCGCGCCGCAGGCGATGTTCGAAGACCTCGGCATCAAGTACGTGGGCCCCGTCGACGGTCACGACATGGCCTCGATGGAGCGTGCCCTGGAGCGGGCGAAGTCGTTCGGCGGCCCGGTGATCGTTCACGCGGTGACCCGTAAGGGGTACGGCTACCCCCCAGCGGAGAATGACGAAGACGACTGCTTACACAGCCCCTCGGCCTTCGACCCCGAGACCGGCAAGTCGCTGTCGCCGTCGAGCGTACGGTGGACCGGCGTTTTCGCCGACGAACTGGTGAAGCTCGCCGACGAGCGTCCCGACATCGTCGGGATCACCGCGGCGATGTCGATCCCGACCGGGATCTCCAAGCTCGCCGCGAAGTACCCCGAACGCGTCTTCGACGTCGGGATCGCCGAACAGCACGCGGCCACCTCGGCGGCAGGGCTGGCGCTGGGCGGGATGCACCCGGTGGCGGCGATCTACTCGACGTTCCTGAACCGGGCGTTCGACCAGGTGCTGCTCGACGTGGCGATGCACAAGCTGCCGGTGACGTTCGTCCTGGACCGGGCCGGGATCACCGGTCCGGACGGTCCCAGCCATTACGGGATCTGGGACATGTCGGTGTTCGGCGTGGTGCCGGGGTTGCGGATCGCCGCGCCGCGGGACGCCGCGACACTGCGGGAGGAGTTGGCCGAAGCGGTCGGCGTGGACGACGGGCCCACGGTGGTACGTTTCCCGACCGGTTCCGTACCGTCCGACCTTCCCACCGTGGAGCGCCTCGGATCCGGGCTGGACGCCGTCGACGTACTGCACCGGGCCCAGCGCCGGGACGTCCTGCTGGTCGCGGTGGGGGCGTTCGGGCACCTGGGTGTGGAGGCCGCACAGCGGATCGCCGAGCAGGGGTACGGCGTGACCGTGGTCGACCCGCGCTGGGTGCGCCCGGTGCAGACCAGGATCGTCGAGCTGGCCGCGGACTTCCGGTTGGTGGTCACGGTCGAGGACGGGATCCGTACCGGCGGCTTCGGGTCGGCGGTGGCGCAGGCGCTACGCGACGCCGACGTACCGACACCGGTGCGTGACCTCGGGGTGGCGCCGGGGTTCCATCCGCACGGCAGCCGTGCTGAGTTGCTCGCCGATCTGGGGTTGACGCCGCAGGATGTGGCCCGCGAGGTGACCGAGTGGCTGTCCAGGTTGGACGAGTCCGCGCTCCCGAGCCCCGCCCTGGAACGCGGATGACACCGAGGCCGGGTGCCGTGCGAACGCGACACCCGGCCTCCGTACTCAGGTGAGGTTCGGTTCGTAGATCGCGAACACGGTCGTGTAGTTGACGTTCTGCTCCGTGCCGGTGTATCTCCATTCGACGGTCTGGCCCGGCCACAGTCCAAGGCTCCACCCGTCGTCGATGTACCACGATCCGCCCGGGTAGCGGTAGGCGGGTGCCACGGCGGCGTAGTCGCCGCAGTTCCCGTAGAAGTGGCTCATTGGTCCACCTTGTGGCGAGGTCGGGCTGAACGTGGTCCAACAAGGGAGCGAGCCGCCGCTGTACACCGGTGCCTCATAGATCGCGAACGGGGCGCAGAACACCGTCGTGTACGTTGCCCCGGACACCGTGTACGGGTGCTCCCAGGTGACGGTGCTTCCGTTGGCAGCGGGACGGCACTCGTTGTCGAAGTAGTGCAGCGCCCCGCCGCTCTTCTGGTACGCGGAGGTCACCCAGGCGCCGCCCCAGCAGTTCTTGTACGTCTGGGTCATCTGGCCGTTGAACCCCGCGAAGGTGGTGCCACACTCCGCGGCCGATGCGGGTGACGGTGAGGCCACGGACATCCCGGCCACGGCGACGATGGAGAGGATCGCGAGTGCCGCGAGTCGCGGCAGGAGTTTGCGCACGTCGTACTCCTTTGGTCGTGACGGTGTACGGGACGCCACGTGAGGTGGCGTCCCGTACCGCTTTGGTGGGTCTAGTGCCAGTCGAGGGCGCGCATGTGTGCTCCTCTCGGGTGTGCCAGGTTGCCCCGGACAGGGCTGGCGAGGGCAAGCCTGCGGTGTCCGGCCTGCAGATTCCTTGCATTCGGGTTGCAGCGCTGGTCAGGCGTGCCCGTCAGGCGCCGAGGAATTCGCCGAGCTTGGTGACGGTGTTCCAGTTGCGAGCGGTGACAGCTACTCCGAGGTGTTTCTCGGCGTACGCGCCGACCGGTGGCGCGGCCATCAGGCCGTCCGGGCACCACTGGTAGATCACCCGGTCGCCGAGGCGTACCCGGTCCGGGTCCAGAGCGACCGGGTCGTGGGCGGTGAGCAACGCCGGGTCCGGGGCCTCGGAAAGGAACATCGCCATCATCCGGGAGCCGTTGGTGGCGATGTCGGGAAACGGGTGCCCGTCAATCACGGACCGGAGCTGGTCCTGGTCCCGCACCAGGCACAGGACGTCCATCCCGAGGGTGTCGGAAAGCGCGGCTTCGATCCGGGCCCGCACCGTGTCCGGGTCGGTGTCGGCGGCACTGAGTACGGCGTTGCCGCTCTGCAGGTGGGTGCGCACATCGAAGTAGCCGAGCCCGGACAGCAGGTTCCGCAGGTCGGCCATCGCGATCCGGTTGTGGCGTCCGAGGTTGATGCCCCGGAGCAGGGCGGCGTACCTGGTCACCCGGTCAGGGTAGCCGTCCTCGGAGCGGCCGGTTGACGTATTATACAGATCATCTTTATATTGACGCCATGGCCGCTATGCGAGAACCGACCTTCCTCATCCTGACCGCGCTCGCCCAACGGTCGCTGCATGGCTACGGGGTGATCCGCGAGGTCAGCGCGCTGTCCGACGGCACGGTGACGTTGCAGGCGGGCACCCTGTACGCCGCGCTCGACCGGCTCACCGAGGAGACCCTGATCGAGCTCGACCGGGAGGAGGTCGTCGACGGTCGGCTCCGCCGCTACTACCGGCTCACCGACCAGGGTGCCTCCCGGTTGGCCGCGGAAATGGAGCGCCTGGAACGCAACGCCCGCGCCGCGGCACGCAGCCTGACAGCACGCCAGGCGGCCCGGCCCGCCCCAGCCCAGTGACCGCGAGCCGGGTCCGTAGGCGTTCGCCTGATCGGGCCAGGAAACGGGGGATCAGATGACAGCGAACCCGAACCTGGGCGCCCAGTCGCCGCTGGAACGCCGCTACCGGCGGTGGTTGCACGCGTATCCCCGGCGGTACCGGAAGGTGCGCGTCGAAGAGATGATCGGCACTCTGCTGGAGGCGGCCGCACCAGCCCAGTCGCGGCCCACCGGCGTACAGGTGCGCGACCTGGTGCTGGGCGGGGCGCGGGAGCGACTGCGGGTACCCGGCAGCGGGGTTGCCCGGTTCGCCGCGGTGTGGACCGCGCTGGTGCTGGGCTGGCTGGCCTTCGGCGCGGGGGCATGGCTCGGCTGGCAGACCGCCGCGCCCGCGTTGCCGTCCGACCGGGAGGCGACGGCGATCGCGCGTATCGCGTTCCGGGGACGCCACGTTCGGTGAGCCGACCCGGTGGGACTTCCTGTTCGGGTTCGACCCCAGGATGACCGACGACCCGTGGCTGCTCGCGTTGCTCGGCGGCGACGAGTACGAGGCCGGCAAGGTCGAGTACCCGGTATCGGTCGACGCGGCGGGCCGGACCCAGGCGCAGGTCATGAAGACGGCACAGGCCCGGCTGTCGGGCGCGGGTTGGCGGATCGTCGAATCTGAGCCCGGGGGGTACGAGTTCACCGCCAGCAACGGCCGGCATGCGGTGACCGTCCGGTACCAGGACGGGGATCCACGACTGTCCATCGTCCGGGAGGCCCCATGGACGGTGCCGCCGTTGGCGGTGGCCGGTGGCGTGCTGGGCGCCCTGACCGGTTGGTTGCTGGTGGGCTGGGGGTCCCGGCGGGCACAGGCGAGCGGCGTACCGGGTCGGCGGGCGGCGGCCGCCGGAATCGGTTACCTGGGGCTGCTGCTGACCGTCCTGCCGACGCTGTCATGGCTGCTCTGGATGGCGGCGTGGCTCTCGGGCGGAGGGACCTGGCGGATCCCGTTCTGGTTCCCCACGGTCATCATGGGGCTGCGGCCGATGCTGCTGCTCGCCGGCTGCCTGGGCGCGGTGGCGCTGCTCGTGGGGGCGCGTGGACCCCGGCGCCCAGCACCGGAACGGGTGCCACCGGCCGCCACCTGACCACGACACACGAGAGCCCCCGGCGCCGTTGCCGGGGGCTCTCGTGCGGAGGGAGAGGATCACCAGTTGGGCTGTGCCGGCGCGGCCGGGAGCGGTACGTCTGCCGGGTGGATCACGTACGTGAGGCCGCCGCTGTGGGTCAACCACACGCGTTCGAACTCCGCTCGGCCGAACGTCTTACGCACCGCGTCGTTGCTCGCCGCGAACGGGTCGTTCATCACGGGGTTGCCGGCGGCGTCGAAGCCGACGATCAGCAGCAGGTGGCCGTTGGTGCCGTAGTCGGCGCCGGGCACCTCGTTCTTCTTCCAGGAGGCGGAGACCACCAGCGGGATCCCGGCGGCGATGAACTTCTCGGCCTCGTTCAGTGACCGCAGCCGGGTGACGAAGGCGTCCATCCCGTACCGGCTGGCGTACGCGGTGTTGTACGGCCAGTTGCCAGCGCCGTCGTAGTTGTAGTCGTAGACGTTGCGGGCGGCGTGGTCGACCCAGGGATCGGTGTGTGGCTTCGGCTCCACCCAGTCGTAGTCCTCAGGCTGCGGACCGGCACCCCAGTACCCCAGCGCCATCGACGTGGACGTCGGGCTGCACCATGCCTCGCCGCCGTTGTCCCACTCGGGGTAGTGGCCGACGTGCAACTCCTGGGAGTGTCGCGGTACGTCGAGCGTTGTCGTGACGCCGGACGGCGTGCTCGGGGTCGGGGTGCCGTCCGGCAACTGTGAGGCCATCGTGCCGAGGGTGCGTACCGACGGGGTGTCGGTGCTGCCCGCCGGGCGTAGCAGGGTGACCTGGACCTGGTAGCTCGTCCAGGCGTGTCCGTCGGCGGCCACGAAGGTGTCGATCGCGACGAAGCCGTCGGTGTCACCCTGCGACGGTACGGAGGTGCGGTGGATCTCGCTGTCGCCGGAGGCCCAGCGGCCTATCACGTACCACTTGGTGGTGTTGCCCAACTCGGTGACGCCCCGCAGGTTGACCTGGATCCAGGTGCCGCCAGGTGTGTCGGCCGCCCAGGAGGAAATCGCCTCAGTGGCGGGGTACCCGTTGCTGACCGACGGCGAGGTCCAGCGGGCGTACTCGTAGGTCTTGGCGGTGCCGTTCCCGAACGGGTCGGTGTAGTCGAGGGTGCCGGCGGGGGAGTCGATGCGCAACGCGTCGCCGGTGCTCGCGGTGCCCTCGGCGGTGCCGGTGTCGAAGTCCGCGGAACTGGTCCAGTCGGTGTACGTGACGTTGCGGGGGCCGTCGGCCTTCTTCGTCACGTCCAGCGACGCCGCCGACGCCGCCCCTGTGACGAGTAGGACCGTGACGCCCGCGGCAGCTATCAGGCCACGGACGAGGTGCCGCCTCGATGCCATGGAAGATCCTCCAACTCCCGAAATGTCGACCGGACGCCGTCGCGGAGTCGGCCCTTTGTTTCGCGGGACGCTAAACGCGAGAACCAGGCTACGTCAAGAGTTGCCCGGATCCGGCCGAACGGTGGAGTTTTCTTACCCGACCGGGGAGCGGTTACCGGAAAGCCCGGGCGATCGTCTCGGTACGCCCGGCAACCACCTTGTCGAACCGTGCCAGCACCACGTCGAGCAGGCTGTCGATCGAGAAGCCCACGAAAGCCAGCGTCACGTAGTCGATCGACCCGGTGGACAGGATCACCGTGTACGCCGCGGCGGGGATCGCCAACCCGAACAGCATCAGATACATCTCGTTGATGTGCACCCAGATGGTGAAGTTGCCGATCGCGGTGAACCGCTCGTCGGCGCCGGTGCCGGCGCGGCGCAGCTGTTTCAGGGCGGCGATCAGGATGTGGCCGATGGCGCCCGCGTACGCGAACGCCATCGCCCACACGTAGTCAGCGCCGGAGGCATCGACAGGTGCCTTCCCGACCCCCGCCATCGACACCAGGTATGGCGCGAAACCAGCGCTGATCAGCGCGACCGCTGCGACGGCCAGCACCAGCAGCCAGCTCACCAGCCGCCGGGCGGGACTGCTGGAGGCCTTGATGATGGTGCCGCTGGCGACATCGACCACGCCGCTGACGTGCCGGGGATGGCTGTTCAGCCAGGCCAGGATCGCGGTCCGGGCCGCCTTCCGGGGCACCTCGTCGGCGAACTCGGCGTGAAAGTTCAGGGTGCCGCCGACCCGCAAGGACTTCAACGTGCGGTTGGTGCGTTCCGGCACCGTCAGGTACCCGATCTCCAGTACGCAGGTGTCGATCAGTGAACGGATGCTGGCCGCGTCTGGTAGCTGCTCGACGTCCTGTGTGCACAGTGCCTTCAGCTTCTGCCAGGCGTTGTCGATCCGGGTCACCGCGTCGGAGTGCAGATCCGCGACGCCGGCGTCGCCTTCGAGCAGCTTGGTCAGCGCGGCCAGCCGTCCGTCGACGTCCTCGGTCTCGTTGGCTACCTGGGTCAGGAGTTCCTGCCACCGGGCGGCGCGTTCCGGCTCGGTGGCCTCGGCGTACCGGCCGGCGGCGGTGTCGATCCAGACCAGCTCCTCCCGGATCTCCCGGAGCCCGGCGCGCAGCCTTCGCAGGTCCGGGGGTGCGGTGGGGGAGACGGTCGGGGGTGCATCACCGGATCGGGTCGCCACCTGATTGATCCTGACGTATCCGGGACGACGATTCGACCCCTCGTGACGGCTTTCGAGCCCTTCCGCGCCGGCGATCTAAATCTGGTGACTGGGGGATCCACGGATGGCTAGGGTTCGCCGATGACATCTTCGATACGCCACATCACGATCGACTGCACCGGCGATGCGTACGACCTGGCGCTGTTCTGGTGCCAGGTGCTGGGCCGTCGGGTGCACGACGACGACAAGCCAGGCGATACCGAAGTGCTGATCCCTGGTGACAGCGAAGAACACCAGTTGCTCTTCATCCAGGTCCGGGACACCAAGACGGTCAAGAACCGGGTGCACCTCGACCTCGCGCCCGCTGACCGTACCCGGGACGCCGAAGTGGAACGCCTGCTCGGTCTGGGGGCGAAACTGGTCGCCGACCATCGTGTCCCGGACGGTCGCGGCTGGGTGGTGCTGGCAGACCCCGACGGCAACGAGTTCTGCGTGGAGCGCGGCGAGGCGGACCGTACCGCCGGGTGATGGTCCTGGGTCAGTGGGCGCTACGGCGGTGACGCGATGGGCACAGTGTGCGGGCCGGTCAGGATGTGGGTGGGGGGTCGGCGAGGGCCGTCGCGAGGGGCTCGGCGGTGAGCTCGATCTGCCAACTGCGGGCCCCGTACCCGGCCAGCGCGTCAGCGGTCGATGTGGTGGAGAGCGCTTCCGGTGGTGTCCAGGCGAGCCGGCGTACCGAGTCGGGGAGCAACAGGTTCTCCGGCGGTATCGCCAGTTCCTCGGAGAGGTGGCTGATGCTGGCTCGGCACCGAGTGAGCCGGCCGGCGGCGACCGGGTCACGTTCCGCCCAGCGGTGTGGCGGTGGGGGCCCGTCACTCGGCACCGTGGCGGCCGGAAGTTGCGAGTCCGGCAACGTTCTCGCGTCGTTGAGCGCCCGTAGCCAGACCTGGGCGAGTTTGCGGGTGGCGCGGCCGCCGAAGCCCGGCAGTGCCGTCAACGCCTGCCCGTCCGGCGGGTCGGCCTGCGCGGCGGCCATGATCGCGGCATCCGGAAGAATCCGGCCGGGCGCCACGTCTCGCCGGCGCGCGATGTCGTCGCGGGCCTGCCACAACGCCCGTACCCGGGCCAACGCCCGAAGCCCCCGCGCCTTGTGGATCCCCGAGGTACGCCGCCACGGATCGGTACGTGGCTTCGGAGGCGGCGCTGTCAACAGATGGCTGAACTCCTCCTGAGCCCAACCCAACTTGCCTTGTCGCTCCAGTTCGGTGGCCAGTGCGTACCGCAACTCGACCAGCAGCTCCACATCGAGCGCCGCGTACGTCAGCCAGGACGCAGGCAGGGGGCGGGTGCTCCAGTCGGCTGCGGAGTGGTGCTTTTCGAGGGCGTAGCCGAGCAGTCTCTCGGTGAGCGCGGCGAGCCCGACCCGTTCGAACCCGGCGAGCCGGGCACCGAGTTCGGTGTCGAACAGCGTCTTCGGATTCATCCCGGCCTCGCGCAGGCACGGCAGGTCCTGGCTCGCGGCGTGCAGCACCCACTCGGTGTCGCGCAACTCGTTGCTGAGCCCGGCCAGGCTGTCGAAGGTGACCGGATCGATCAGGAAGGTGCCGGCTCCGGCCCGGCGTAGCTGGATCAGGTACGCGCGATGGCTGTACCGGTAGCCAGAGGCACGTTCCGCGTCGACGGCGAGG
>JBOGDK010000146.1:0-10368 GCA_050701795.1 Micromonosporaceae bacterium
GTGCTGCTCGCGGCGGCGGCCGCGCTGGCCACGGTCGGGGGCCGGCCCCGTGCCGGTGATCCAGCCACGGTGGACGCCGTGCCGGCCGTGGTGAACCCACCGCGACCCGCTCTGCCCGTCGTGGTGGCCGACCCCGTCGTGGTGGCCGACCCTGTGCCACCGCGCCGGATCCAGCCTCATCGGCCGGCGGTGTTGCGGCGAGCGCCACGTCCTGTGATGTCACGTTCCGAGGTAGGTGCGCACCGATGACTGTTCCGTCCCTGGCGGCGGTCGAGCCCCGGCTGGCGGCCGAGCACGCGGCCGTACGGGGTCTGCTCAACACGTACCTGCGGGAGAGCGGCCAGCATGACCTGCGAGGCGATGGTGGTGCGCTGCGGGTGTGCCTGCCGGCCAGCGGGCGGACGTTGACGGGTGCGCTGTCGTACTGGTCACCGCTCGGCCACCACGATTACGGCGCCGGGTTCGCGCTCGACGGCCGGGCAGCGGGATTCCCCGACATCGTGACGGCCGTACTGGACGAGGTGGCAGCCGCCTACCGTCCCCGGCCCACTGCCGCCGGGTCTGCGGAGCCGGCCGGGGGGCGGTTTCCGGGGCAGATCGAGAGGTTCGCGGGGCAGGTCGGGAACAGTACGGAACGGATCACCCGGTACCTGGCCAGTCCGCGACCCGCCCGTTCGGTGGATTCTCACGGCCGTACCCGGTGGGCTGAGCAGTCGGTACGGATCGGGCACCCGATGCACCCCACCCCGAAGAGCGCCGAGGGCTTCACCGACGTTGATCTGGCGGCGTACGCGCCTGAGCTGGGTGCGGCATTCCGGCTGGAGTACGTGGCGGTGAGCCGGGAGCTGGCTGACGAGCGGCGTACCGCACCGGGGACGTGGATCCCGCCGGATGTCGCCGCCGCTGTGCCCGGCGGCATGCTGGCGCTGCCGGTACACCCGTGGCAGGCGCGCCACCTGGCTGGGCAGTCGGCGTACCGGGCGCTTGTGGACACCGGTCGACTGGTGCCGCTGGGCCCGCTGGGTGATCCCGTCTACCCGACCTCGTCGGTACGCAGCGTGTGCGACCCGGGATTCGGGACGGTGTGGAAACTGCCGCTGCGGGTACGGATCACGAACTTCTTCCGTACCAACCCGGTCGAGCACGCGCACCGTGCCGCGGACGCGTCCGCGCTGATCGCGGCGCTGCGTACGGGCTGGACCCACGGCGGGTTCGACGTCCTGGTGGAGACCGGCTACCGGACGGTGTCGCACCCCACGCTGGCCGAGGACCTCACGGTGGTCTTCCGCGAGAACCCGTTCACCGATGGCCGGTACGCGCCGCTGGTGCTCGCGGCGCTGCTGGAGGAACGGCCGGGCGGTGAACCCGATCTGATGGCGTACCTGCGGGAAGCCGGAGGGGGCAGCGTCACCGGGCCGGTGGTGGAGCGGTGGCTGCGGCGCTACCTGGCGATCTCGCTGGTACCGGCGCTGCAGCTGTGGAGCACCTCCGGGGTCAGCCTGGAGGCGCACGCCCAGAACAGCCTGGTGCATCTGGACGGCGGCTGGCCGGACCGGCTGTGGGTCCGTGACATGGAGGGGGTCAGCGTCAGCCGGCAGCGGCTCACCCGGCCGGACCTGCTGGCGCCGGACAGCCCCGTCCTGTACGACGACGCCGAAGCCTGGCACCGGCTGCGGTACTACCTGGTGACCAACCACCTGGGACACCTGTTGCACGTGCTCGGCCGCCACGGCGGGGTGCCGGAGCGTGGGCTGTGGGCGATCGTGGGCGAGGTGCTGGCCGGCCTGCCCGGCACGTACCCGGACCGGTTACGCCATGGCCCGACGCTGCCGGCGAAGGCGAACCTCACCAGCCGGTTCACCGAACGTGGTGAACGACCGTCGTACGTGGACATCCCCAACCCGATCCGTGAGGTGAGTCGGTGACGCCCGAGGAAACCCTGGTCGCGGCGGTGCGGGCGGCGTCGTATGTACCGGTGCGGCGCCGGGTGCTGCGGCAGCTGATCGCGTCCCTGGTGTACGAGGGGCTGCTGGCCCCCCGGCAGGCCGCCGACCCGTCCGGGCCGGCCGACCTGGGGGCGGCGGACTGGGTGGTCGACGGGCGGGACGCGTCCGGGGACCCGGTGGAGTACCGGTTCGCGATGCGCCGCGGGTACGGGTTCGACCGGGTACGCCTGACCGACGCCCCGGTGATCCGCAGCGTCTCCGGGGGCCGCAATGCTTCCGGGGGCCGCAGTGCTTCCGGGGGCGGCCATGAGGTGGCGTCGCTGACCCGGTTCCTCTCCGAGGTCGCGGGCCAGCTCGGGGCGGCACCGGAGCGGCTGGAGGGTTTCGCCCGGGAACTCGAAGAGACGCTGCTCAAGGACGCCGTGGCCCAGTTCGTACTGGTCGAGCGAGGTCAGAAGCTGGCGGGCGCGGATTACGACGCCCTGGAAACCGGGGTGGCCGACGGGCACCCGTACCACCCGGCGTACAAGTCACGGATCGGGTTCAGTGTCGGCGACAACCTCGCCTGGGGGCCCGAGTTCGACACCGAGGTACGCCCGATCTGGCTGGCCGCCCGGGGCCCGGCCGTCACCGTCGGGGTCGCCGGGGAGGACACCCCGGCCGAGCTGCTGCGCCGGGAGCTGGGCGACGCGTACCACGAGTTCACCGGACGGATCCGGGACGCGGGAGGCAACCCGGATGAATACACGCTACTGCCGGTGCACCCGTGGCAGTGGCGGACCACGGTGGCCCACGGCCACGCCGACGCGTTGCGTTCAGGGGACCTGATCGTGGTGGGTACGGATCCGCACCCGCACCGCGCCCAGCAGTCGATCCGTACCCTGTCCAACCGGGCGGCTCCGGAGCGGGCCAGCCTGAAGCTGGCGTTGTCGCTGCTGAACACCTCCACCGGCCGGACCCTGGCGCCGCACACCGTACGCAACGCGCCGCTGATCACCGGGTGGCTGCGCCGGGTGGTGGACAGCGACCCGTACCTGCGCGACGAGCTGCGGCCGGTGCTGCTCGGCGAGGTGCTGGGCGTCTCGGTGGAGCCGGAGCCGGCCAGCGAGGCGGCGCGGGCCCGCACGTACGGCACTCTGGCCTGCATCTGGCGGGAGCCGCTGCACGGCCGGCTCGACCCCGGGGAACAGGCGATCCCGTACACCGGACTGATCGCCCGGGAACTGGACGGCACCCCGCTAATCGACCCGTGGGTACGAGTGCACGGCCTGACCACCTGGCTGCGTCAGCTGTTGACGGTGAGCGTGCTGCCTCTGGTACACCTGTTGCAACGGCACGGCATCGGGTTCGAGTCGCACGCCCAGAACATGATCCTGGCGCACCGGGACGGCGTACCGACCCGGATCGTGCTGCGGGACTTCCACGACGGCGTCCGGTTCTCGCGTGCCGCGCTGAGCCGACCGGAGCTGTGCCCGCCGCTGGTCGAGCCGCCCGCATACCACGCCAACCGCAACTCGTTCCTGGAGACCGACGACCTGGATCAGGTCACCGACTTCCTGCTGGACGCGTTCTTCTTCATCAACCTGGGAGAGTTCGCGCTGTTCCTCGGCGAGGCGTACCAGCTGCCCGAGGAGCCGTTCTGGGCGCTGGTCCGTGAGGTGATCGCGGACTACCACGCGAGGCACGGTGGCGCGGGCGGTTTCGACATCGGCAAGCCACGCCTGGACGTGGAACAGCTCACCGCCCGCCGGCTGCTGCCCGACACCGAACCGCGGGTCCACTCGGTCCCCAACCCGCTGTGCCCGGAGGCCTGATGCTGCGCGCGAACCCCGTCAAAGCGAAACTCCGGGCCGGCGAGCCGGTGTACGGCCTGTTCTGCGCCATCCCGGCGCCCGCGCTGGTGGAGATGATCGGCTGCGCCGGGTACGACTTCGTGGTCATCGACACCGAGCACACCCTGGTCAGCCCGCAGGAGCTGGAGAACCTGATCCGGGCCGCCGAGGCGGTGTCGATCACCCCGCTGGTACGGGTGCCCGAACACGACCCGGGCGCGATCCTGCGCGCGCTGGACGCGGGTGCGATGGGGGTCGTGGTGCCGCACGTACGGTCCCGGTCCGATGTGGACGCCGCGATCCGGGCCGCGAAGTACGCCCCCGAGGGGATGCGCAGCCTGAACAGTGGACGCGGACCCGGCTACGGGCGGATCGACTTGACGGAGTACCTGGCACGCGCTAACGCGGAGACCATGGTGGTGGCGATGATCGAGAACGCCGAGGCGGTGACCGGGATCGACGGCATCCTCGCTGGTGGCGGCATCGACATGGTGTTGGAGGGCGCCGCCGACCTGTCCCAGTCGTACGGGGTGCCGTGGCAGACCGGGCACCAGCGGGTCACGGACGCGCTGCGCGAGGTCCATGCGGCGTGTGACCGCGCCGGGGTGCCGTACTGCGCGATCCCGCGTACCCCGGAGGCTCATTTGAGCTGGTGGGAGCGCGGGGTGAGGGCGTACGTCCTGGGTGAGGAACGCGGCCTCGCCAGCCGTGCGTTGCGTGCTCACCTCGCCGCCCACACTGACCCCGGCCACGCCGCGCCACCTGGTGGCCAGCGCCAGGCCCTCAGCGGCGTGGCACCCGACGCGCGCCAGGAGGGAGCCTGATGCCGCCGCCCGCGCTGCTCGACCTGATCACCGACCGGGCCGGTCGCGACGACCCCGCCTGCCTCTACGGGTACGACCTCGCCGGCATCACCAGCCATGCCCGCCGGGTGGTGGACAGCCTGCCCGAGCGGTGCCGGATGTTCTACGCGATGAAGGCCAACAGCGCCGCACCGATCCTCGCCGCGCTGGCGCCCGTCGTGGCCGGCTTCGAGGTCGCCTCCGCCGGTGAGGTGCGCAAGGTACGTGGCACCGCCCCCGGCGCCGCGATCATCTACGGCGGGCCGTTGAAGACCCGTACGGCGATCGCCACCGCGATCCAGGCCGGGGCGGTACGGCTGCACGCCGAGAGCGTCACGGAGCTGACCCGGATCAGTACCGTTGCCGCCCGGCTCGGCGCAGAAGTCGAGGTGCTGCTCCGGGTGAACCTGGCCGGACCGTTCCCGAAGGCCACGCTCGCGATGGCGGGGCGGCCGACCCAGTTCGGGATCGACGAGTCGGTGCTGCCGGAGGCCGTCGCGTTGGCCCGGGAGCTGCCCGGGATCCGGCTGGTCGGCTTCCACCTGCATTCGCTGTCGAACAACCTGGACGCCGCCGCCCACCTCGACGTGCTCGACCTGTACCGGACCACCGTCGAGGGCTGGGAGAAGCAGTACGACCTGAGCTGCGAGGTGCTCAACGTCGGCGGCGGCATCGGCGTGGACGTCACCGACCCGGACACCCTGTTCGACTGGGACGGGTTCGCAGCCGGCCTGGCGCGGCTGGTCGAGGAGTTCCCGGCGCACTGGCGGGAGATCCAGTTCGAGTGCGGCCGGTATCTGGTGGCCCCGTACGGCTGGTACGCCTGCGAGGTGATGGACGTCAAACGCAACCACGGCGAGGCGTACGTACTGCTGCGCGGCGGCACCCACCACTTCCGGCTGCCGTCCTCGTGGCAGCACAGCCACCCGTTCACGGTGGTGCCGATCGAGCGCTGGGATTCGCCGTACCCCCGTGAAGAACTGACCGACACCCCCGTGACGGTGACCGGGGAGCTGTGCAGCCCGAAGGACGTCCTGGCCCGTGGCGCGTACGTCGACCGGGTACGGGTCGGCGACGTGGTGGTGTTCGAGCTCGCCGGGGCGTACGGCTGGGAGATCTCCCACCACGACTTCCTCAGCCACCCCCACCCGGAACAGGCCTTCCTCCCATGACCCGGCCAGACAGCCAGCCCCAGGTGGGTGACCAGGAGAATGCCGCCCCGGCGGCCCCGGCGCAGGCGGCTCGGGCGGCGTGGGCACCGGCTTCGGGGCCGGGTCGGCGGCGGTGGCTGTGGCTGCTCGCGGCGGGTGTGTTCCTGCTGGTCGCGGCCACGTTGAGCCTGCTGGTCGGGACCCGGCCGTTGTCCCCGGGCCAGGTGTGGCACGCCCTGGTGTCGCCCACCGGCAGCGAGGCCGACCTGATCGTGCGTACCCTGCGGGCGCCACGCACCCTGGTCGGGATCTGCGTCGGCGTCGCGCTGGCCGCGGCCGGGGTGCTGATGCAGGGCGTGACCCGCAACCCGATCGCGGACCCGGGCATCCTCGGCGTCAACGCCGGCGCCGCGACCGGGGTGGTCGCCGCCGCGTACCTGCTCGACGTCGGCGGGCTCACCGGGCGGGTGTGGTTCGGGTTCGCCGGTGCCGCCTTGGCGACCGCCCTGGTGTACGGGGTCGCGTCCGCCGCCCGTTCCGGCGCCACACCGACCACGCTGGTGCTCGCCGGTGCCGCGCTCACCGCGCTGTTGGCCGGGCTGATCGCCGGGATCGTGGTGTTCGACCACCGGACGATGGACGCGTACCGGTTCTGGGTGGTGGGCTCGCTGGCCGGGGTGCCGGCCGACGCGTCCTGGCGGCTGCTGCCGTTCGTCCTGGCGGGGCTGTTGATCGCGGTCGGCTGCACCCGGGGGCTGGACGCCATCGCGCTGGGCGAGGAGATGGCCGTCGGGCTCGGGCACAAGGTGGCCCGGACCCGGTTCCTCGCCGCCGCCGCCGTCACCGTGCTCACCGGGGCCGCCGTCGCGGCGACCGGGCCGATCGCGTTCGTCGGGCTGATGGCGCCACACCTGGGACGCGCGCTGGTCGGCAGCGGTCACCGCTGGCTGCTCGGTGTCACGGCACTGCTCGGCCCCGCCGTACTGCTCACCTCCGATGTGGTCGGACGGGTGGTGACCGCGCCCGCCGAGGTGCACGCCGGTGTGATCACCGCGATCCTCGGCGCGCCGGTGCTGATCGCGCTGGTACGCCGCCGGGTGGTGATGGCGCCGTGACCGACGTACTGCCCGGGCGGTGGACCGTACGGCGCCGCGAGGTCTCTTTCGCCGTCCACCGGCGGTCTGCGGTGGTGACGCTCGTGCTCACCGGGCTGCTGGCCGTCGCGGTGACGGTCAGCCTGTCGCTGGGCACCACGTACATCGCGCCACTGGATGTGGTACGCGCGCTGCTCAGCGATGAGGGTCCGGACAGCCTGGTGGTGAACGTGCTGCGGCTGCCCCGGGTGGTGGCGGGCGTGGTCGCGGGCGCCGCGCTCGGGATGGCCGGGGCGCTGTTCCAGACGGTCGCCCGTAACCCGCTGGCCAGTCCAGATCTGCTCGGGGTCACGTACGGGGCCAGCGCCGCCGCGGTCACCGTGATCGTGCTCGGACTGGGGACGCTGTACGTGCCGCTGGCCGCCGGGGTGGGCGGCGCGCTCGCCGCGCTCGCCGTGTACCTGCTCGCCTGGCGGTCCGGGTTGCACGCGGGCCGGTTCGTGGTGGTGGGTGTGGCGTTGAGCTTCGCGCTGAACCGGTTCACCGACCTGATGCTCGCCCAGGACGAGGCGATCGCCGCGCAACAGGCCCGGATCTGGCTCACCGGCAGCGTGAACGGGCGTGGCTGGAGCGACCTGGCGCCGCTGCTGGTGGTGCTCGTGGTGTCGGTGCCGCTGCTGCTGTGGGCGCCGCGCGGGATGCGGATCGTACGGCTGCCCGACGATGTCGCCGTCGGTCTCGGCTCCCGCCTCGGGCTGACCCGGCTGCTCCTGATCGGACTCGGTGTCGGGTACGCCGCCACCGCGACGTCCGCCGTCGGGCCGGTCGAGTTCGTCGCGTTGGCCAGTCCACAGCTCGCCGCCCGGCTGACCCGTTCCGATCCGCCCAGCCTGGCCGCGTCCGCGCTGGTCGGGGCGCTGATGGTGGCGGTGGCCGACGTGATCGCCCGTACCGCGTTCACCCCGTACGAGCTGCCGGTCGGGGTGGTCACGGCGGTGCTGGGCGCCCCGTACCTGCTGTGGCTGCTGGCCCGTGCCCGAGTGGGAGGCTCCGGATGAGATTGACCGCCGAGGACGTCACGCTGGCGTACGACAACCGGGTCGTGGTGCGGGGCCTCGACCTTGCGATCCCGCCCGGCGAGGTGACGGTGATCGTGGGACCGAACGCCTGTGGCAAATCCACTCTGCTGCGGGGCCTGGCCCGGTTGCTGCGGCCGACCAGCGGCGCGGTGCTGCTGGACGGCGATCAGCTGCACAAGCTGCCCACCCGACAGGTCGCGCAGCGGATCGGGGTGCTGCCGCAGGCGCCGCTTCCCCCGGACGGCATCACCGTGGGAGACCTGGTGGCGCGCGGCCGGCATCCGCACCAGAGCTGGTGGCGGCAGTGGTCGGCCGACGACGAGGCCGCGGTGCGGTGGGCGATGGAACGTACCGACACCGCGGGTCTCGCCGGCCGGGTGGTCGACGAGCTGTCCGGCGGGCAGCGGCAACGGGTGTGGATCGCGGTCGCGCTCGCCCAGGGCACGCCGATCCTGCTGCTCGACGAACCGACCACGTTCCTGGACATCGCGCACCAGATCGAGGTGCTGAACCTGATCGCCGCGCTGCACCGGGAGCAGGGGCGCACCGTGGTCGCCGTACTGCACGACCTCAACCACGCCTGCCGGTACGCCGACCACCTGGTCTGCATGCGGGACGGCCGGATCGTCGCGGCCGGCCCGCCGTCCCAGATCGTCACCGCGGACCTGGTCCGGGACGTGTTCGGGATCGACTGTGTCCTCACCCCGTGCCCGGTCACGGGCGCGCCGATGGTGGTGCCCGGCCAGATGCCGACCACTCCGCGGGCAACCGCCCCGGAATCCGTCTTCACCGCAGTCCCGAACACCCCCGAAGGAAGGAAAACATCATGAAGAACCGCACCCGTACGGCGTACGCCGCGCTCGTGGCGGTGCTGGCGATGGCGACGGCCGCGTGCGGCCCGGCCAGCAGCCCCGACGTCGACCCCGGACCCACCCGTACGGTCAAGCACGCCGCCGGGGTGGCGAAGATCAAGGGCACCCCGAAACGGGTGGTGGTGCTGGACACCGGGGAACTCGACACCGCCGTCGCGCTGGGCGTCAAGCCGGTCGGCATGACCCGCGCGGACGTGAACACCGAGGTGATGTCGTACCTGAAGGACGACGTCGCGGGTGTCGAGGTGGTCGGCACCATCCAGGACCCGAACCTGGAGAAGATCGCCGGTCTCAAGCCCGACCTGATCCTCGGAAGCAAGATCCGGGTGGCCGACAAGTACGACAAGCTCAACGAGATCGCGCCCACCGTGCTCTCCGAGACGGTCGGAGTCAGTTGGAAGGAGAACTTCCTGCTGGGCGCCGAGGCGCTGAACAAGAAGGCCGATGCCGAGGAGCAGCTCGCCGCGTACCAGAAGAAGGCCAAGGACCTGGGCGAGAAGCTTGGTGACCCCGCAAAGACCGAGGTCAGCATGGTGCGGTTCATGCCGGGAGGGAAAGGGGTACGGCTCTACACCCCTGGCTCGTTCATCGGCACCATCCTGGCCGACGTGGGGGTGAGCCGGCCGGAAAGCCAGCGGGACGAGAGCGAGACGTTCGTCGAGGTCGGCCCCGAGGAGATCTCGAAGGCGGACGGCGACATCATCTTCTACAGCTCGTACGGCCCCAAGAACGGCACCAAGCAGGGCCAGATCACTGACGGTGCGCTGTGGCAGAAACTCGGTGCGGTAAGCGACAAGCGCGCCATCGAAGTCTCCGATGACCTGTGGTATCTGGGCATCGGTGTGGGCGCCGCCGACAAGATCCTCGACGAGCTGGGCACCCACCTCGACGCCAAGTGACAGTGGCCCGGGTCGGGCAGCGGTTTCGCTCCCGGCCCGGGCCGCCTCGCGGGGTAAACCAGTAGCTTGACGGCGTCGTGGCCGTCAAGATCGAGCCCATGCTTGTCGATCTGTGGCCCCCGTACGGCCTCACCATCACCACCCCACGGCTTGAGCTTCGCCTGCCCGGCGAGGAGGAACTGGCCGAACTGGCGCACCTCGCCGGCAACGGCGTTCATCGCGCGGACGAGCGCCCGTTCTTGACGCCGTGGACCGACGGCAGCCCCGAGGATCGGGCGCGGTCGGTGTTGCAGGGTCACTGGGACAGTCTCGGAGGGTGGAGCGAAACGGCGTGGCAGCTCGGGCTCGGGGTCTTCCGGAGACGCGACCCCATTGGCGTGGTCACGCTTCGCGCACGCGACTTCCTGGTTGTTGGGGAGGTCACGACGTCGGCATGGTTGGGAATCGAACACCAGGGCAAGGGCTACGGAACCGAGGCACGGTTCGGGCTACTCACGCTGGCCTTTGACCACCTCGGAGCCAACGCCGCGCTCTCCGAGGTGTTCCAGGACAACCACTCCTCCCAAGGTGTGTCCCGCAAACTCGGCTACGAACATGACGGCATCTCTGTCGACGCCCGCGGCGGCGAGGCCGTCGTATCCGACCGCCTACGG
>JBOGDK010000147.1:0-10354 GCA_050701795.1 Micromonosporaceae bacterium
CGTCACGGTACGCGGCCGTACCGTCGTCGCCGAGGTCACCTCCGCGGGCCTGTTCGATCCGGTGGCGACCGTCGAGGCCACGCTCCCGACCGGGCTCGAGGCGGGGCCGGTGGCGCTGCTGGCGCGCGACACCGCCGCTGACGTCGACGATGTGACCGCGGCCCGGCTCCACACGCCGGAGACCACCCGGGCACCGACGCCGGTGGCCGGCCCCCTCGACCCTGGTGCCAGCGACGAGTTCGACAACGGGCTCGGCACGGGGTGGAGCTGGGTCCGGGACCCCGTGGCAACGGCCGCCGGCGGCGCGCTGACGTTTCCGGTGCACGCAGCCGACCTGAGCGGGCAACGCAACGACGCCTCGCTGCTGCTGCGCGACGCACCGTCCGGAGACTGGATCGCCGAGACCCGGGTACGGATGCCGCTCGGCGACGCGGAACCGCCGGCCTTCCCACAGGCCGGCCTGCTGGTGTACGCCAGCGACGACCACTACCTACGGCTGTCCTCGATGGGGCATGGAGCGCTTCGGGAAACCGCCTACCAGAAGGAGATGCCGTACGCGGGCTCGCTGGTGAACAACGCTGGGTACGCGGGCGCCGCCGGTGAGGTCACCTGGCTCCGGTTGCACCACCGGATCGACCCGGTGGACGGGGAGCACGAGGTACGCGCCGGCACCAGTCGGGACGGCACCAACTGGACCTGGGCCGCCGTACTCACCCTCCCTGCGGACGCCGACCTGCGGATCGGCATCGGCGCGCACGGCGCCGGCCCTGATGACGAGTTCACCGCGACGTTCGACTACTTCCGGGTGTACCGGGGCTGAGCGTCGCGTCGGCCTCTGGACTGGCGGTCGGGATGATGCCGGCGGACCGCGTTGACCTCAACCCAGGTTCAACTGGTGTGATCCCGCAATGAACTTCGATGGACTGCGGGTCGCCGTCACCGGCGCCGGACGCGACTCTGGACGCAGGCTGGCGATGGCCTTCGCCGCCGGCGGCGCACACGTTTACGCCTCGGCCCGAGACGCCGCGGCGGCCCGACACACCGTGGACCTGATCAGGCAGCACACGAAAGGGACAGCCGAGGCATCTGTCTGTGACCTGGCCAGTCCCGACTCGGTCCGCCTGTTCGTGGCGGCACTGAGCAACCGGACTGACCACCTCGACGTCCTCGTCAACAACGGCGCCACCTACGTCCACGGTGAAGACCTCGGCGACGCCGAAGACGACGACATCGCGGCCACGATCACCGGCGCAGCGACCGGCACGGTGCTGCTCACCAAGCACCTCCTACCGCTGCTGCGGGCCTCGGTACGTCCCGACATCGTCAACCTGATCTCCGCCTGCGGCGAGGTTGGCCACCACCATTCGCGCGCGCACCCGGCCTTCTACGCCGCAAAGCGCGCCCAAGCTGGGCTCGCTGAAATCCTTTCCCATCGCCTGCGACCCGAGGGAGTCAGGGTGATATCGCTCTTCCCACCAGATTTCGTGCAACACGGTCCGCGTGAGGCGCACAGCGACCTCACTGCCCAATCCGTCGTGGACTGCGCGCTATTCGCGGTCGCCCAGCCCAGGGACTGCTTTATTCGGGAGTTTCGCTTTGAGCAAGCTGTCACACCTCAGAGGAGAGCCGACGTCCAGCGACGGCATCACCAGAAGGAACCGCTCCCCGTGAACGGCGTAGCGGGTCACGGGCGGTGAAACCGCAGGTAGTCGAAGCGGGCGGTGAGGCCGTCGGTGGCGTCGGTCGGGTCGTCCTCTGCCTCGAACGCGATCAGACCCACCCGGGGCTGCGGCCCGGCCGGCAGGGTACGTACCCCGTGGCACACCCAGTGCACCCCGTCCACGCTGGTGGCGGCGCGGTACTCGTGTTCGGCGTTGTCGGGTCGACGGTGTGCCGCAGCCGCAGCCACATGGTGTCCGCGGTCGGCCCGAGTGCGGCGTGCCCGTGGAGCTGGTCGCCGTCGTAGCGCAGTTCCTTGCCGAAGAAGGCGTACCGGGGCCGGTCCCGGGTGCCGTAGCCTTGGGCGGTCCAGTCGTCGTCACCGGCGTACGCGATCGGGCCCGCCTGGGGCCATCCGTACGGCAGGGAGTCACCGAACGACACGGTCACCTTCGTCTGCGCGGTCCACTCCCCGGGCGGCGCGTCCCGTAGCAGCACCGACGCGGTGTCGTCGGCGGTCGGCCGCTTGTCCACCAGGGTGTCCCGCTGTACCGGGAAGGCCAACTCGCCGTCGGCGACCTTGGCTCGGGGGCTGCGGATCCAGGTCCACGCGGGACCCAGCTCGCCGTCGAACTCGTCGCTGTAGGAAGGGTCCCGCCCTGGTATTGGAACGTCTCCGGCAGTTCGGAGACCACTCGGGACACCGTCCCGGCGCCAAGGCGTACCTCGGCCACCAGCGCCCGAGCCTGCCGGTCGATCCCGATCCGGACACCGCCGCCGTCGTCGTGGTCCGCGAGCCGGATTCCGGCTGAGCCCGACTCCCCCGCCGCCAGCCGTACGGTGGTCCGGGCCCGGGTGTCGTCGTGCGCCGCCCGGACGGACCGCAGGGTGCCCGCCTCGTCGTCGGCGTGCAGGTGGCCGCCGGCGGCGTCGCGGCGCACCGTCCAGCCGGCGGCCGGTTCCCAGGTCCCGCCGGGCGCGTCGCCGGTTTCGAAGGCGTCCGCCACTGTTGCGGTGGCTTCCGGAGCCGGCACCGGGCCGTCCGGCAGCCCGGCACCCGCTCGGGCCACCGGCCAACCATCGATCCAGTCCAACCGGTTGATCATCAGGTGGCGGGCGTTCTCACGTCCGGCGACGTACGGGTCGGTACGGTCCAGCCCGTGCGTGACGAGCCAGTCCTGCCCCGCGACGTCGGTGGTCATCGCGTTGTGCGCCACGCTGACCCAGCGGTTGCCGTTCGGCGACCAGGATCATGATCACGTTGGGTTCGCCGGCAATCACCGCACCGGCGGTCACGGGGACTGTGGTCACGGGGCCGGCGAGAGGTCGAGAATGGTGACCGAGTGGGCCGGGAAACGGTAGCCGAACGCCGTGCTGCCGGCTGAGACCACCGAACGCTCGATCCGTACGTCGTTCGGGTGCTCGATGCTGTTATAGCTGGTGAAATCGTCACCGGCCACTGTGGAGACCGATACCTCACCGGCGTGCCGGAAGCCAGCCGGCACCACCCGCGCTTCAACCGCCTGATCGGGGTGCCGGTTCACCACGATGAGGCGTAGTTGGCCGTCCTCGCCCAGCATCGCCGAGCCGACCAGGGCGTCGTAGTCGCCGTACTCGGGTTCCGGTTCGACGGGGGAAACCTGCGGGTTCTCCCGTACCGTCGCGCTGACCACGGACCCGCCGGCCCGCAGCACGGGCTTGAGCTGCTCCCGGACCGTGGCGTCCGAGGTGAAGACAAAGGCCGGCGCCCCACCCAGTACGGCGCGCAACCCGTCCGACTCCTCCGAGATCAGGGTGTTGCCGAGCGCCCAGGGCACACCGAGTTGGGAGTAACGCGCCCACTGCGAGGCCATGTACGTCGCGTGCGACATGCCGGTCTGCCATGACGGGGTGGGGTAGCCCGAGATGTCGCCCATCCCGCCGAACCACAGCGCACCGAACTCGGTGATCGCGACGTACCCGTCAGCGTTGTGTTTGGCGACCTCGGCCTGCAGGTCGCTCACCAGGCCGGCGGCGTGCGCCTCCCCCAGCATGTGCTCGTCGTGTCCCTCGCGGGCGGTCTCCCAGTCCCGGTCCTCGAAGTCCCGGGCGAAGTTGGTGTACGGATGGATCACGACGCAGTCGTACTGGCCCGCACGGCCTTCGGAAGCCATCAGCTCGGGGAACGACGTACCGTCCAGCCCGCTCTCCGCCGTGATCGGGGCCCAACTGGCGCACACGTCGATGCTGGGGTCGACCCGCTTCATCTCCGCGTAGAAGTCCACGAACCCCGGCTTCTGCGCGGTGAGGTAGTCGGCCGTCAGCGGGGCGCCGTCCGGCGGCACCGCTCCGTGTGTGCCGTCCCCAAACCGGATCTCGCCACTGGCGGCGTCGAACGTGTAGACCCGGTCTCCGGCCGCCGCCCCCGCGAGGTCGTCCACCTCGGACCAGGCGACCCCGTTGACGTAGACGGTCTGGGAGTCCGGCGCCACGGGCGGATAGAAGACTTCGAGACGTTGTCCGGCCCTACCGTCGCTCCGCGACGCGGAGACACGGCGGTCGCAGCCCCGCGCCAGCCGTTGCCCCTCCTGGGCCTGGCTACCGCCGAACGCGTACTGCCGCAGGCCGGTCGCCGGGTCCGTGCTGCGCCAGTAGTTCTGGCCGCCACGGTCGGGTTCGTTGCCGATCTCCCAGTGCTTCACCCCGTACGGTTCGGGGTGCCCGTTGGCCTTCCGCAGCTCTGCCCACGCCGTACCGCCGCGCGGGTTGGTGCCGACCCGGGCGTTCATGTACTCCACCCAGTCCGCCGCGTCCGCCGCGGTCTGGTTCACCATCGGCGTCATGATCACCGGATCGGCTCCGGCCTCGGAGGCGTACGTCATGAACTCGTCCGGCCCGTACCCGCTGTCGAGGGAACCGCCCCCGCCGTTGGGCCGTCCGTCAGGCTGGCAGCCGCGCTCGTCAAGCGGCCCGACGCCTTTCTTCCAGTCGTACAGGTTGGCCGGGGTGCCGCCCGGGAAGCGCACCTTCCCGATACCGGCGCGGCGGGTCTTCGCGACCACGTCGGGGTCGGGTGCGCCGGTGACCGGATCCCACAACCCGTGTGCCTGGTCGAACCACTGGTCGATGTTGGAGCCGGTCAGCTGCGGCGACACCGGCGCCACCCGCTTGCCGGCGTCCACCAGCACCACCGGCTCCTCAGTGGGCCCCGCCCAGGCCGCGCCGGCTCCCGGAGCCGACAGGACGAGTAAGCCGCAGACGGCCATCACACCGGTACGCAGCCGCGACCTGGCCAGCGGCCTGTTCGACAGAGACGGGGGTGGTGCCGAGTGGTGCGGCATGACTGGCCTCCAAGGGGTGGGCGACCGGGGCGGGGGTGCCAGTTGACGTCAGATGCGGGGCGTACCGGTGGTGCTCGGCCGCCGTGGGGTGTAGCGGGCCCGCGGCAGATCGTCGGTGAGCCGGATCCGCCACCACCGCAACCGTTCGGTCAGCCTCGCCCGGATCTGGTGAAGCGTCGGGTCGGCCCAGCGGTTGCGTAGTTCCATCGGGTCGCCGGTCGAAGTGCAACGAGTATCCGGCGCGCCGCAGCACGTCGATCAGGTCGTCACCGCGTACCACCTCGTGGATCGCGGAGTTCTGGCGTACCCGGTGGGCGCTGGGGAACCGCCCGGTGAGCAGGCTGGTACGCGCGACCGCTCCCGCGATGCCCTCGACGACGTAGCGCCCGATCGGTGTGGCCAGGCTCATCAGCGCAATCTACAACGATGAACAAGGTCGGTAAAGAGTCTCGGGGGGATTAAGTTACTGGAGAGAATTTAACCGCCGGCCGGCCGGGCCCAGGGCACTAGAAGACCGAGCGCACCAGCAGCACCACAGCCGAGCCGGCCGCGATCGCCAACACCGCCCAACGGAGCCTGCCGTTGTCCAGGTACCGGCGCAGCGGCACGGACGCCGCGAGCCCGACAGCCATGAACGGCAGCATCAGGCCACCGGCCATCAGTTCCCGGGCGTCCAGTTCGCCCGCGACACCCAGCGCGCTGAGCGAGAAGAGAGTACCGGCCAGGAAGAACATTCCGAGGGTGCCGCGCACCCGGGGGCCCGGCGCGTGCTGGTAGAGCAACGCCACCACCGGGCCACCGATCGCGGTGCTCGTCGCCGTCACCCCGGAGAACGCGCCGGCGGTGAGCAGCGACTCCCGGCGTATCGGGATTTCGACGGTACGGGCGGTGAGCACCACCGCCGCCAGCACGATGCCACCCACCACGGCACCCAGCAGCCGGGGAGATGCCGCCACCACCAGCCAGGCACCACCGACACTGCCAGGCACCCGACCGGCCAACGCCCAGCCGAATCCGGACCAGTCGACGTGCCGCCAGTCCCGTACCACCCCGAACAGCGCCAGCGCACAGGCCACCATCAGCAGAGATCCCGGCATCAGGCTCGGATCCAGCAACATCATGCACGGCGCCGCGACCAGCGCCATCCCGAATCCGACGCTGCCCTGTATCACGCTGCCCAGCAGCACCGTGATACCGGCGAGCACCATCGCCAGGTCAGGCGTCATCGGCCGCCCGTCACGGCGTCAGGGCACAGCGGAAGCCGAGATGGTTGGTCGCGGTGTCGACGGTCTGCGCCTGCCGGGCGGCCGGACGGTAGCGCAGGCAGTACGACGGGGCGCACAGCCAGGAACCGCCCTTGACCGTACGGCGTGGCAGCACCGGGCTCACCGACGGATCGATGCTGGTCGCGGGCTTGCCACCACGGGGGTTCTGCCGTGGCGCGGCCGGTGCGCAGCAGGAGGCCTTCTCGGCGGGGTGGCGTGTCACGTACCAGTCCCGGGTCCACTCCCACACATTGCCGCAGACGTCGTACAGGCCGTGGCCGTTGGGTGGGAACGAGCCCACCGGCGCGGTGCCCACGACCCCGGCGGGGGCGTGGTTCTCCCACGGGAATCGGCCGTGCCAGGTGTTCGCCATCACGGCACCGTCCGGCATGAACTCCTCGCCCCAGGCGTACCCGGCGCCGTCCAGGCCGCCCCGCGCGGCGTACTCCCATTGCGCCTCGGTCGGCACGCTCCTGCCCGCCCAGCGCGCGTACGCGAGGGCATCCGCGTACGCCACCTGCACCACGGGGTGCTCGTCGCGCCCGTCGACACCGCTGTCCGGACCCTCCGGATGCCGCCAGCACGCCCCCGGTACGAACTCCCACCACTGCCGGTAATCGTCCAACGGAACCGGTCCACTGGTGCGTTGGAACACCAGCGCGCCCGGCACCAGATCCTCCGGGGCCGCGCCCGGGTAGTTGCCGGGATCCGGATAGCGCTCGGCGAGTGTGACGTACCCGGTGTCGGCGACGAACGCGGCGTACTGCCGGTTGGTCACCGCGTGGACGTCGGCGAAGAAGCCGTCAACCCGTACCCGGTGGGCGGGACGCTCCTCGGGGTAGTGATCGTCCGAACCCATCGTGAACTCCCCGCCGGGGATCCACGCCATGCCGTCGGGCGCCTCCGACGGGCCCGGCCGCGGCTGGTCCGATGCCGCCTTGCCCGGTGCCGCCTGGTCCTGGCCTGGCGCGGACTGCTCCTGGCGTGGCGCGGACTGCTCCTGGCCTGGGCCAGAATGGTCCTGGCCTGGCGCGGACTGAGCCCGAGCCGGTTGTCGCGTCATCTGGCTCTCATCACCTCGCCGGTCCGTAAAACGTCGCCGGCCTCGTACGCCGACCGGCGCCTCCCAGTCTGCCGAGCGAAGCGGCTCGACCCGGGGGGGGTCCGCCCCTCCCACCCGCCCAGGCGGTGGTTAATCGTATACCCAGCCGCGGCGTCGACCATAGGCGTCGCTCAGCGGTGAGCGACCCCACAGCGTCACCACCGTCTGGACCACACACCACTTGATCGGCACTTGGTCGGCCGCGAGCGGGTCGACACGCCGTCGTCGTCGGTGTGTCGCCACGTCCCCAGCCGACCAAGTCGGAGGGCAGCGCCCGGAGACGGCAGGCACGAGCACGGAGACGACGCGCACGAGCACAGCGGGTGGGCGCCGGCTGGACCTGTTGCCGGCCCTCGCCGCCGGCTCATCCCACGGGGCGCACCACCGTACGGGGCGTCAGCCGGCCCTTCTCGGGATCCCTGGTGATCGCGCCAGCGCTGGCCATCGAGGTGAGCACGCGTACCGCATCGGCTGGCCGGTAAATGGTGTCGGTGAGTGTGAACCGCTGCAACGTCGCCACGCTGGTCTCACCGGCACGCCCCAGCTCGGCGAGCAGACAACGGCGTAGCGGCACCAGCTGTGGCGTCAACGAGATGTCGATCAACGCGTGTTCACTGTCGCGGGGATCCCGATAGCGGATGCCGGCGTACTCGTCGGCGGCCCAGAGCGCCTCCTTGAAGGCCACCAGGTGCCTCTCGGTACCGGTGGCGAACAGCAGCAGCTGGGTACGACCGTCGTCGTCGGTGAGCTCCACGTGCGCCACGTGCCGCAGACCGGCGTCGGCGAAGCGGGCACGATGCTGCTCCACCCCCGTCAGGTCCACGGACGGCACGGTCGCCAGCACCTCGTTCGGCGCTCCGGCGGCGATCCGTACCACCAACTGCCAGGCAGTCACCTCGTCCAGGGGACTCTCGCCCACCAGGTCCAGGTGGACCAGCAACGGGCCGGACACCTCGAGTCCGCCCGGATCGGCGACGGTACGCAGCGTCAACCCGGCCGGCTCGCCGAGTTCGTTCCACACCATGGCGAGCGACTCCGTGGGGCCGCCGAGAACCACCACGTCAAGCTGGTGTCCAGCGATCCGGTCCGCGAATTCACCGAACACCCGCAGCGCGGCGGCCACCGAACCGTCCCGGCTCAGCTCCAGGTAGGTCGCGCGGCGGTGGGACCGGAGCACCGTGGGGGTCCAGGTGTCCAGGTACCGCACCAGCAGCTCCTGTTTCACCGCGGTGTGCGGATCGGGGCGCGCCCCCTGTGCGGCCATACCACGGTTCTACCGTGATCAACCAGGCCGCGCCAGACGAGGGGCACCCCGGCATACCCGGCCGCCGGTGAAACGTCGCACCCTGCGGACACGATGTTCCGTGCGGGAGGCCCGGTGAAATCCGGCGGCTCCCGGGAGGCGTCACCCCTCGCCTCGCCCCGTACGCCGCCGACAGTCCCGCGGCTCGTTCCCGGAGGTCGCCTCGTGTCGACACCGTCACCGCTCGACGACCGGGGGCGTCGGCGTGTGCGCACACGTACCGCCCTGATGCGCGCTCTGCTGGCCGCCACCGTGGTCGCCGGGCTCGCCGGAGCCACCGCCGCGACAGCGGGCGACACCGACCGCGACGACGACCGGCGGTGGCAGAAGAAGCGGGCCGACTACCAGGCCGGGGTGAACGTGCCGGTGGTGTCCACCCCGAACATCGACCTGGTCACCACCTTCCCGGAGACCCAGGCGATCTCGGGGACGTTCGCCACGTCCGCTCCGTACTTCTACGTCTCCAGCCTCGACTCGATAAGCGTCTTCGACGTCAGCGATCCGTTGCAACCGAAGCTCACCGGCACCCTGCCGAACCTGGTCTTCGAGAACGAGGCGATGAACTACGGCGAGCAGACCGTGGACGGCACGACGCACCGCTTCGTCCTGGTCGGCAACGATCTGTACCAGAGCGCCCCGACGGACGACCCGACCCACGTCAACGCCGGTGGCGGCGAAATGATGGTCGTCGACGTCACCGACCCGACCAGCCCCCACATCCGGTCCAGGATCAAGGTGCCGACGAGCACCCACACAGTCGCCTGCATCCAGGAGACCTCCTGTGAGTACGCCTACACGGCGGGCAACAAGGGCCGGTTCTCCATCATCGACCTCCGGGATCTGGACACTCCGAAACTGCTGCACGAGACCCTGGAGTCGTCACCGGAATCGCCAGCGGCCGCCCCGAACGCGGCGTTCAGCGGCGGCGCCGGACACAAGTGGAACTTCGACACCGCCGGGTACGGCCTGCACACCGGCAGCGGCGGCACCGCGATCTTCGACGTACGGGACCCGGCGGATCCGAGACTGGTCACCACCACCGACTTCGGCGACAGCCCCGCGGAGTGGAACGACTTCATCCACCACAACTCCGCCCGCCCGAACGCCGGAAAGTTCTCCCCTGGCGCCCCACCCAGCGTCGCCAACGGCAACGTCCTGCTCGTCACCGAGGAGGACTACGAGAACACCGACTGCGCCACCGCCGGCTCGTTCCAGACCTGGTACGTCGAGAAGCTGGACGGCAGCCCCGCCCGGATCACCAAGCTCGACAAGATCAACCCGGTGGATGTGGGCGAAGGCGTCGCACTGCCGCACATGGCGTTCTGCTCGGCTCACTGGTTCGACTTCCACCAGAGCGGAATCGTGGCGCAGGGCTACTACGAAGGCGGCCTGCGGCTGATGGACGTACGGGACCCGCGGAACATCACCGAGTACGGCTACTTCGCCAGCGGCCTGTCCGAGGTGTGGGACGCGTACTGGGTGCCGGTGCGCAACCGCAAGGGGTCCGTCACCGGCGCCAAGACCAACATCGTCTACACCGCCGACCTGGTGCGCGGCCTGGACGTGTTCACCGTCGACCTGCCCGGCGGGGACACCTCGCCCGCCGCGCCGGCCGCCGTCGATGTGGCGGCACCGCTGTCCACCGACCGGCCAACCGTACCGCCGGCGAACCTGCTGGTGGTGGCGCTGGCGCTGCTCCCCCTGT
>JBOGDK010000148.1:0-10346 GCA_050701795.1 Micromonosporaceae bacterium
TTCTACACCGACCTGGCCGACGACCAGCAGCAGCGGGCCACGATGTCGATGCTGCTGCCGCCCCAGATGCTCAACACCATGGTCCCCGACTCCGAACCGGACACCGCCAGCTTCTACGCCGACCCGGTACGCAACTACATGCTCCCGGTGCTCTCCGACCGGCGTACCGACTGGCCTTCCCACCCGTACGCCACCCGGGATTCGCTGCACGAACACGACATGTGGGTCGCCGAAGGTCTGACACATCGTTACCCCACCAAAGTGCTCGCCGAACTGCTCTCCACCTGCCCCCAGTACTGCGGCCACTGCACCCGGATGGACCTGGTGGGCAACTCCACCCCAGCGGTCTCGAAGCTGAAACTTGCGATGAAACCGGTGGACCGGCAGGACGCCCACATCGAGTACCTGAAGAAGCACCCGGGAGTACGCGACGTCGTGGTCTCCGGCGGCGACGTGGCGAACGTCCCCTGGAAGCAGCTCGAGTCGTACCTGATGCGGCTGCTGGACATCGACAGCATCCGCGACATCCGGCTCGCCACCAAAGCACTGATGGGGCTGCCGCAGCACTGGCTGCAGCCGAGCGTGGTCGAAGGGTTGGAACGGGTGGCGCGTACGGCGGCCAGGCGTGGCGTCAACCTCGCCATCCACACCCACGTCAACCACATCAACTCGGTGACCCCGCTGGTGGCGAAGGCCGCCCAGACCGCCCGTGACGTCGGGATCCGGGACGTACGGAACCAGGGCGTCCTGATGCGCGGCGTGAACGCCACCACCGCTGACCTGCTCGACCTGTGCTTCGGGCTGCAGGGAGAGGCGAACATCCTGCCGTACTACTTCTACATGTGCGACATGATCCCCAACTCCGAGCACTGGAGGGTCGCGGTGTGGGAGGCGCAGGAGCTGCAGCACGCGATCATGGGCTACCTACCCGGGTACGCCACCCCGCGGATCGTGTGCGACGTGCCGTTCGTCGGGAAACGGTGGGTGCACATGATCGCCGACTACGACCGGGAACGCGGGATCTCGTACTGGACGAAGAACTACCGCACCGGGATCGAGCGGGACGACCCGGAGGCACTGCAGCGGCGTTACCCGTACCAGGACCCGATCCACACCCTCCCCGAAGCTGGGCAGCGGTGGTGGCACGAGCAACACGCGCAGTCCCACGAGCTCGCCCAGGCCGCGGCTGCGGCGTCCCGGCGTGCCGCGGAGCATCAGGCGGAGCCGGCGGTTCTCTGAAAGCTGGACACATCCGGAGCCCTCAACCGGGAGCTCCAGGTGGAGCGCCCTTTCGGAGGCGACTGGCGGGCGTTGTGGTCGTAGGAGCCCGGTCTAGCCGCCTGTCATCGGGTCGCCGCCGACTCGTGGGTCCCGATGAAGTCGGCCACGCGACTGGCGACGGCTGGGTCGGCGAGCAGCCGCGGGCGGGGCAGGTCGGTGCGTACGGTGGCGCCGGGCACGCATGCGACCTCGGCCGGCGTCGCCACGGACAGGATGGTCAGCACTGAGCTGGGGGCCGGCAGGTCGACGCGGGTCGTCACCTGCGCGGCTTCGGCCGCCGCGATCAGCAGGTAGCTCAGATGCCGGTCGACCCGCGAGATGAGGGCTCGTACCGGCGTCTCGGACAGGCCAAGGTGCGCCGCCAGCCGCCGGGCGGTGTCGGCGTAGTGGTCGACGAGCGCCCGCGCCAGCCGGGCCGGGTCGGCCTGCTCCGGGACCGGGGCTGTCAGCGACTCCCGTACGGCCGGATCCCGGACCGGATCCAGCAACCGCTGTACGGCAACGTCGTGGGCTTCGAGGAGTACCTCGCGGTCCGGCCATGACGGGTCCAGCAGCACCAGCGCCGGCCCACCGGCCAACTCGACGGCCAGCCTGGTGGCCATCGCGGAGCCCGCGCAGTAACCCAGCACCGCGGACACCTGCTGCCCGTACGACTGGATGCCGGCCAGCCAGGACTCCAGCTGGTGCTGCCGCATGGCTTCCGCGTCGCCGTCCAGGTCAACGGTGGTCTGCGGCACCAGCACGCTGTGCGCGATCGACAGGTGCGGCAAAAGGTCGGGGAAGCCGGCTTCCTCGCGTACGCCTCCGAAGTCGACGGCCACGATCACGCCCTGCTCGCCGTCACGCAGGATGTCGATGATGGCAGGATGTGCCTGCATGAATTCCCCCGCTGCTTGCTCCCGGTCGCCGGGACGAACCTGATCCCCTCAGGGAATGAGCGCTGCTCAGCTTAGCCCGCGCGGACAGGCAGTTTGGTCAGGGTCGCCAGGCGCATCGATGGTCTTGGATCTGCTGGCTATTGTCGGTCCCCTGGTCATCTCACTGGGGAGGACGATCGATGCACGACAGCCACCTGACAACCCTGCTGGACACCGCGCGCGCCGTGATCGACAGCGGGTCACTCGCCCCGGGCGACAACTTCTTCACGCTCGGCGCGACCTCGGTCGATGCGGTACGGCTGGTGTCCATTCTGGAAACTGACCACGGGCTGCTGCTGGACATGGAGCATGTCTTCGAGTGCCACGACTTCGCTGAGCTGGCCGGCAAGGTCGTCCCAGCGGCATGACCAGTTGGCTCTCGGCCGTCACCGCCGCTTCGTGGACGGAGGTGTTCCCGGACCGGGACGGGCCGCGGGTGACGCTGGCGCCGGAAGGTTCCCTCGCGCCCGGCGCATTGCGGTCCCTGTTGTCGCGTGTGGGCGACCGGCTGGATGCCGTGACAGCGGCGGCACCCGGCGCCGTGATCGCCGTGGAGACCTCCGACCCGTTCGCCAACCTGGTGGTGAGCCTGGCAGCCTGGAGCCGCGCCGCCACCGTGGTGCCGATCGACCCTGCCACTCCCCCGCAGCGGCGCGCGCAGATGCTCCACACCTCCGGCGCGACCGCTGCCGTCACCGTCGACGCGGACCGTACGAGCGCCGGTGCCTACCGTTGCGACCCGGTGGCCGCCGCCGACCGGCCTGACCTCGGGAACCACCCTGGCTACGTCATGTTCACCTCTGGCAGTACGGGCGTGCCGAAAGGTGTCCAGGTACGCCTCGACGTTCTCCACCAACGGATCGCGACCTTCGCGGGCCACGTCGGGTTCGCCGAGCGCGACTCGGTTCCCAGCCTGACATCCCCCAGCTTCGACATCAGCTGGATCGAGACGCTGGTGCCGCTGGTGGCCGGCGGCGAGGCACGGTTCCCGCTCCGTACCGCCCGTACCAATGTCGCGGCCCTGGTGCGGTCACTGACCAAGGAGCCGCCCACGGTGGTGCAGGCAACACCCACCATGTTCGGCGTGATGGCCGCGCTGGGCTTCTCGCCCACGGCGGGCACGTCGGTGTGGAGCGCCGGCGAGGCGCTGCCGGGCCCACTGGCCGACGAGCTGGCTGCCACCGCGGGCTCGGTCTGGAACCACTATGGGCCCACCGAGGCGGTGATCTACGCGACGACATGGCGGTACAGCCGCGCGCTCGGCGACCAGACGGCGCCGATCGGGCATCCCATCGCGCCGTCCACGTGCCAGATTGACACCGACGAACACGGCGCCGGCGAGCTGCTGCTCGGAGGCCTGCTGGCGGAGGGCTACCTCGGCAACCGGAGTGCCACCGACAAGGTGTTCGTGGCGCGGGAAGGGGTGCGGGCATACCGCACCGGCGATGTGTGCGGGACAGGTCCGGACGGGCTGGAGTTCCTCGGTCGCCGGGACTCACAGGTCAAGGTGCGCGGCGTACGGGTCGAGCTGGGTGACGTCGAGGCGGCGCTGGCCCGGGTGACCGGGTCGCACCAGGTCGCTGCGCTCGCCGTACCGGACGACTCGGGGGCGGTCAGCCTGGTCGCCGTACTGGCTGGTGGCGGCCACGATCCGGACGATGTCCGGCGCCGGATCGTCGGCGAGCTTCCACCGCTCTACCGACCGAGCCGGTACGTGGTGCTGGACGAGGAGCTACCACAGACGATCTCGGGGAAGCTCGACCGGCACGCGATCGTAGGGCGACTCCGCAACGGCCCGGCCGGGGCCGACCGGGCGGGCAGCGGTCAGGCACCGTAGTCGAGGAACCACATCGGTTCGGCCTCGCAACCGCGTACCAGTTTCGGTTGTTCGTGGGCCAGTCCCAGGTCCAAGCGCCGCAGCCCGGTGGCGATGGCAACGCCCAGCGGGGCCAGGTAGGCCGCGAAGTGGTAGACCGAACGCCGCTCGGCAGCGTCCGGGGCGATCCCCACGGTGTGGGCGTCGAGGGTGCGCCCCCAGCTGCGGCACACCGTGTACCCCAGCGCCCGCCCCGCGGCCGCGCTGCGGATGAAGAAGTGACGGCCGGGCCGACGCAGGTAGTTCTTCACCCGCCACTGGGAGAGCCGTACGTGTTCGTCCAGCCCGTTGCGGCGGGACACCTCGGCCACCATCGGCGCGGCCGCCCGGAGGTGTTCGTCGTCGAGCGGCACCACATCGTACGTCAGGCCAAGCCGTGCGGCGTCGCGCTGGTCCCGTCGCCAGGTCTGGCGTACCTTCCGATCCTGGCTGTCGATGAACTGGTCGAGGTCGGCCGGCTCGCCGATCGGCAGGGAGCACCACGAGGGCTGGGCCCGGGTGCGTGCCTCCGCTGCCGCGGACGTGAAAGCCTCCAGGTCCGCCCCGCCGACGAACGGCGAGACCACCGGTACGCCTTCCTGGCGGGCTTCTTGTACGGCCTGCCGTACCAGATCGGTGATCATCTCCTGCCGCTGCGGCCCGGCCGCCGACGCCCAGGCGCCGGCACGGAACTGGCCCAGGCCGCCGCCGATGAATCTCGCCGGTCCGCTGTGGTCGGCTAGCCCGAGCTGCTGCCGGTACTCCGATGTGAACGATGCGACGTCTCCCACGCTGACCACCGGCAGCCGGGCAGTGCTGGAGCCGCGGCGTAGCGAAAGCTCGGCGTACCCGAGGCGGCGGTCCATCGCGCAGCATGCGGCCTCGTCCGCCATCACGAACTCACCGACGTCGAGCGCGGGATCATCGATGTCGACGGTCTCCTGATCGCTCCCCGGCCGCATGGCCGGATATTACTTCGGCTGGTATTCGTGCTCGTCTGTGGCCGGTGGCACGACATTCATCGGCATCCTAGGAAGCTAGCTATTACGCTGAGGCGACCACGTGCGCCACCGGACCGGCTGCCCGAGACTGGTCGAATGGGCCAGATCGTTCTGCTACGCCACGGCGAGACAGCGTGGAGTGCCAGCCACCGGCATACCTCGTACACCGATCTGCCGCTGACGGAACGGGGCGAGGCGCAGTCCAGAGCGCTCGCCGACGCGATCGGGGCGCGGACGTTCGCCGCGGTGTTCACCAGCCCACGCACCCGAGCCAGTAGGACCGCGGAACTCGCCGGGCTCCCGGTCAACGCGACCCTGGAGGACCTGGTGGAGTGGAACTACGGCGAGTACGAGGGCCTGACCACGGCGACGATCCGGCAGTCTCGACCAGGGTGGTTGTTATGGCGCGACGGCTGTCCCGGAGGCGAGGCCCCCGAGCAGGTGTCGACCCGGATCGACCGGGTGTTGGCCAGGGTGCGGCCCGAACTGGACCACGGCGACGTGGCGCTGGTGGGGCACGGGCACGCGCTGCGGGTCACCGCGGCGCGGTGGATCGGCCTACCGGCGTCCGGCGGCGGAATGTTCCGGCTCGACGTGGGTCGGATCTCGACCCTCGGGTACGAGCGGGAGCTACCCGTACTGCTGGGGTGGAACTGCCCGGTCTGATCACACCGACCGCGACCTCAGGCGCCCTGCCCCCTGGGTTTGGCGTTTGCCTGGGAGCCCTCGGCCGAGGCGCGCGGGGAACGCCCCTCGTACGGCGTGGAGAGCACCACGGTGGTACGGGTGGCCACGTTCGCGGCGGAACGGATCTGCTGCAGCAGCCGTTCCAGGTCAACCGGGCCGGCGACCCGTACCTTCAGCAGGTAGAAGTCGTCACCAGCGACCGAGTAGCAGGATTCGATCTGGCTCAGGTGCCCGAGCCGTTCCGGTGCGTCATCCGGTGCCGCGGGGTCGATGGGGCGGATTGCGATGAAGGCGGTCAACGGCAGGCCAAGTGCCTCCGGATCGACCCTGGCGTTGTACCCCCGGATCACGCCCCGTTGCTCCAGACGGCGTACCCGTTGATGCACGGCCGAGACCGACAACCCGACCTTTTCCGCAAGGTCGGTGTACGAGATCCGGCCGTCCTCGATGAGGGCGGCCACGATCGACTGGTCGATGTCCTCCACGCCGGGAACGCTACACGGAGACGTCGCCAGCTTCCTGAGGCATAAGTCGCTTATGCGGGAGTTGTCAGTGATGTGTCCGGCATGACATCGTTTTGAGACCCAACCGGCCGTCGGGTAGCGTGGCGGACCAGCGTTCCCTTGAGAACTTCAGCCACGTTTACTCGGCGCCGCTTGTGCGTGGGGCCCGTTCAGCCTCCCGAGCAGGTGCGTAACGTCGTGCTGATTTGGGCACGTATGTGGTGAGCCCTAAGCCCAGCCCCCCTGGTGACTCGGAGAATCCGTGACCTCGAGCACTGCCGCACGTACCCGATCCATCGATCACAACGTCACAGAGCACCCTGAACCCGCGCCCGCCGGACCGGACGCGGGAGTTCACCGTCCCCGGAACACGGCAGCCTCCGGCACACCGTCGAAACCGAGGGACGCGCTGCTGGACAATGCGAAGTTTCTCCTGATCACCCTGGTGGTACTGGGGCACGTGGTCTCCCCCACCGAACACGGCCGCATCGGCAGCACGGTGTACGTGTGGATCTACGTGTTCCACATGCCGGCGTTCGTCCTGATCAGCGGATACCTGTCCAGGTCGATGGACGGGTCGGCCCGCCGGATCGACAAGCTGCTCTCCACGGTGGCGGCCCCCTATCTGGTGTTCTGGTCGCTGTACGGGCTTCAGGCATGGTGGGCCGATCGCAAGGTGCCCGACGGTCTCCTGGAACCCGTGTTCCTCACCTGGTTCCTGGTCGCGCTGTTCGTGTGGCGCCTCACCACGCCGCTGTGGCGACGGGTGCGTTGGCCGATCCCGGTGGCGATCGCCATCTCGCTCGTCGGCGGGTTGACGGAGACCGGCGAGATCCTGGGGATGTCGCGGATCGTCAGCCTGCTGCCGTTCTTCGTGGCGGGCCTGTATCTCGAGCCACGCCACTTCGAGTACCTGAAACAGGGCTGGGTACGAGCCTGTTCGATACTGGTCATTCCGGTCACGGGCGCGATCGCGTACCTGTATCTGGAACCGATGAGTCGGGAATGGCTCTACTGGCGGGAGACTCTCGCCGACCGCGACTTCGAAGTCCTGCCGTACGGGCTGCCGGCCCGTGCCGTGTTCATGGTGTTGGCCTTCGCGCTCAGCCTGGCGGTGCTCTCGCTGATACCGCGGCGGCGGCTGTGGTTCACCGACCTGGGCGCGTACACCATGTACGTCTTCCTGTGGCACGGCCTGGTGGTGCGCCTGGCCGAACAGGCAGGGTGGTACGAGTTCACCGCCCAGGTGTTCAACAACCGGGTCGGTTGGGCGCTCAATGCCACCTTGGCCGTCGGCTTGACGTTCGTGTTGTGCTCACCCTGGGTTCGCAAGGCGACCAAGTGGGCGGTGGAGCCCAACCTGGACTGGCTCCTGTTGCGATACCGCAAGCCCGTGGCCGACGTCACGGCTGGGGCGGCTTCTCGCGACGGAACGAACCCACCGGATCACGCCTCGCGTTGAGCCGCGGCCTGTCCGGTGCCGGCTCAAGGCATCAGCGGGCCAGTGCCCGGGAGATCACCAGGCGCTGGATCTGGTTCGTACCTTCCACGATCTGGAGCAGCTTCGCCTCCCGCATCCAGCGCTCCACCGGATGATCAGCGACGTAGCCGTACCCGCCGAGGACCTGGACGGCGTCGGTGGTGACCCGCATCGCGGTGTCGGTGGCGAACAGCTTCGCCTGGGCCGCCTGAATGCTGTACGGACGGCCCGCGTCCCGCAGTCGGGCGGCGGCCAGGGTGGTGGCCCGCGCCGCGTTCACCCCGGTGGCCATGTCGGCGAGCAGGAAACCCAGCCCCTGGAATTCGATGATCGGCTTTCCGAACTGGTCACGCTCCTTGGCGTACTGCACGGCGTAGTCGAGCGCGGCCTGGGCCAGGCCGACGGCGCAGGCCGCGATCCCGAGCCGGCCGCTGTCCAGCGCGGACATCGCGATCCGGAAACCGACGCCCTCGCCGCCGACCAGCCTGTCCGCCGGCACCCGAGCGCCGTCGAAGACGATCTGGGCCACCGGCGAACCGGTCAGGCCCATCGTGCGTTCCCGCCGCTGCGGCTGGATCCCGGTGTTGTCGGCGTCCGCCAGCAGGCACGAGATGCCCTTCGGACCTGGCCCGCCGGTGCGACAGAAGATGTTGTAGAAGTCGGCCACTCCGGCGTGCGTGATCCACGCCTTGGTGCCGTCGACGACGTACTCGTCACCGTGCCTGATCGCCCTGGTCTGCAGGGACGCCGCGTCGGAACCACCCTGCGGCTCGGACAGGCAGTAGGCGCCGAGCAGCTCGCCGGCCAGGAACTCGGGCAGGTGGCGTTTGCGCTGCTCGTCGGTGCCGTACCCGGCGACGGGGTAACAGGCCAGCGCGTGCACCGAGACCGCCTCGGCGATGGTCAGCCAGCGGTACGCCAGCTCCTCAAGAACCTGGAGGTACACCTCGTACGGCTGCCCGCCCCCGCCGTACTCCTCCGGGTACGGCAGGCCGAGCAGTCCGGCGCGGCCGAGGGTGCGGACCACGTCCCGCGGGAACTCTTTGCGTGCTTCGAAGTCGTCGGCACGGGGCGCCAACTCGGCGTCGGCGATCTCCCGGGTGAGCCCGAGCAGCGTCTCCGCCTCGTCGGTCGGCAGGATCCGTTCCACTGTCATCCGCGTACTCCACATCGGCGTCGTTGCCCCCTGCTGGGAGCTTAACGCTCGTTTGGGTAGTCCGGCTGCGGCGGGTCCTTGAGAGATAGCTTTCGAGAGCTTACTCTCGAGAGATGTCTCTCGACGAGGAACGACCCGAGCAGGCGAAACTGACCGACGCCCGGGCACTGCGGGCGCTGAGCCACCCGGTGCGGCTCGCCCTGCTGGAAGCCCTGTCCACCGGCCCGCTCACCGCCACCCAGGCCGGGGAGCGGATCGACGAGTCCCCCACCACGTGCTCCTTCCACCTCCGGCAACTGGCCAAGTACGGCTTCGTGGAGGAAGCCGGTGGCGGCTCGGGACGGTCCCGGCCGTGGCGCCGCAGCCACCTCGGTTGGGTGGCCCCGGTTCAGCCCGGCAACCAGGAGTTCACGATGGCCGCCCAGGCCCTCGACCGGGTGCTGCTGCGGCGCTACTGGGACCGGCTCACCAGGTGGCTGGAAACCTCCCCCAGCTACCCACGGGAGTGGCAGCAGGCCTCCGACAGCAGTGAGTACGGCTTCTTCGCCACCGACCAGGAACTCGCCGAGCTGACCGCCGAGTATCACGCCGTGCTGCGGCGGCACCTCGATCGCTGGAAGGACCGGTACGAGGACCCCTCGAAGCGGCCCCCCGGCGCCCGGCCGGTGGAGGTGCTCACCTTCGCGTACCCGTTCGAGCTTCCCGGATCGTCCGGCCAGGAGGGCTGAGCGGTGCGGGAGCTGCTGCGGCGTACCGACATGCGGCTCTACCTGGTCGGACAGGGTCTGTCGCTGTTCGGCAGCATGTCGCTCTGGCTTGCCGCCGGGATCTGGGTGAAGACCGTAACCGGCAGCTACGGCGCCGCCGGGATGGCGTTCTTCTGCCTCACGCTCGGCACCCTCACCGGACCGCTCGCCGGGCTGCTGGTCGATCGGCTCCGGCGCCGTCGGTTGCTGATCGCCACGAACCTTGCCGGTGCGGCGCTGTTGGTGCCGTTGCTGGTCTCAGGCGGCCGGCACCTCTGGCTGGTGTACGGGGTGCTGTTCTGCTACGGCGCGCTGCACGGACTGATCGCCGCCGGCCAGTCCGCGCTGCTCGCCGGGATGCTCCCCGACCGGCTACTGCCGCATGCCAACGGCGCGCTGCGTACCGTCCAGGAGAGCCTGCGCCTGGCGGCGCCGCTCGCGGGAGCGGGGCTGTTCGCCTGGCAGGGGTTCGGTGCCGTGGTGGCGCTGGACATCGCCGGGTTTCTCGCCGCGGCCCTGACCCTGGTGCTGATCCGCCACGACGAAGTCGTACCGACGCGGAAGGCGGAGCGCTTCGTCACCGCCGTCCTGGCGGGGATGCGGCACATCGCCGCCGTGCCGGCACTGCGGGGGGTCACCGTCGCGACCGCGGTGGCGATGATCGTGTTCGGATTCGGGGAGTCGGCGTTGTTCGCCGTCGCGGAGTTGGCTCTGGGGCTG
>JBOGDK010000149.1:0-10334 GCA_050701795.1 Micromonosporaceae bacterium
GAGCTGGTCCCGGCTGGCGGTGAGCGCCTCGACGTACCCCTGCATCTCCCGGGTCATCCGGTTGAACGTGGTGCCGAGCCGACCCACTTCATCGGCGCTGCGCACCGGGACCCGGGCGTCCAGGTCACCGCCGGCGACCCGGTCCGCGGCACGGGCAAGCTCGTCGAGTGGCCGGGTGGTGTTACGCGCCAGCCACCAGGCCGCCAGGATCGCCAGTAGTCCGGAGAGCACCACCACCCCAAGCAGCACCGCGAACAGGCCCTGCTCCTCGCCACGGCTGGTGGCCAGCAGCAGTCGCAGGGGCTGCCCCTGGGTCGGGGGCACCGCCCGGACGTACCAGCCGTCCTCGGTCTGGGCCACCTTCCCCTCGGGCAGGGTACGGGCGTCGGCGACCAGGAGCCGGGAACGGTCCGAGGAGATGGTCGCCAGTGGCGGGTCGCGACCGTCGAGCACGGCGACCTCCACTCCGGAGGCACCGGAAAGTCGCTTCACCAGGTTCGCGTCGACGGGCCGGGCGACCAGCACGTACCCGACGATCCGGTCCTTGGAGTCCCGTAGCTCCGAACGCCAGGCCAGGGCCGTCACCTCGACCCGTTCCACGCCTGGCCCGCCGTCGGTGCACAGCGTCCACTGCCCAGGTACGCCGCCGACCGTACTGACGGTGTCGCCGTCGGAATCATCGACCCGGGCGGCGGCGGCCTGGCCCCGGCGCACCACCTGATGAGCCGCGTCCGAGGCCGCCTCAGTGATCTGTTCGCCACCCATCGCGAGCGCCGCCGCGGCCTCAGCGGACGTACGCAGCCCGGTGCAGATGGCATCGAGTGTGGTGCGTACCGCGGTGGCGGCGACATCCAACCGCTCGGTGGAACGGGCGTTGCTGACGGTGGCGACCGTCGTACCCACGAATACGGCACCGACCAGTACCGGACCTAGCACCACCGCGAGGAACGCGGCTGTCAACCGTGCCCGCAGAGTCACTGACCGCCCCCGGGGTCATCCATGCCGCTCTAGTGTCCTGTGTCGGGGATTGGTTGATGACCTCCGGTGTCCAGGTGGATGCATCGCAAGGCGGAGGAGGGCCTGCATACCGGTGTTGTATGCGGGCGTTTCGACAACGTGGCGAGGCGCCGCCTGGGCGCCGGATTTCGCAACCGAATCTCTGACACAGGACACTTGCTCCTCACCGCGCTCGCTGTGCTGCTGCGATGCTGTCACAGTGAACCGTGAAAGTGGCCACGGCCGATCGGATGATCCTGCCCCAGTGTCCGAAGATTTCTCCGCACCGATGGACAAAGCGGGTCTTCGCGCCCAGTTCCTTTCGGCACGCCGCACGCTCGCGCCGCCGGTACGGCGTGCCGCGGACCACGCGCTGGTGGCGGCGCTGATGCAAGCGCTGCCGGACACCGGGACGGTGGCCGCGCACCTGCCGTTCGGAGGCGAGCCAGGTGCCAGCGCCGTACCGCCCCTCCCGGACGCGCTGCGTGATGCCGGGTTCCAGGTGCTACTGCCGGTGCTCCGCGACGACCTCGACCTGGACTGGGCGGCCTATGACGGCCACCTGATGCCCGCTCGGTACGGAATGTCCGAACCGGTGGGCCCCCGGCTCGGGGTGGCCGCCATCGCTGACACGGCCGCCGTGGTGCTGCCCGCGGTGGCGGTGGACCGCTCGGGGGTACGACTCGGCCGGGGCGGTGGCTCGTACGACCGGGCGCTGGCCCGGGTGCCGACCGGGGTACCGGTGATCGTTCTGCTGTACGACTCCGAGCTGGTGGCGCGGTTGCCGCACGAACCGCACGACCGGCATGTCACCGGTGTGATGACCCCCGCGCGTGGGCTGGTACGCCTCCCCACCTGACCCGATCCCTTCTCCGCTGCCCGCACCCAGGACTCGTGAGGTTCGCCCGAGGAGTGGACGAATCCGGGGTCGATGCCGCACCATTAGCACTCAGATCGGGAGAGTGCCAGTTCCCGACGTGTCTAGCGGAGGCGGATGTGCCCACGTACCAGTACGCCTGCACGGCGTGTAGTCAAGAACTCGAAGCGGTGCAGTCGTTCTCCGACGACCCCCTCACGGAGTGCCCCGAGTGCTCCGGCCGGCTCCGGAAGGTGTTCTCGGCCGTCGGGGTCGTCTTCAAGGGCTCCGGCTTCTACCGCAATGACTCCCGCGCGGGCAACGGCTCCAGCAGCGACAACGGCTCCAGTGACGGCAACGCCAAGAACGGCGCGAAGAGCTCCGAGAACGAGAAAAGCTCCGGTGCGGCGAAGTCCGAGAGCACGTCGTCAGGCGGCTCCGAGTCGGGTGGCGCCAAGGGCAGCTCCGACAGCAGCGGCTCCGGTGGTGGTGACAGCAGCTCCAAGAAGAGCACGGCATCCACCGCGTCCTGACCTGGGTGACCTTGGCTTGATCACGAGCGGCCGGCCGGGTGTGCCTGGCCGGTGTGTGGTCAACCAGCGTCATACCACCTGGCCCGGGTTTCGCAACCTCGTCCACAACCCCCCTGGTTATCCACAACTACGAGCCCTTCCCGTCGCCGGTACGCGATCCGCCGACCTAACGTCTCCCCCGTTCCGACGGAGGAGAACCCCATGCGCGACGGCTCTGGTAACCGACTCGATCCGGTACGGCTGCGGCCGCCCCGACCACGTTCCCTGCTCCGGTACGCCGTGATCGCGGCGCTGCTCGTCCTCGCGGCCGGAGTGCTGTTCCTGGAGCCACATTCCGGTACGGCAGAGCGCACCGAATGCGCCCCGAACGCCCGCCCCGAGCACACCGGAGCGACCCCGAGCGGCAGTCCTTCGGATCGTCAGGCCGTCCTGCCGGTCCCGTCGGGACACGTGGGAGTGCCGGTGCAGCTCGCGGAACCGGCGACCGCGGCCGTGCTGCGTCCGGGGCTGCGGGTGGACGTGATAGCCCGTACCGGACGGGCGGCGCCTGGTTCGCCGACTCCGTCCAACGACGAGGGCGGCGAAGCTCCCGGAGACGCCGAGAACAGGGACGGCGAGGACGGGGAGGCCGAACCGGGCCCCGCGGCCGGGAACGTCGTACTGGCCCGCAATGTACTGGTGCTCGCGGTCAACGCGGACCCGGCCGGATCGCGCGACGAAGGGGTCCTGTACCTCGCGGTGGCGGCCGCACACGCCGAACGGGTGGCGACAATCGCGCCCGAGATCGCGGTTGGCGTTACAGTGCGCCCTGACTAACGACTGACGACTCGTAGGGAGCGGCCCATGCTCAGGGGCTTCAGAGACTTCATCATGCGCGGCAACGTCGTCGACGTCGCGGTCGGCATCGTGATCGGTGTCGCGTTCACGGCGCTGGTCAGTACATTCACCGCGGCGTTCATCAATCCGCTGATCAAACTGGTGTCCGGCGGCGGCGTTCGCGGCGGCACCTTCGTGATCAATGACGTCAAGTTCGACTACAGCCTGTTCATCAACGGGATCATCACGTTCCTGCTCACCGCGGCGGTGATCTACTTCTTCGTGGTGGTGCCGATGAACAAGTTCCGGGAACGGTTCATGAAGCCCGAGGAGCCCGCCGCCACGGAGCTGAGCGTGCTCACCGAGATCCGCGACGAGCTTCGGTCGCGCCAGCCGTGATCCGGTCGTAGACTGCCGTACCGGCTTCGGCGTCAGGTGCCCCCGCTCGGGCGGGCACCTGGCGCCGTCATCGTGAGCGGCCAGGTGCGCGGCCAGGCGCACGGCTCAGCACGCACCGGCGTCACTCCCAGTGCGGCGGCCGGTCCTCCAGGAGCCGTACGTCGTTGTGCTCCCGTCGCTGCCCCCAGCCACGGTCAGTGTCGTCGGAGGTCTGGTCCGGAAGGATCGGTGGGTCTTCGTCGTCGAACCGCACCTCACGGTCATCGTCGTACGGCTGCACAATGCCCCCCGTGCTCAGTCCAGGTCGCCGTGTTCGATTCTGGCAAGTCGCTGATCTCGTACCAGCTTGTCACTGGGCAGTGCGATACCCGCGGGGTTCGGACCCAATGCGGCAAGAATGCCTACCAGGTCACGCTGCGAGACCACGCCCACCACCTTGTCGCCCTCCACCACGGGCAGGTGCCTGATCCAGTTCGCCGCCATCAGGCGTGCCGTCTCGTGCAGCGACGCCGACGCGACCACCGTACGTACCTGAGTGGTCATCACCTCGTGCACCGTGGTGACGTCCACGTCGGCACCACGAGCCACCGCTCGCAGCAGGTCGCGTTCGGTGAGGATCCCGGCCAGCCGGTCACCGTCCATGATGAGCAGGGAGCCGGTCTGCTGCTGCCACATCAACGCGGCCGCCGCACGCAACGACTCACCCACGGTGTCGGCGACACTGGCTTCGGTCATCACGTCCGCGACGATCATGTTGGCTCCTCACAGGGCAGGACCTCTCGGTGGAGCCTAACCCGGCCCTGCCCGCTCCGGCGGCGGCACCGCGATCACGCCCTCGGACAACGCCGACACGTACCAGCGACAGCCATGGCAGACATCGGCCGGGCGGCATGCGGGGTCCGGCGCGACAACGGACGCCGCGGTCTTCGGTGCCGGTCAACCCGGCACTGAACGCCGCCGGTCTGAGGGTTCCTCCGGCGCGGGGACCGCCACCACCGGGCACTTCGCCCGCGACAGGCAGTAGTGGCTCACCGACCCGTGCACCAGCCGGTACAGCGGATGGTGCTCCCGGCTGCCCACCACCAGCATCAACGCGGCTTCAGCGGCCTCGATCAGCACCGGCCCCGCGGGACCGATCCGGGCCTGCACCTGCACGATCACGTCGTCCGCGCCGGGTACGCCGACCAGCGCGGTGTCCCGCCACACCTCGGCGGCCATCTGCGCCTGTTCCAGGCTGGGCGTGGAGTCCAACGGAACCAGGTTGACGTCGGCGACGACCGGTTCGCTGTACGCGTACACGGCACGCACCCACGTGTTTCGTATCCTCGCTTGCTCGACGGCCCAACGCAGGGCAGCCGCGGCCCCCGGGTCGTCGTCCAACCCGACGACGATCATCGGTGTGATGTCTTCCATGGGCAACCATCCGTCACAGGACCCCGTTGGTGATGCACTCATTGTTCCGCGTGGCAGGCTGGACGACATGCCCCTACCCCTCGATGTCGCGTTCGCCCAGGTACGCGGCTTGCTGTTGGATTCCGACCGGATGGTCCGGGCTGTGGCGGCGGGACGGCGGCGCAACGCGTACCCCCGGTGGCCCAGGGCCGAGCTTCGGCCGGTCACTCTGAAGTCCGGTGACATGCTCCAGGTCAGTGTGTCCGACGGGCAGCGCCCCACCACCCGCAACGTCGCCTGGGACGCCGCCGGCCCCGAGGTCGACGCCCTGCTCGCCGAGCCGTACGGCAACTGGCATGTGCAGACCACCGACCAGACCGTCCAGGTACGGGTCACCAAACGCGGCGAGGCGCAGGTGCACGTGTCCACGGCGGAGGCGGCCCGGGACACCGGCCACGACCGGGCGAAGCAGCACCTGCTCGACCCCGGTGATCCGTTGTTCGACGTACTCGGGGCCAACGCGTCCAAGCGCCGACAGGTCGACGCCTTCCTGCGGTACCTGGACGCCGCCGTACCCGCCGACCAGCAGGGGGCGCTGCGGGTGGTCGACCTGGGGTGCGGCAACGCGTACCTCACGTTCGCGGCGTACCGGTACCTGAGCGGCGTACGCGGCCTCGACGTCACACTCACCGGCGTCGACATCCGCGACGACCAGCGCAAGCGCAACACCGAGCTGGCCGGCAAGCTCGACTGGACCGAGCGGGTGCATTTCGTGGCGGGAACGATTCTGGATGCCCCGACACCGGCCGACGGCCCCCCGGACGTGGTGCTCGCACTGCACGCCTGCGACACCGCCACTGACGAAGCCCTCGCCCGTGCCGTCGGCTGGCAGGCGCGCCATGTTCTGGCTGCCCCCTGCTGTCACCACGAGCTGTCCGCACAGCTGCGCGGTGGTACGCCGCCGGCGCCGTACCAGATGCTGACCGGGCACGGCATCCTGCGGGAACGGTTCGCCGACGTACTGACCGACGCGCTGCGGGCGGCCATGCTGCGGCAGGCCGGCTACCGGGTCGAGGTCACCGAATTCATCGACTCCCGGCACACCCCGCGCAACGTACTGATCCGTGCCGACTGGACCGGCGCCCACAGCACGACCGACGAGTACGACCAGCTCGTCACCGCATGGGGTGTGGATCCGGCGCTGGCCCGGCTCCTTCGTATGAGGACGTGACTGCGGTGAAATACCTGGTCAGCGGTCGGTGAGGAGGCTGTTGACAGGAGCTTCGCGGTGGTGGTGGTGTCGGGGGAAGGCTGCACGCCCGGGTGGGGTTCGATCGGGCGTACCCGACGAGCCCGGCGACCAGGACGAAATCGCGGCCTTCGCGAACACCACCGACCCGTCTGCGTGATATTGCCGCGGACACGGGTCGCGTTGCGTCTGTGGTCTGCGGAAACAGGTCCGCGACGGTGGGTGTCCGCGGCCGATCGTTTCTGCGACGCGTCTCAGCGGACATGTCGACCGGGCGCCCGCTTCCCGCCTTGTGGACCCTTGGGGTTCTGGGGCCGGTGTTCGGTGGATACGGGTTCGGTGGAAACGGATGATGAACCCGTGGCCGTTTCGTGCCGTGTGGGCCATGGCTCGGCGCGGTCTTGCCCGGCCGCGTCGAGCCGGTCACCACGCAGCCGTCGAGCCACGTCGCTGGGGTCCTGAGGGAGTGCAACACATAGGCGGCGCGATGTGTGTCGTCCTCTGCGTCGACAACGTGCGTAAGCCGCACCGGGTCGGCCCCGGGCGGTACGGCAGTCGGAGGTATCGAGGGACCGGGTTGTTCAGTCGGTTTTCGCACCGGGTGCGGCGCCGGAGCCGGCCTCCGCCTGCTCCTGGCCGGCCTGGGCCGCGGTACGGCGCCGGTCGGCTTCGGCCAGCCGCTTCAGGTACGCGTTGTACGCCACGTGCGGATCCTGCGACGCGTCCCCGGTGACGGCGGCACGTTCCACGGCGCGATCGAAGCGGCGGGCTTCCCGCTCGTCGGCCCGCAGCCACTGGGCGACCAGCGCGATCGCCACGACCAGGCTGGGGATCTCGCCGAACGACCACGCAATTCCGCCGGCCGTCCGCTGGTCAGCCAGTGGATCGCCCAGCCAGGGCAGGTCCAGCTCGGCGTACCAGCCGGCGGCCATCGGGAACCCGGACTGCATCAACGCGACCCCGAAGAAGGCGTGGAACGCCATCCCGGCGAAGAGCACCAGCATCCGTACCGGTGGCGCCACCCGGTGCGGGGTCGGGTCCACACCCACCACCGCCCAGTAGAACAGGTAGCCGGCGGCGAGCAGGTGCAACAGCATCGCCAGGTGCGCCACGTGGTAGCGCAACGCCAGCTCGTACAGGCTGGTGAAGTACATCCCGAACAGGCTGACCGTCAGCACCGCCAGCGCCACGACCGGGTGCGCCAGCAGCTTCGTGACCCGGCTGTGCAGCGCCAGCCGCAGCCACTCCCGCGGCCCCCGCATCCCTGGTTCAGTGGTACGCCGCAACGCCCGCAACGCCAGGGTGACCGGCGCCCCGAGCACCATCAGGATCGGCGCCAGCGTCATCAGCACCAGGTGCTGGGCCATGTGGACGCTGAACATCAGTGGCGCGTACGCCGCCAGCCCGCTGCTGGTGGCGACGACGACGACCGCCCAGCCAGCGCACCAGGAGGCGAGCTGCCACACCGGCCACGGCGTACCGGCGCGACGCAGCCGCCAGAAGCCGGCGCTGTAACAGATCACCGCGACCGCGGCGAGACCGAGGAACACCGGGCTCGGGAGCCAGTCGAGCAGGATCGCCCGGCCGGTGGGTGGGCCGTCCGGGGGCCGGAACCCGAGCAACGACTGGGCGGAGGACTCCGGCGCCTCGACCACCGGCGCGGCGGTCCGGGCCAACGCGATGGCGAGGCCGAACGTACCGGCGAACAGCAGAAGCTCCCCGACGGCGAACCGCCGGAAAGCCCCGGGGTGGCCAGCGTCCAGGGCCCGCAGCGACACCCGGCGGTGCCACAGCCCGAACCCACCGAGCGCCACCAGGGCGGCGGCCTTGCCGAGCACCATCAGCCCGTACGCCGAGCTGGCCAGGTCACCCAGGTCGATCTGGCCCAGGGCGTTGGTCAGCCCGCTGACCGCGACGATCACGAAACACCAGGCAGCGGCGCGGGAGTAGCGCCGCGCCGCGTCCACGGCGGTACGCCGTGCCAGCAGCAGCGCCAGCAGCCCCCCGGCCCAGACCGCGGCCCCGGCGACATGCCACAGCATGCTGTCGACCGCGAGCTGGTGGTTGCCCGCGGCCGCGGCGTGACCGGTGAACGCGGGCGGCAGGGTGGTGGCCACCGCCAGGACGGCCAGCCACGCGGTTCCGGTGGTGGACAACACCAGCCGGGCGGCCACCGCGATCACGGCGGCGCCCAGCATCGACAGCACCATCGCGCGGGTCAGCTCCAGCTGCCACGCCCAGACAACCGCCCTGGTCACGGTGTCCTGGGGCGGCACCCCGAGTACGTCGGAGAGGGTGAACAGCAGTTGCGCGCCGGTGGCGACCAACCATGTCAGAGCGGCCCAGGACGCGGCACGCAGCCAGCGGTATCCGGGGGCGCTGACGGTACGGCCGTCGGTACGCCGGTCGCCCGTCACCAGGCCCGGCACCAGGAACGCCGACGCGACCAGCAGCCCCACGGTGGCGACCGCGGCCAGGCGTACCGCCAAGGTGGTCAGCGGCAGCGCCCAGGGGGTGATCGGACCCGGGTCGCCGAGCCCGGGCAGCACCTCGGTGACGGCCCCGGTGACCTGAAGCAGGACGGCCAGCACCGTGCCGGCCACCAACAGGCAACCGGTGATCAACCCGGCACGGAAACCGGAACCGGCCGGGGGCCGGTCAGTCGGCTTCGCGGTGACCGCCGTCGCGGTCGCTGGGGTCGGTGTCGGCACTGCTGGGTACGTCCTCGGGTCGCTTCCTGCCACTGATCAGAACGTACGCCAGCGCCCCGACCAGCCCCACGCCACCCAGCCCGATGAGCAGCCACACCCAGCTGCGGGTGACGGTACGAGCCTTGACCGCCGGAGACGGGCTCGCCGCCCGGGCGGTCTCACCGGCATCGGACGGGCTGCCCGGAGCGGACGTGGCCGACGAGTCCGGGTTTCCGGCCGGCGCCGCGGCGGTGAACCGCAGCTCCCCGTCTACCCGGTGGCCGTCCGTGGCCACCACCCGGTACGCCACCCGGTAATCCCCCTCATCACCGGGCAGCGGCACTGTGACAGTGGCGCCCTTCACCGTCGCGGGCCCGGCGCCGGCCGACTTTCCGTCGACGGTCACCGCCGCCTCCGTCAACTCCGGGTTGATGTCGCCGCTGAAGGTCAGTACGACCTCGCTGGGGGCGGTCTTGAGAGCCGCACCGTCCGCCGGGGTGCTGGAGGTCAACTCCACGTGTGCGTACGCAGGGCCACCGCCCAGCAGTACGCCGCCCAGCAGCACCGGCACGGCCAGCCACATCCACCAACGCATTCCCACTCCTGGCGCTAATACCCAGCGGCGGGGCACGCCGTGACACCAGAGCCCCGCGGCACCGCGACGATGCCTGTTACATAGTCGCCGTCCGGCACGGCCGAGTTCCCCGCACCCCGAGCCCGGCGCGCTTCACGCCAGAGACGCCGCCGTTCCGCCACGCCGCATGCCCGGCCGACCGGCGCCCGGGTGGGAGCACGCCCGAGGCTGGCATCCCGCGGAGGGATCAAGTTTGACCGCCCGGAGCGGGGATGCCCGCCCGAGCCCAGGACCGTGCGTCAGGCCCCGGGGGCGGAAGCCGAACAGGCGCAGGCTGTTGCTGACCACGAACACGCTGAAGAACGCCATCGCCGGTACGCACCAGATCGTCGACGCTGACTGGCTCACCGAACTCGACGCGCGCGGTCTCGGTGGCGAAGTTGACCGACGCCACCACCCCGTCGGGCCGGTTGAGCTTCTCCTCCACACGGGCGGCGCACGACGCGCAGGTCATGCCACCGACACGGAGGTCAATCTCCGCCATCGCCTACCAACTCATACCCCGCCTCGTCGACCGCCGCCCGTACGTCCTGCTCGGTGAGCGGAGTGTCGCTGGCCACGATTACGGCACCGCTGGGCAGATCCACCGTGACGTCACTGACCCCGGGGAGCTGTTGCAGCTCGCCGCTGACCGCCTGGACGCAGTGGCCGCAGGTCATTCCGGAAACCTTGTACGTTGCCTGCACCGTCATCTCGTCGCTCCTCCTTGGGCGTCTGGCCGTCGCACCGAACCTACCGTACCCCCCTAGGGTATAGGCGCCAGGCCAGG
>JBOGDK010000150.1:0-10216 GCA_050701795.1 Micromonosporaceae bacterium
GTCCGGGCCACGCCGGTGTGCGCGGTGGGGTTACAGAGGGATGTTCGTGTGCGCCCCCCGGGCGGCGGGTGCGGCGGCGAGGGTCTCCGCGATCCGGCGCCGGGTCTCGGTCGGCTTGATCACTTCGTCGACGACGCCGATCTCCAGCGCCCGGCCCACTCCGCCGGAGATCCGCTCGTGCTCGGCGATCAGCTCGGCGCGCAGTGCGTCCCGTTCCTCCGGTGGCGCGGCGGCGAGCTTTTTGCGGTGCAGGATGTTGACGGCCGCGGCGGCGCCTGTCACGCCGATCTCGGCGGTTGGCCAGGCGAACACCGCGGTGGCCCCGAGAGCGCGGGAGTTCATCGCGATGTACGCGCCGCCGTAGACCTTGCGGGTCACCAGCGTCACCCGGGGCACCACGGCTTCGGCGAACGCGTGCAGCAGCTTGGCGCCGCGGCGTACCACTCCGTCCCATTCCTGGCCGACACCGGGCAGGTAACCCGGTACGTCCACGATCACCACCAGCGGTACGCCGAGCGAGTCACACATCCGTACGAACCGCGCCGCCTTCTCGGCACTTGTCGCGTCCAGGCAGCCGCCCAGTCGCAGTGGGTTGTTCGCGATCACCCCGACCGTACGGCCGGCGAACCGGCCCAGCGCGGTGACCACGTTCGGTGCCCACTTGGCGTGCAACTCCACGAAATTGCTGACCTCGGAGCCCGGCGCGTCATCGAGCAGTGCGTCGATCAAGGGCTTCACGTCGTACGCCCGGTTCGCCTGCTCCGGCAGCAGCTTCGCGAGGTCCTCCTCCGCGGTGCCGACACCAACATCGGCGGGAGAAACCCGGCCCTGGTGCCCGAGCAACGCGGCGATGCTACGAGCCTTATCGATCGCCTCGGCATCCGTGGGCGTGGTCACGTGCACCACACCGCTACGCCGGCCGTGCGGTTCCACGCCACCGAGCCGCTCCATGTCGACCTGTTCGCCGGTGACACTGCGCACCACCTCGGGGCCGGTGACGAAGATCCGGCCTTCCTTGCTCATCACCACGATGTCGGTCAACGCCGGACCGTACGCCGCGCCGCCGGCCGCGGGGCCGAGCACCACCGAGATCTGAGGCACCCGACCCGAGGCACGCACCATCGCGGCGAACACCGAGCCGACCGCGTCGAGGGCGACCACACCTTCGGCCAGCCGGGCGCCGCCGGAGTGCCACAGCCCGATCACCGGGATGCGCTCGCGTACCGCGAGATCGATCCCATCGACGATCCGCTCACAACCCTCCGTACCCATCGCGCCGCCCATCCTGGTGGCGTCGCTGGCGAAGGACACCGCGGGCGTACCGTCGATCAGGCCGCGAGCGGCCAGCACACCGCAGTCGTTGCGCGGGGCGAGCAGCCGCATCGTCCCCAGGTCGAACAGGGCACGCAGCCGGTTCTCCGGGTCGCGGTCCAGCGTGGCGGACGGGGCGGGCGCCGTCGCGGCGGCCGGTACGGGTTCTGTGACGGTCACGGTGTGGTTCCTCCCGGAATCAGACGCGCGTGAAGACCAGCGCGGCGTTGTGGCCGCCGAAACCGAACGAGTTGTTCAGTGCGGCCGGAATGTCGATCTTGCGCGCGGTGCCGGTGACGATGTCCAGGTCCAGGTCGTCGTCCGGGTCCTCCAGGTTGATCGTGGGAGGTACGGCCGAGTGGTACACCGCGAGGATCGCGGCGATCGACTCGATCGCGCCGGCGGCACCCAGCAGGTGCCCCGTCATCGACTTGGTGGAGGACAGCGCGAACTGGTCGCCGAGCACCTCCCGCAGCGCCTTCACCTCGGCCATGTCGCCCACCGGCGTGGACGTGGCGTGGGCGTTGACGTGCTTGATCTCGCTGCCGGAGAGGCCCGCCTCGGCGAGTGCCTTGCGGATCGCGCGTACCGCCCCTTCGCCCTGCGGGTGGGGTTGCACGATGTCGTACCCGTCGGAGGTCATCCCGGCGGAGGCAAGTCGGGCGTACACCCGGGCCCCGCGGGCGGCGGCGTGCTCGGCGCGTTCCAGTACCAGCACGCCGGACCCCTCGCCCAGTACGAAGCCGTCGCGACCCTTGTCCCACGGACGGGAGGCCCGCTCAGGCTCGTCGTTGCGGGTCGACATCGCCCGCATCGAGGAGAACGCCGCCATCGGCAGCGGGTGGATCACGGCCTCCGTACCGCCGGCCAGCACCACGTCAGCGCGGCCCGCCCGGATCATGTCGAGGCCCCAGGCGATCGCCTCCGCGCCGGTGGCGCAGGCGCTCGCCGGGCAGTGCACCCCGGCGCGAGCGTTGAACCGCAGGCCCACGTGCGCCGCTGGTCCGTTCGGCATCAACATCGGAATCGTGTGAGGGGAGACCCGGCGCGGTCCGTGGGCTTCCAGGATGTCGTCCTGCGCCAGCAGCGTGATGGCGCCACCGATGCCGCTACCGAGCACCACGCCGAGCCGTTCAGTGTCGACACCGGGCTCCTCGGCTCCCAGGTTGGCGTCCGTCCAGGCCTCTTCGGCGGCGATCAGCGCGACCTGCTCGCTGCGGTCCATCCGGCGGGCCTTGACGCGTTCGATCTTGGTGCTGGGCTCTTCGGCGAGTCGTCCGGCGATGCGTACCGGCAGGTCGGCGGCCCACTCTTCGGTGAGCGCGCCGATCCCCGATCGCCCCGCCAGCAGTGCGTCCCAGGTCGACGCGACATCCCCGCCGAGCGGGGTTGTCGCACCGAGCCCGGTCACCACGACATCAGCAGCGGTCACAGCGGTGTCCTCGCTCAGCGGTTCTTCTTGATGTACGCGACGGCGTCGCCGACCGTCTTGAGGTTCTGCACCTCGTCGTCCGGAATCTTGACCCCGAACTTCTCCTCGGCGGCGACCACGACCTCGACCATCGACAGCGAGTCCACGTCCAGGTCGTCGGTGAACGACTTGTCCTCGGTGACGTCGTCCGGGCTCACTCCGGCCACCTCTTCGAGAATCTCGGCGAGGCCGGTGACCAACTCGTCCTGCGACATGCGGTGTTCCTTCCTGTGTGGGGTTGTCCGGCGGCACGTCGGGCGACGCCGTACATCTGTGGTTACGGGCAGCGGATGACCTGCCCGGCATAGGTGAGACCGCCTCCGAACCCGAACAGCAGTACGGGTGCACCGGATGGGATCTCGCGGCGTTCGACCAGTTTGGACAGCGCGAGGGGAATCGACGCCGCGGAGGTGTTGCCGGACTCCACGATGTCCTTGCCGACCACCGCGTCGGGTGCGCCCAGCTTGCGGGCCAGCGGCTCGATGATCCGGAGGTTGGCCTGGTGCGGCACGAACCCGGCCAACTCCGACGGCTTCACGCCGGCCCGCTCACACGCCTCTACGGCGAGCTTCGGCAGCGCGTACGTCGTCCACCGGAACACCGACTGGCCGGCCTGCTGGATCTTGGGCTCCCAGCCTTCGATGACGACGGCGTCGCTCTTCGAAGGATCAGATCCCCACAGCACCGGGCCGATCCCTGGCTCCTCTGATGCCGCCACCACGGCCGCGCCGGCCCCGTCGGCGAAGATCACCGCGGTGGAACGGTCGGTCCAGTCGGTGATATCGGACAGCTTCTCGGCACCGATCACCAGCGCGTTGCGGGCCGCGCCGGCCCGGATCGCGTGATCGACCGTGGCCAGCGCGTACGAGAAGCCGGAGCACGCCGTGTTGATGTCGTACGCCGCCGGCGCCTGGATCCCGAGGGTCGCGGCGACCCGGGCGGCGACGTTCGGGCAGCGGTCGATCGACGAACAGGTCGCGACCACCACGAGGTCGATGTCGCCGGCGGTCAGCCCGGAGTTGGCGAGCGCCTTCTCGGCGGCGGCCGACGCCATGTGGGCCACGGTCTCGTCCGGTGCGGCGACCCGCCGGGAGACGATGCCGACCCGGGACTGGATCCACTCGTCGTTGGTGTCGAGTGTCTGTGCCAGGTCGTCGTTGGTGACCACCTTGGCGGGCTGGTAGTGGCCCATCGCCACGATCCGCGAGCCGGTCACTGCTCCACCTCGCTTCGCTCGGCGGCGCGTGACCGCGCGGTGCTGTGCCGTCCGGTTCGCTCGCTACGCTCGCTCACGTCAGGTCTCCCGTCTCGGGGTAGGAGAACCGCGCCAGCGGCGTACCGGACGCCACCGGGTCCTCGGCCTGCGCCAGCCACTCCACCAGTACGCCGTCCTGGGTGGCGGTGACGTCCTCGGCGCCACGGCGGGTGACGACCCGACCGATCACCTGTCCGGCACTGACGGTCGCGCCTTCGGCGAGGTCGGCGGGCTGGAAGTTGCCCGCGGCGGTGGACACCGCCACCCGGAACCCGACGGTGGCCTCCGGTGCGATGTGCGCCGGGGCGCCGTGCCTGGCGATCAGGTCGCGGGCGGCGGCGAGGTCGTCCGGGGTGTTCACGGTGACGATCTCCGGGCCACCGGCGGCGCTCTTCATGGCCCGCTTGGCGAGGCCGGCGAGCGTACCGGCGGGTGGCAGCTCGATCACACCGGTGACGCCGAGGTCGAGCAGCGACGCCATGCACAGGTCCCAACGCACCGGTGCCGTGACCTGGCGCACCAGACGGCCGAGCAGGTCGGCGCCACTGCCGGCGGCGGTGCCGTCAGCGTTGGAGAGCACGATCCGGGTCGGGTCACTGGTGGGTACCCCGGCGGCGATGGCCTCCAGCGCCCGTTCGGCTGGCTTCATGTACGGGGTGTGGAACGCTCCCGCGACCTGCAGCGGGATCACGCGTGACTTCGCGGGCGGGTCGGACTTGAGCTTGTCGAGGCTGTCGATCGCGCCGGCGGCGACCACCTGACCAGCGCCGTTGCGGTTCGCCGGGTGCAGTCCGAACGTCTCCAGGGTGGCGAGTACGTCGTCCGGGTCGCCACCGAGCACCGCGCTCATCCCCGTGGGCTCGGCGGCGCAGGCGGCGGCCATCTCGCGTCCTCGTACGGCGGCGAGGGTGACAGCCGCGTCGGGAGTCAGGACGCCCGACATCGCCGCGGCGGTCAGTTCGCCGACGCTGTGTCCGGCCACCACCGGGACGTCGTACATCGGTAGTTCGGCGGCGGCGACCAGCCCGGCGGCGACCAGCAGTGGCTGGGTCTTCGCGGTGTCGCGCACCTCGTCGGCGTCGGCTTCGGTGCCGAGCCGTACCAGGTCCAGTCCGGTCAGTGCGGACCACCAGGTGAGCCGGGCCTGCACCCCAGGGAGGTCCAGCCACGGAGTCAGAAAGCCGGGCTTCTGAGAGCCCTGGCCGGGAGCGATGACAGCGAGCACGGAAATCACTGTCACCCAATTCGGTGATCCTTAGCGGTACCGAGCTGCACCAATCCCCACGAACGACATTGTAGGAACCCTACAAATCACGCTCAGTTCCAGCGTCTTGCCGTGGCCGGTCGGCGGAGAGGCTGGTCACATCGGATCTTCTCAGTTGGCCGTGGGGGTGTCCTCCAGGCTGATCAGGTCGACCGGCGGATCGTCTCCTGCCAACTCCGATGTGGTGGCAAGGGCCGGAGTGGGGGGCGCGGTGGGGGCGCGATCCAACCGGCCGATGGTGAGCCCGATGGCGAGCGCGTACGCGTCCCGGGGCGAGGCGGGGTTCAGCCGGGTGGTGTCGGCGACCCGGCGCAACCGGTACCGCACCGTGTTCGGATGCACGAACAACGTCCGCGCCGTGCTCTCCAGGACGCCGCCGGCGGCGAGGAACGCGTCCAAGGTCTCCATCAGTTCGCCGCCGGCCCGCCTCAAGGCGTTGTAGACATCGTGCCGCAGGATCCGGCGTGCCTCCGGGTCGCCGGCGAGGGCCCGTTCCGGCAGCAGATCGCCGGAGGAGACCGGCCGCGGTGCCTCAAGCCAGGCCGGCGCGGCGCGATAGCCGGCGAGTGCCGCGCGTGCCGAGTCGGCCGCCTCGTCCAGCGAGCTGACCGCCGGCCCCACCACCACCGGCCCGTCCCCGAACCCTGACAACAGCTTCTCGGTCACCGCCAACGGGTCCGCGGCACCGCCCAGTACGGCGATCAGCCGGTCGCCGTGCACACCGCCGAGCACCTCGACCCCGATCCGGCGCGCCGTACGGTGCAGTCCGTGCAGCACCGCCTGGGCCTCGCCGCCGGGGGAGCGGCCGACCGCCACCGCGACCGGGGTGGCGTTGATCCAGCCGAGTGCGGCCGCCCGGCTGGCCAGTACGTCTCCGGTGTCCCCCCGCAGCAGTGCGTCCACCAGCAGCGCCTGGAGTCGGGCGTCCCACGCGCCACGGGTCTCGGCGGCGCGGGCGTACACCCGTGCGGCGGCGAACGCGATCTCCCGGGAGAACCGCAGTACGGCTTCCCGCAGCACCTGCTCCTCGCCGGGGGCCGCGAGCCGGGGGACCTGCTCGTCGACCACGTCGATGGTGATCCGTACCAGCTCCACGGTGTGCTGCAGGCTGATCGAGCGGGCCAGCTCGCGTGGCGCGGTCTCGAACACCTCGTCGGAGACCTCGGTGGTCTCCCCGTGGTTGCGGAGCCATTCCACAAAGGACCGTACGCCGGCCTGTGCGACCAGCATCACCCAGGAACGCTGGTCAGCGGGCAGTTCCCGGAACCACGGGAGCGACTCGTCCATCCGGGCGACGCTCGCCGTGGCGAGGGACCCGGCGGCGCGTTCCACGTTGCGGATCGTCGCCGCCAGCGGCCCCGCCACCGGGTCTCCGCCGCTGCTCAGCTGTCCCCGCCGGTCTCACCCGGCGCGGCCGCGGTGACGTCGTCCAGGGCGTACTTCTTCGCCGCCTGCAGGGGCAGGTCCGCCGGTACCTCGCCGCGGCGCGCCAGCTCCCGCAGGGTGGCCACCACGATCGATTCGGCGTCGACGTGGAAGTGCCGGCGCAGCGCCCCCCGGGTGTCCGAGCAGCCGAAGCCGTCGGTACCGAGTGAGGTGTAGTCACCGGGGATCCACCGGGCGATCAGATCCGGAACCGCCCGCATCCAGTCGCTGGAGGCGACCACCGGCCCTGGTGCGTTGGCCAGCTTGTGGGTCACGTACGGCACCCGCGGCTCGGCTTCGGGACGCAGCAGATTGTGCTTCTCGGACTCGACGCCGTCGCGCCGCAGCTCGGTCCACGACGTCACCGACCACACGTCGGCTGCGACGTTCCAGTCCTCGGCGAGCAGCTCCTGGGCACGTACCGCCCACTGCATCCCGACACCGGAGGACAACAGCTGCGCTCGTGGTGCCGTATCGGCCACCTCGCCGAACCGGTCCTCAGCGCGCGAATAGCGGTAAATCCCCCGCAGCAGGCCGTCCACGTCGACGTTGTCCGGCTCGGCGGGCTGCGCGATCGGTTCGTTGTAGACGGTCAGGTAGTAGTAGATGTCTTCGGGGCTGTCCCCGTACATCCGGTGCAGGCCGTTTTCCACCAGGTGGCTGATCTCGTACCCGAAGGCCGGGTCATAGGCCACCACGGCAGGGTTGGTCGCCGCGATCAGCATCGAGTGCCCGTCCTGGTGCTGCAGGCCCTCCCCGTTCAAGGTGGTACGCCCGGCGGTGGCGCCGAGTACGAAGCCGCGCGACATCTGGTCGGCCGCCGCCCAGAACCCGTCGCCGGTGCGCTGGAACCCGAACATCGAGTAGAAGATGTAGATCGGGATCATCGGCTCGCCATGGGTGGCGTAGCTGGTGCCCGCCGCGGTGAACGAGGCCACCGACCCCGCCTCGTTGATGCCCTCGTGGAGGATCTGCCCGGCGGTCGCCTCCTTGTACGACAGGAACAGCTGCCGGTCCACTGCCAGGTAGTTCTGGCCGTGCGGGGAGTAGATCTTCGCGGTGGGGAACAGCGAGTCCATCCCGAACGTACGCGCCTCGTCGGGGATGATCGGCACCCACCGCTTGCCGGTGTTCTTGTCCTTCATCAGGTCCTTGATCAACCTGACGAAGGCCATCGTGGTGGCCACCTTCTGCTTGCCGGAGCCCCGCTTCAGGTCGGCGTACGCGTCGCCGCCGGGTAGCTGCAGCGGGATCACCGTACGGTTGCGCGCCGGCATCGAGCCGCCGAGCTGGCGACGCCGCTCCATCATGTACTCGTACTCGTCCGGCTTCGGCCGGATGTACGGCGGCAGCACCGGGTCGATGTCCTCGTCCGGGATGTCGAGGTAGAGCCGGTCCCGGAACTGCTTGAGGTCGTCGACCTTGAGCTTCTTCATCTGGTGCGTGGCGTTGCGCGCCTCGAAGTGGCTGCCGAGGGTCCAGCCCTTGATGGTCTTGGCGAGGATCACCGTCGGCTGTCCGGTGTGCTCGGTCGCGGCTTTGTAGGCGGCGAACAGCTTGTGGTAGTCGTGGCCGCCGCGCTTGAGGTTCCAGATCTCGTCGTCGCCGAGGTGCGCCACCATCCGGCGGGTACGTGGATCCCGTCCGAAGAAGTGCTCCCGTACGAACGCACCCGACTCGGCCTTGTACGTCTGGTAGTCGCCGTCCGGCGTGGTGTTCATCAGGTTCACCAGCGCGCCGTCGGTGTCGGCGGCGAGCAGCGGGTCCCATTCCCGGCCCCAGATCACCTTGATCACGTTCCAGCCGGCGCCCCGGAACAGGCTTTCCAGCTCCTGGATGATCTTGCCGTTGCCGCGTACCGGACCGTCCAGCCGCTGCAGGTTGCAGTTGATCACGAAGGTGAGGTTGTCGAGTTCTTCGCGGGCGGCGACCCCGATCGCGCCGAGCGACTCGGGCTCGTCCATTTCGCCGTCACCGAGGAACGCCCATACCCTCTGATCGCTGGTGTCCTTGATGCCGCGGTGCTGCAGGTAACGGTTGAACCGGGCCTGGAAGATCGCGTTGATCGGGCCGAGCCCCATCGACACGGTCGGGAACTCCCAGAAGTCCGGCATCAGCCGCGGGTGTGGGTACGAGGGAAGCCCACCGCCCGGGTGGGTCAGCTCCTGGCGGAACCCGTCGAGCTGGGAGTCACTGAGCCGGCCCTCCAGATGCGCCCGGGCGTACATCCCGGGGGAGGCGTGGCCCTGGTAGAAGATCTGGTCGCCGCCGCCGGGATGGCTCGGACCGCGGAAGAAGTGGTTGAAGCCCACCTCGTACAGGCTGGCGGCGCTGGCGTAGGTGGAGATGTGACCGCCCACCTCGACGCCGGGTCGCTGCGCCCGGTGCACCATCATCGCGGCGTTCCACCGGATGTAGGCCCGGATCCGCCGCTCGACGTACTCGTCTCCGGGGAACCACGGCTCGTGCTCCGGCGGGATGGTGTTGATGTAGTCGGTGACGGTCAACGCCGGGACGCCGACCTGGTGCTCCCGGGCACGTTCCAGCATCCGCAGCATCAGATAGCGGGCGCGCTGCCGGCCCCGCTCGTCGATGACACCGTCCAGGGACTCGATCCATTCAAGGGTTTCTTCGGGATCGATGTCCGGCAGCTGGCTCGGGAGCCCCTCGCTGATGACTGGGCGCTTGCGTTCGGTGGCCACTACAGCGGTCCTTCACGTCGTCGTGCAGGTGTCTGGTCGCGCCGGATGTTTGCCGTCGCGCCATGCCGTGGTCAGTGTTGTCGTCACTGCGCCATGGTCGTGTTCCTCCATCCTGCCTGCTGCAAGCCGGCTCCGTCACCTTGGGCCGGTTACCGTCCAGTAGACCGGGATCCTCGCCGCCGCCGGTGCGGCTGGTGCGCGCCACCGGGGGGGGCGGACCGGCCCCCGTGCCGGGCGTCCGGGCACGCGGTTTGGCAGGCTCACGGCATGGAGAGCGACGTCATCACCGTACGGACCGGCTCAGCTCCTACCGTGCGGGACATCACAGCCGAGGTGGAACGGTTTCTCACCGAACGCGGCGCCAGTGACGGGCTGCTGCATGTCTTCGTGCCACATGCCACCGCGGGGGTGGCGATCATCGAGACCGGGGCGGGAAGTGATCACGACCTGTTGACCGCGCTCGACGACGTGCTGCCCACCGACGGCCGCTGGCGGCACCGGCACGGCAGTCCCGGACACGGCAGGGACCACGTGATGCCGGCGTTTGTGGCGCCGTACGCCACGCTGCCGGTGGTCGACGGCCGGCTCGCGCTCGGCACCTGGCAGTCCGTCTGCCTGGTCGATACCAACGGGGACAATCCGACCCGACAGGTGCGGCTGTCACTGTTCACGGGGTGAGCCGGCGGCGACCCCTGAGGGTCGGTGTTGATCAGGCCGTGCGGCGGACCCGTACCCTGACCGTCATGAGCGAGCGCCAGCCAGCGAAACTGATAGCACGGTACGACGAC
>JBOGDK010000151.1:0-10196 GCA_050701795.1 Micromonosporaceae bacterium
GCACCCAGTACCGCTCCGCGATCTACACCACCACGCCCGAGCAGGCCAAGCTCGCCGAGGAGAGTCGTCGGCGGTTCCAGCCCGTGGTCACCGCCGCCGGACACGGTGAGATCACCACCGAGATCGCGCCGCTGGACACGTACTACTACGCCGAGGACTACCACCAGCAGTACCTGGCGCCCTCGAAGAACCCGAACGGCTACTGCAACCACGGCCCGAACGGTATGTCCTGCCCGATCGGTGTCGCCCGGACCTGAGGACGGGGGCGCGGGTGGGAATAGACGTTGCACCCGCGCCGGACGCCTGGATAGTTTGGCCGGACACGGGAAAGGAGGTGGTCCAACGTTGAATAGCTATAGGACTCGTGAGGTGGCTGTCCGCTAGCCGCTGTTCTCGACATTGACCAGTCGTCGAGGCCGTGTAGCAGCGGTACGGCGATGACCAGACAGTTGCCCGACCCCTGGGGATGCCGGCCCTTGTCCAGCCGGCCCGCGCGAGCGGACCCCAGGGGTCGAACCCTTTCGTCGTCAGTTACGCCGGCGCCCTGGCGACTGCCTCGTTACGCCGGCGCCATCACGGTCTCACCGCGGGCCTCGTCGACGAAGACCACCCGTACCGCGTTGGGTTCGTACCTGGCCAGCGGCACCGCGAACACCGCCGTCGCCGCCGTACCCTCGTGGCGTGCGGCGTAGCAGACGATCCGCCACTCTCCCTCGTCCCAGCTGTCCTGGATGTCGGAGACCAGCGACGTACCGATCCGGGCGTACGCCTCGCTGAGCTGCAACTGCTGGATCGTGGACTCGATCGGCACGTTCCTCACCCGGTTCGCCAGCGGGTGGGTGAGCTGTACCTTGAGCTGCCGCAGCGGGTGCAGCCAGTAATGGTCGAACTCCGCCGACAACGCACCGAACACCACGGCCTCAGCGAGCAGCACACCGCCGGCCACCAGCGGGGACCCCGCGAAGGTCTCGGGCCACCACGTGTCCGCGAATCCGGCGGCAGTCACCGACATCGCCAGCAGCATCCCGGCGCGGGCGAAGCTGCGCCACGACACCGGCAGCAGACGGGAGGACATGCAGCCACACGAGGAATCCGGTGCGGCGATCCGGGCGTACGTGAGGTAGCCCAGGAACCCCGCGGTCAGCACGGACGCCGCCACGGCGTTCACCGGGTACGCGGGGAGCAGCAGTCCCGCCGCGACCACGATCTCGGCGCCGCCGACCGTACGCCACGCCGCGGAGGTACGTTCCTCGCCCACGATCCGGCTCAGCGCGTTACGCTTCGCGTCCTCGAGCCGCAGCCCCCGCAACTTCACAGCACCCGCCCACAGCAGCAGCGCGGCGATCAGCGGCGGCTGCAAGGATGCGGTCCACTCGATCATCGAACGTTCCTTCCTCCAGGCGGCCGGCTGATCCGCCGTACCGCTGCGACTCGACCTGACGTCCACCTGACCTGACGCCGGCGGCCATGACGACGCCGGTCCCGGGCGGACCATGGCGACCCGCCCGGGGGTGACGCCTCAGGCGTTCGCGGCGTACACGGTCGCGACGTCGATCTCGTTCGTGCCGGGACGCCAGGCGCCCAGCACCTGTACGTGCTGGCCGACCTTGAGCATGGACATGTCCGAGACCGCGGGAGTGCTGTTGTACGACACCGCGCTGGTGCCGGGGATCACGTTCCCGACGATCTTGTCGCCGTGGTGCTCCATGTTGAGCGTGTTGCGGGAAATGGAGACCACGTGTGCCTGGATGTTGACGATGTTCACCCAGACCGCGTCCGCGGCCAGGGCACCATCGGGCATCCGCAGGCCACGGGCGTAGAGCCCGTCCCCGACTTCGATCTTGTCGAACGTGGCGGGGCGCAGCTTCCACACGCTCGTACCGTTGGTGACGTAGAACCGGTCCACACCGCCGGGTGACGGGGCGACGATCACCTTGCTGTCGTTGATCGACGTGACGACGCCTTCGATGAAGTTGGGGTCGGGCAGGCCCGCCAGCTTCCGGAGCGCGGCGTCGGATGGGGATTCGGCGGCGAACGCCGCCTCCGCCCCGACAGAACCGAACGCGGTGGCACCGACGACGCCGGCACTACCGAGCACGGCGGAGGTGAGCAACTTTCTGCGGTCGAAACTCATCGGAACCCACCTCCTCAGGGGTTGGAGACCTCAGCCGGGCGCTTGCCGGTGGACAGGCTGGCGATCGCGGCGTACGCGCTCGGGGTCAGGTCCATCATCCGGTCCCTGGCGCAGGTGCTGCCGCAGCAGGACCGTTCACCGCAGAACAGGTCGGTCTGCGGGCCGCAGTCGGCGATCGAGGTGATCACCGAGGCGCCGTTGCACAGGTTGCGGGTGCGGTGTTGGTGACCGCAGGTGCGACGGGTGAGACTACGTCCGCAACGGTCCGGCCGGGTGATGTCCCAGCACGCGGCAGAGGCGTTCGGCCACGCGTGCTGGCGGTTGCCGGAGTGGCACGTGCCGCAGGCGCCGCGCCCGGTGGAACCGCACGGGCCCCAGGCGTTCCCGCAGCAGAACCACGTGACTTCGCATCTGAATGCTGCCATCAGGTGCCTCCCTTTCGATGGATCCGGTGGTACGCGAACCGATCCGTACCCGCCCGACACGTCCGGAAAGTGCCGTACCCGCAAAGGGCTCGCCGGGATCAGATCGGTACGCCCACGACGCCATCCTCAGGCGCCGGGTATCTCGTCGACGAAGGTGACTCGTCGATGTGACCAGGTTTGAAGTATCGAAGGCCGGGCGCTATCGCCCTGGCGCAAGAGAGTCGTCAGTCGCCATTCACACCTCCACAGAGGCCCCAATTGCGAGTGGCCGAACCTGAATCCAGTGCCCCAAATAGTGGCGATAAATTCTTCTTGAGTCAACGGGTCGGAAAATTAATTTCGTCCTGCTAACAGCACGAACCCGGGCGGCCGTACCGAAGCCCAATCGATAGCGTTGCAGCAGGGACAGAATTAAGGACACCAATGATCATTTCTGTAGCGGCGGACGAGGACACCGGCATCGCCAGAGCCGTGGTGACGGAGCTCCGCAAGCGGGGACACGAGGTGGTACCGCACGGCGTCCTGCACGACGCCGAACGGCCCGACTGGGCCTGGGCATGCGAAGCAGCGGCCCGGGACGTCGTCGACGGCCGCGCCGACCAGGGCGTGGTCTGCTGCTGGACCGGCACCGGGGCGTCGATCGCCGCCAACAAGGTACGCGGCGTCCGCGCCGCCCTGTGTGGGGATGCGGCCACCGCCTCCGGGGCCCGGAGGTGGAACGACGCCAACGTGCTCGCACTCAGCCTGCGGCTGACGTCCGAGGCCGCCCTCGCCGAGATCCTCGACGCCTGGTTCGGCAGCGAGCCCAGTACGGACTCCGACGACGTCGCCAACGTGACACACCTGGCCGAGATCGAATCCTGAGCCGGGGTCTCCCAGGTAGTTCGCCGTCAGCGAACGACGAGCGGGCATCGACAAGCTGACGTGAGCGTTGCACGCAACATGGTGGATGAGTCTGTGCCAGCCGACGAGCCGGTGCCAGCCGACGAAGGCGGCGCGCTGGACGCCTACAGCCAGGTGGTGTCCCGGGTGGCGGCGAGCCTGCGGCCGTCCGTGGTCAGCGTACGGATCGAAACCTCGTACGGCGGGGGCGCCGGATCCGCGGTCAGCTTCACCCCCGACGGCTTCCTGCTCACCAGCGCACACGTGGTCGAACGCACCAGCTCAGGCACCGCCGTGTTCGCCGACGGCGCCGAGGCGGAGTTCGAGCTGGTCGGCGCCGACCCGTTGTCCGACCTGGCGGTGTTGCGTACCCGAGGGGGCCTGGCCGAGCCGGCGACCCTGGGCGACGCCGACCGGCTGCGGATCGGCCAGTTGGTGATCGCGGTCGGCAACCCGATGGGGCTCGCCGGTTCGGTGACAGCCGGCGTGGTGAGCGGGCTGGGCCGGTCCATACCGGCTCGTCAGGGACGCCACATCAGGCTGATCGACGACGTGATCCAGACCGACGCGGCGCTCAATCCCGGTAACTCCGGAGGCGCTCTCGCCGGCGCGAACGGGGAGGTGATCGGGATCAACACCGCCGTGGCCGGCTACGGGCTCGGGCTCGCCGTACCGGTGAACTCGGTGACCCGGCAGATCATCGGCGAGCTGCTCTCCACCGGGCGGGTACGCCGGGCATGGCTGGGTGTCGCCGCACTGCCGGTCCCGTTGCCGCCCACCGTCGCCGAGCGCCGAAACCAGCGGAACGGGCTGCGGGTGGTCGAGGTGGTCCCCGGCTCCCCCGCCGGTCAGGCAGGCGTGTATCTCGGCGACGTGATCGTCACCGCGGGAGACCGGCCGGTGCAGGGCGTACAGGATCTGCAACGCCTGATGCTGGGGCGCGCCATCGGCACCCGGTTGCCGATCACCCTGCTGCGGCGGGGCGCGTACGTGGACGTGGTCGCCGTACCCGAGGAACTGGCCGCCCGGTAGGCCTCAGGCCGGGCGGCGGGTGGCCTCCAGGTGGGTGAGCAGATCCTGCCTGGTCACGACGCCTGCCGGCTTGCCGTCCACCAGGACCATCGCGGCGTCCGCCTTCTCCAGCAACGCCACCACCTCGGTCACCGGCTGACCGCCGCCGATCATCGGCAGCGGGGCGGACATGTGACCCTCCAGCTTGTCGTGCAGGTGCGCGCCGCCGGTGAACAGCGCGTCCAGCAGGTCGCGTTCCACGATGGAACCGATCACCTCGCCGGTCACCACGGGGGGCTCCGCCTTCAGCACGGGCATCTGGGAGACGCCGTACTCCCGGAGGATGTCGATGGCCTCCCGTACCGTCTCGGTGGGGTGTACGTGCACCATCTCCGGGATCCGGCCACTCTTTCCCACCAGCACGTCGAGCGCCGTGAGGTGGTCCGCGCCGGTACGCATGAACCCGTACCGGGCCATCCACTCGTCGTTGAAGATCTTGGACAGGTACCCGCGGCCGTTGTCCGGCAGCAGCACGACCACCACGTCGTCCGGGCCGGCATCGCGCGCCACCTCCAGAGCGGCCACCACCGCCATCCCGCACGAGCCACCCACCAACAGCCCCTCCTCGCGGGCCAGCCGGCGGGTCATCTCGAAGGAGTCCCGATCCGAGACCGGGATGATCTCGTCGCAGATCCCGCGGTCGTACGTATCCGGCCAGAAGTCCTCGCCCACCCCCTCCACCAGGTACGGCCGCCCGGTACCTCCGGAGTAGACGGAGCCCTCAGGGTCGGCGCCGATGATCTTCACTCGGCCTTCCACCCCGCGGGACTTCTCCGATGCCTCACGGAGATACTGACCAGTGCCCGAGATGGTGCCGCCGGTACCCACGCCGGCCACGAAATGGGTGATCCGGCCATCGGTCTGTTGCCACAGCTCCGGGCCGGTGGTCTCGTAGTGGGACCGCGGGTTGTTCGGGTTGGCGTACTGGTTCGGTTTCCAGGCGCCGGGGATCTCCCGGGCGAGCCGGTCCGAGACGTTGTAGTACGACCTCGGGTCCTCCGGCGCCACCGCGGTGGGACACACCTCGACCTCGGCGCCGTACGCCTTCAGCACGTTGATCTTGTCGTCGCTCACTTTGTCGGGGCAGACGAAGACGCACTTGTAGCCCCGTTGCTGGGCGATGATGGCGAGGCCCACACCGGTGTTGCCGCTGGTCGGCTCGACGATCGTGCCGCCGGGTTTGAGCAGCCCCTGCTCCTCGGCCGCCTCGATCATCCGCAGCGCGATTCGATCCTTGACGCTGCCGCCCGGGTTGAAGTACTCGACCTTCGCCAGCACGGTCGCCTCGATGCCGGCGGCCACATTGCGGAGCCGCACCAGCGGGGTGTCGCCGATCAGGTCGGCGATGGACTCGTAGTACTGCACGTCTCGTGCCTTTCGCGGTCTCGTCGGTCACCGTTGACCGGCTGCGATGCGCAGCCTACGGCCTCCACAGGCGCGTCACACGACGACGTCGCCGTCCACCACACCCACCGGTTCGGCAGGTACGGTGCCCTGATCGCGTTCCCACACGATGAACCGCTCGGTCTCGTCCAGCAACGCTCCCGCGACCCATGCCAGGACCACTGTGTCGTCGAGTAACCCGGGAATCGCCAGAAGCAGCTCCGGAACGAGGTCCACAGGAGACACCACGTATCCGATGCCCGCGGCGAGCAGGGCCACCCGGGTCCAGCTCAGGTCGGTGTAGTCGCCCCGGATCCGGGCGACCAGCATCCGCGGTACGGCCCGGAAACGGTCCCCGACCCCAGGCGTACCCGGACGCCTCGTGGCACGAAAAGCTCGCCACAGCGCCACAAACGCCGCACGGCGTCGCAAAAGTTTCGGCATTCGCCTCACCTCTTCCCGCCTCAATAGTGCGCGTTCGCCGCGGGTGACGCGCGACCACAGATCGACACCGGTGATATTGCGGTACGCCGGACACCACCGGGCGCCCAGTGACGACACGCCCGGGTGGCACCAGGGTCTGATAACCGGGGCGTTACATCGGGTACACATCTCGTAGTCGGCGATCATTGCCAAGCCAGTTAGCCTCACACCAACGGACGAGTACGCGGAGAGGATCGATGAGCCGGGTCTCGCGAGCACGCAGAATCGCCACCGCCGCCGCATACGGCGGTGGCGGCATCGGGGTGCTGGGTGCCATCGCGGCAGGTCTGATCGTCAGTCAGATCAACCACGCCCACCGTACGATCGGACCCCCCGAAGGACCGGCCCCAGGCTGCGACGGAACCTACGGCGATGACCTGCCGAGCGGAGGTCCCGGATCCCGGGCGTCAGGCATCGGGAGAGTCGGCGGCTCGGTCGTACCGCTGCGGCTGGCCGTACTCGGCGACTCCTCCGCCGTAGGGCTCGGCGTGCAGCGTTCGGACGAGACGCCTGGCGCGGTGCTCGCCCGCAATCTGGCCAGGATCGCCGGCCGGCCGGTGCAACTGTGCTGCTTCGCCGTGGTCGGAGCGCTCTCCGCCGACCTGCCCGCCCAGGTCACGCAGGCACACGAGGTGGATCCCGAGCTGGCCTTCATCATGATCGGCGGCAACGACGTCACCCATCGGGTGTGGCCGAGCGTCGCGGTACGGCACCTCGCCGACGCCGTACGGTCGCTGCGCGCCGCCGGCAGCGAGGTCGTCGTCGGCACCTGCCCGGACCTCGGCACGGTGCAGCCGATCCGTCCCCCGCTGCGCTGGATGGCGCGCCGCTGGAGCCGGGAACTCGCCGCCGCCCAGACGATCGCCGTGGTGGAGGCCGGCGGCCGTACGGTCTCGCTCGGGGACCTGCTCGGGCCCGAGTTCGCCAAGGCCCCTGACCGGTTGTTCAGCGCCGACCAGTTCCACCCGTCGGCGGCCGGCTACGCGGCCGTCGCCGCCGCTGTGCTGCCCACCTTCGCGGTCACGCTGGCGCTCAACGACAGCGGCGAGACCCGGCGGCCGACCCACCGTTCCGGGGTCAGTTCGCTGCCACAGGCGGCGGTGGAAGCCGCGTACCACGCCGGTACCGAGGTCAGTGGCACCGAGGTGGGCGGCGTGGAACGAGGCCCGTCCGGACGCTGGGCGCAACTGCGCCAGTGGGTGCTCGGCTGGAATCCCTGGCCGGCGGACGCCGCGGCAGCTCGGCCAGGCCCCGGGCGCCCGAGGACAGGCCCCGGCGGGCCGGACTCCACCGGCCAGAGCGCACAATCCGAAGCGGTGTACGGCCGGTACGACTCATGACTCACAGCGATCCCGAACCTCGCCGCACCGGACGGGCGATGAAGGCACTCGGCCGGGGGGTACGGCTGCTGGGGTACGGGCTGGGCACCACCGCCGCCGCGCTCGTCGGAGTACTCACCGTCGAGGTGCTCGCCGCACGGCTACGCCGGTACGCGCGTCCCGCGATCGGACCCGGAATCCGGTCCACGGTCGGTGACCCCGAGGCACCCACGATACGGCTGGTGATGCTCGGCGACTCCTTCGCCGCCGGAGTCGGGGTACAAAGCGTCGACGACTCGATCGGCGGTCACCTCGCGGCCCTGCTCGCCGGTGACGGACACCGGATCGAGCTGTCCAGTGTCGCGGTCTCAGGGACCCGGTCGTACCACCTCGACACCCAGGTGTCCCGGGCGCTGCTGGGCGAACGACCCGACGTCGCCGTGATCCTGGTCGGGCTCAACGACGCCACCCACCTGGTGAATCCGTCGGAGGCGGCGTACCACCTCGGGGGTGCGGTGTGCCGCCTGACGGAGGCTGGTGTCGCCGTGGTCGCCGGCACGTGTCCAGACCTCGCCGTGTCGCGGGCGCTCGGTCCGCCGCTACGGCAGATCGTGGGTTGGCTGGGTCAACGGATCGCGTCCGCACAGGAGCCGGAGGTGGTCGACGCCGGTGGCGTACCGGTCGACCTGGCGCGGCGTACCAGCGCGGTGTTCCGGGCCGATCCGGGCACCATCTGCGTGGACGGCTTCCACCCGTCCGCTGACGGCTACCGGATCTGGGCGCATGCGTTGTATCCACCCGTGCACCAGGCGGTACGCGCCGCCAAGTCGAGCTAGTGCGGTGTCCAGCACGACAGCGGCGAGCCGGGGCGTCGTCGCGTTGTTTCCCGCCGGGTAACGTGGCCGCATGGCTGAAGCAGTCATCGTCGCTACCGCGCGTACCCCGATCGGGCGCGCGCACAAGGGGTCGCTGAAGGACGTCCGACCCGACGACCTGGCCGCGTCGGCGGTACGCGCCGCCCTGGACAAGATCCCCGCGCTGGATCCCACCCACATCGACGATCTCTACGTCGGGTGCGGGCTGCCGGGCGGCGAACAGGGCTTCAATCTCGCCCGGGTGGTGTCGATCCTGCTCGGGTACGACCACCTCCCCGGGGCCACCCTCACCCGGTACTGCGCGTCGAGCCTGCAGACCACCCGGATGGCGATGCACGCGATCCGGGCCGGCGAAGGCGAGGTGTTCATCTCCGCCGGGGTCGAATCGGTGTCCCGGTACGCCCGCGGCAACTCCGACCGGCTGCCCGACGAGGCCCAGGCCATGGTCGGTGGCGGGTGGCAGAACCCGGCGTTCAAGGCGGCACAGGAGCGTACCGAGACCCGGGCCGGTGGCGGAGCGGACGTCTGGAACGATCCGCGAGAGTCAGGGGCACTGCCGGACATCTACCTCAGCATGGGACAGACCGCGGAGAACGTGGCCCAACTCCACGACGTCAGCCGCGAAGAGATGGACGCCTTCGGGGTACGCAGCCAGAACCTCGCCGAGCGCGCGATCTCCGACGGGTTCTGGTCCCGCGAGATCAGCCCGGTGAAGCTGCCCGACGGCACGGTGGTGGACACCGACGACGGCCCCAGAGCCGGGGTGACCCTGGAGAAGGTCTCCGAGCTCAAGCCGGTGTTCCGGCCGGACGGCCGGGTCACCGCCGGCAACTGCTGCCCGCTCAACGACGGCGCGGCCGCGGTGGTGCTGATGAGCGCCCTGAAGGCCGGCGAGCTGGGACTGCGCCCGCTGGCCCGGATCGTCGCCACCGGGGTGTCCGCACTGTCCCCCGAGATCATGGGCCTGGGACCGGTCGAAGCCTCCACGCAGGCGCTGGTACGCGCCGGCATGACCATCAACGACGTGGACCTCGTCGAGATCAACGAGGCGTTCGCGGCGCAGGTGATCCCGTCGTACCGGCAGCTCGGGATCCCGCTGGAGAAGCTGAACACCATGGGCGGGGCGATCGCCGTAGGGCACCCGTTCGGGATGACCGGCGCCCGGATCACCGGCACCCTGATCAACGCGCTGCAGTGGCAGGACAAGACCATCGGACTGGAGACGATGTGCGTCGGCGGTGGTCAGGGTATGGCCATGGTCATCGAAAGACTGACCTAGGGCAGACTCAGGTCCGCGCTGACGGCGTTCTCACTCGGTTGCGTGCACGAATCGCACGCGGCCCTCGCTGCGGCCTTGCCAGCGCGAACCTGAGCCTCGCCCCAGGTCAGTCTTTGAATTTCTATATCCAATATGTGTCGTGCTGGACGAAGAACGCCTGTTTCTCCTCGTCGGTCATGTCGGCTAGTTCGGAGAGCCCTTCGAAGTAGGCCTCGCGAGGTGCCCCGGGAGCGAACAGGATCAGCATCGACGCCGGCTCGCCGGACTCGTTGCGGAACCCGTGGATGCCACCTTCGGGGACGTACAGGAAGTCGTTGCGGGTGGCGTCCACCCAACGCTCGCCGT
>JBOGDK010000152.1:0-10187 GCA_050701795.1 Micromonosporaceae bacterium
CTGGCGGTCGACGACGTCGTACTCTCCGACGTGGGATGCACCTCCAAGACGTTGCCCGGGTTCAAGAACCTGTGGAGCCGGATGCTGACCGGCACCGGCCACGGGTGACCCGCTGGGCGTACAGAGCAGGAGACAGGGCTGAGCCGACGCCGGGAGTACGACGAGGACGACGTACGGGTACGCCCCGCGCGTAGCACCCGGCCGCGTACCCGGATCCGGCCCCGGCACACCGACGCCGTGCCCGGTTTCGTGATCGCCGTCGATCGGGGGCGCTACACCTGCGTCGTCGGCGACCACCAGGTCACCGCGATGCGGGCCCGTGAGCTGGGGCGCAAGTCGGTGGTGGTGGGCGACCAGGTGGACATGGTGGGTGACACCACGGGAGGCCCCGACACGCTGTCCCGGATCGTACGGATCTCACCGCGACGTTCCGTGCTGCGGCGTACCGCGGACGACGACGATCCCACCGAGCGGGTGATCGTCGCCAACGCCGACCAGCTCGTGATCGTCTCCTCGCTGGACGACCCGCCGCCGCGTACCGGGTTCATCGACCGCTGCCTGGTGGCCGCGTACGACGCCGACATCGCACCGCTGCTCTGCCTCACCAAGTCCGACCTGGTGGCTGGCCGTGTGAGTTCACCAGGCGCAGCCGCCCGGCCAGCGGTGTTCGACTACTACGCCGATCTGGACCTGGACTTCGTGACCACCCGGCAGGACGAGGACCCGGAAGAGCTCCGGCAACGGCTGACCGGGAAGCTCTCGGTGCTGGTGGGTCACTCCGGCGTCGGGAAGTCCACGCTGGTCAACCGCCTGGTGCCGGGTGCGGACCGGGCGGTCGGTGTGGTGAGCGCGATCGGCAAGGGGCGCCATACCTCGGCCAGCGCGGTGGTGCTGGCGCTACCTGGCGGCGGCTGGATCGTCGACACCCCGGGAGTACGTTCCTTCGGCCTGGCGCACGTATCTGCGGCCAGCCTGCTGCACGGCTTCGTCGACCTCGCTCCCGGCGCGGAAGACTGCCCGCCCGGTTGCGACCACACCGACGGGGCCACGGACTGCGCCCTCGATGCCTGGGTCGAGGGTGGGAACGCCGACCCCCGGCGGCTCACGTCGTACCGCCGGCTGCTGGCGTCGCGTACCAGCGAGGACTGAGCGGCCGAGCTGGGCGGATCCGGACGAACCAACGTCCGGGCCGGGCATTGTGGGAATCACCGCACATCAGGCGACAAATCATCGGCCCCGCTCTAACGCCGGTGGCGGATCTCGGCTAGGTTTCGCCCATGAGCCAGCGCCAGCGAAGTGGTGACACGTGAGCGAGCGGAGCGAGCGAACCGGTTGGTACAGCAGCGCCCGCGAACGCGGCACCGAGCGAAGCGAGGGGCTGGCGTGAGCGGTTACGGCGATGACATGTCGCTCGCGCACATTCTGGCCGACACCGCGGACAGCGTGGCGATGTCCCGGTTCCGCGCGAAGAACCTGCGGGTCACTTCCAAGCAGGACCTGTCACCGGTCACCGACGCTGACACCGCGATCGAAGAGGCCCTGCGCAGCACGATCTCGCGGGCGCGACCCCGCGACGGGGTGCTGGGCGAGGAGTTCGGTTCCAGCGAACCGGCCGCGTGGCCAGCGTCCCGGCGATGGATCATCGATCCGATCGACGGCACCAAGAACTTCGTACGCGGGGTGCCGGTGTGGGCCACCCTGATCGCTTTGCTGGCCGGGGACGAACCGGTGGTCGGGCTGGTCAGCGCCCCGGCCCTGGGACGGCGCTGGTGGGCGGCGAAGGGCACCGGAGCGTACGCCGGCAAACATCAGCACGCCGCAACCCGGATCCACGTCTCCGAGATCAGGGGCCTGACAGACGCCTCGCTGAGCTACTCGTCACTGACCGGCTGGGACGAACAGGGCCGGCTACCGGGGATGCTCGACCTCGCGCTGGGGGTGTGGCGGAGCCGGGCGTACGGCGACTTCTACAGCTACATGCTGCTCGCCGAAGGCGCGGTGGACGTCGCCTGTGAACCGGAGGTGTCGTTGTGGGATCTGGCGGCGCTGGTGCCGATCGTGACGGAGGCCGGGGGGACGTTCACCGACCTGGAAGGCCGGGCGGGTCCGCACGGCGGCAGTGCCGTGGCGACCAACGGCAAGCTGCACGAGGACGTCCTGCACCACCTGCGCCCCCGGTAGCGTGACCCTGCGTCAGCACCCCAGGTCAGCCGGCCGGTTCGCGCCCGCGGAGACTCGGGCGGTGTTGCGGAGATCCGCGACACCTCGGCGGTCTATCCTCGCCGGGTGATGACTGCGGGTTGGCTGTTCCTGGCGGCGATGATCGCCATGTACGGCATCGCCAATTTCCTGCAGGCGATCGCGGCCTCCCGAGTCACCGTCCACCACACCCTGGACCCCGGCCTGCTGGTGAAGCTGGCCGGCCACAAGACGTACGTGTTCGGGGTCGGCTGCCAGCTGATCGGATACCTGCTGGCGATGTTCGCCCGGCGTGATCTGCCGCTGTTCCTGGTGCAGGCGAGCGTCGCCGCGGGGCTCGGGGTCACCGCCGTGCTCGGCGTACTGGTGCTGAAGTGGCGCCTGCCCAAGGCCGAGGTGGTACTGCTTGGCCTGCTGATCGGGGGCGTCACCGCACTGGTGCTCTCGGCGCATCCCGGACCTCCCCGGAAGGTCAGCGCCGCGGTCCTGCTCGGCCTGGTCGTGGTGCTCGTCCTGGTCGGGTTGGTGGGCTTCTTCGCCGTACGGCTGAAAGGTCCGCCCGGTGCGGTGGCACTCGGCACCCTCGCCGGAGTGTCGTTCGGGGCCGCCGCGGTGGCTTCCCGGCCGCTGGTCAACCTGACCGCCCTGGACCAGGCGCTGGCGGATCCACTGCTGTATCTGCTGATCGCGCACTCGGTGGTCGGCCAACTGCTGTTCGGGCTCGCTCTGCAGCGGGGCAGCACCACCGCGGCGGTCGCCGCCATGGACGCGGCGTTCGCGGCGCCTCCGGCCGCGGTCGGGCTGCTGCTGCTCGGCGACAAGATCGAACCCGGCAGGGAGTGGCTGGCGGCGCTCGGATTCCTGGTCACCCTCGGTGCCGTGGTCGGCCTGACGCGGTACGCCGAACCGCAATACCACCATCACGTGGCCCGCGAGCCGGAACGCGCCGGAGTGGGCTGACCTGTCACCCGGTACCGCCCTGGCGCGGTACGGATAGAGTCGCCCGCATGGCCGGACAGGTGGCGGCGTTCCTACGCGAGTTCGCACGCAATCCGCTACGCACCGGCGCGGTCGTGCCGAGCTCCCGCCGGCTGGCCTCGGAGACCGTGGCGCCGATCCCCACCGACGGCAAGCCGGTGGTGGTGGAGCTCGGTCCGGGCACCGGAGCACTCACCGCAGCGATCCAGGACCGCCTGGACGGCCACGGCCACCAGCTCGCGGTGGAGCTCAACCCCCGGTTCGCCGAGCTGATCGCGACCCGGTTCCCGGCGGTCGACGTCGCCAACGCCGACGCCGCGACCCTGCCTGCCCTGCTGGAGTCCCGGGGTTTCGGCCACGCGGACACCATCGTCAGCGGGCTGCCCTGGGCTTCGTTTCCCGCCGGGTTGCAGAACACCCTGTTGGCTGCGGTCACGGCCGCGTTGTCCCCTGACGGTGCGTTCACCACATTCGCGTACGTGCACGCCCTTCGACTGCCTTCGGCACGCCGGTTCCGGGCCCGTCTCGAGGAGTCGTTCGACGAGGTGGTGATCGGTCGTACGGTGTGGCGGAACGTACCGCCGGCACTGACGTACACCGCCCGCCGCCCCCGGACGCGGCCCGGGTAGCCCTCAGGGCGGCTCAGCGGATCCGTTCCGCGAGCGCCACCACCGCGTCGATCAGGAGGGCACCCTCCAACAGCCTCGAATCGTTGTGGTCCGCGCCCGCCACCTTCACCACGGTGACCGGGCCCGCCGCCGCCTCGGCCACTGATCGGCTCTGCTCGGAGGGCACCACCGAGTCCGCGGTGCCATACACCACCACGGTAGGTACGTCGATGTCGGAGACCTGCTCGCGTACCGGAAACTGGTCCCGCAGCAGCGCCCGTACCGGCAGGTACGGATAGTGGTGCCGGCCCACCGCGCCCATGTCCACGAACGGGGAGCGCAGCAGCAGCCCCTCCGGCGGGTGTTCGACCGCCAACCCGGTGGCGACGGCGGCACCGAGACTCTCCCCGAAGTAGATCAACCGATCGTCGGTGTGCGCGACCAGGTACCGGTGCGCGGCCCGTACGTCCTTGGCGAGGCCCTCCTCGCTGGGGTTGCCCGGGTTGCCGCCGTACCCCCGGTAATCGAACAGCAGCACGGACAGGCCGTGCGAGGCCAACGCGGCGGCGAGCGGCGCCCGCAGCGACCGGTCACCCGCGTTGCCGCTGCACACCAGGACCGTGACACCCCGTCCCGGCTGCCCGGCCGGCACGAACCAGGCCCCCAGTTCGAGACCGTCACTGGTCCGGAGGGTGACGTCGCGCGCGCCCGGGATCACGTCCGGGGCCGCCGGCACCGTGGCCGTGCTCGGGTAGTAGATCAGCTGTCGCTGCAGCGACCAGAGCAGGCTGCCGGCCAGCACCGCCGCCACCGCCGTCCCGAGGAGCGCTACCCGGATCATGTGTCCAGTCTGCGGGCGGGCGGCGCTCGGCGCACTGTCGAGGTCCGGCGCGTCGTGCGAGGCTGGGCAGATGACGAGCGAACGCAACGCGCCGGGCGGCGATCGCGACGTGCCGGAGACCGACCCGGCAACGGACGACGAGCAGACACCCCGCCACCGTGATCTCCCGGACGGTGACCGTAATGTCCTGGGCGGTGACCTCGAGGAGTGCGGCGCTGACCCGCTCACCGGCTTCTACCGGGACGGTTGCTGCAACACCGGCCCCGAGGACCTCGGCAGCCACACCGTCTGCGCCGTGGTCACCAACGAGTTCCTCGAGCACCAACGCACGGTCGGCAACGACCTGTCGACCCCGCGACCCGGGTACGGCTTCCCCGGACTGCGACCCGGCGACCGCTGGTGTGTCTGCGCGGCACGGTGGCTGCAGGCGTACCGGGACGGTGCGGCCTCACCTGTGGTGCTGGCGGCGACCCATCGCCGGGCACTGGAGGTGGTGCCGCTGGCGGCGCTACGGGAGTACGCGGTCGACGTACCGGCGGATCCAGGTGCCCTGGCCTGATTCGACCAGACCCACCGCCGCCCGCGGCCGCCCGCCGCCGCCCGTGGCCCGCCGGCCAGGGGCGCTGACCAAAGGGCGTTGTCGCCGCGCTAACGACGGGCCGGCAGCAGGACGCATCCGGCGGCGAGCAGCACTCCGAGGCCGGCGACCAGCCCGAGGGCGTACGGCAGGCCAACGGCCCCTGAGGCGGCACCGACACACGCCGGGCTGGCCAGGAACCCCAGGTACGACACCGTGGTGACGGTGGAGACCGCGGCACCGCGCCGTTGCGGGGCGGCGAGTCGTCCCGCCGTCGCGAGCAGGGTCGGCAGTGCCGCCGCGGTCCCCAGGCCGGCGACGGCGAATCCGGCCAGTGCCACCACCGGGTGCCCGGTGATCGAGGCAAGCCCGACACCGAGGCCACCAGCGACCCCGGCGAGCGCCACCGCGGTACGTGGCGTCAGCCCGGCCCCGTACCGCTGCGCGAGCAGCCGTCCCAGCGCCAGTGCCGCCATGTACGCCGCCGGCCCCAGACTCGCCACGAACGCGCTCGCGCGCAGCTCGTCGACGAGCAGCAGCGCGCTCCACTGCTCGACGGCGTTCTCGATGAACAGCACCGCCGCGCCGGCGAGGCCGAAGACGACGATCCGCCAGGAGAACACGAACCTCACCTTCCCGCCGGCTCGTACCGGGGCGCCGCCCGTCACGCCACGTGGTACGCCGGACAGGTTCGGCAACGCGGTCAACGCGACCACCACCCCGATCGCCGCCAGGATCGGCAGCGGCGTGGCCCCGAACTGCCGTACCAGGCCGACGGCCGGGGCGGCCACGATCATCGCCACCGGGGTCACGGCGTGCACCTGGTGGAACAGCCTGCGCCCGGTCTCCGCCTCGACGGCGGCGGTCGCGGCGTTCAGCCCCACTTCGATCGCGCCGCTGGTGGCCCCTACCAGCAGCAATGAGACCGCGAGCGGGATCACCCCGTACGTGAAGCCAGGCGACACCACGGCGGCCGCGAACAGTACGAGGGTGACCCCGAAGGCTCCCCGGCCGTACCGGTCGAACACCGGCCCCATCCCGAGCATCGCCGGCAGCGCCCCCACCGGAATCGCGAACAGCGCCAGCCCGAGCTGCGAGGCGTCCACCCCGACCTGGTCTTTGATGCCCGGCAGCAACGCGGCCCAGCCGCCCCAGAAGACCCCCCACGAGCCGGACCCGGCGAGCAGCCCCCACACCCGCCCGCGGGTTGCCTGCCGATGTTCCATCCTCAGATGATCTCCGAGATCCGGCGGACTCGCGGCCCCGGCCAAGCGCCCGCGCCCCTGCGCCACCGCTACGTGTCCGGCGGCCGGCGGGTGCTGGCGAACCCGTCCAGGAACGCTCGGTCCACCCGGCGCAGCGGCACCGGCCCCGCTCCCGCCGGGCTCACCCGGTCACCCTCGACCACGGCCCACGGCTGTGCCTGCAGGTACGCCCGCAAGGCCTCGCCGGACGGGGGCCGGAAGTCCGGCACGGTGTACCGGTTCGCGTACCGGAGGGTGATCTCGTCCAGGAGGGTCGCCAACCGTTGCGGGCCGGTAGCCAGGCGCTGCGCGATGATGTCTCCCGCGGAGGAGAGCCGGTCGGACCGCCACACCACCTCACCGTCGTCCGAGCAGGTCAACCGGTGGTCGGAGGACAGCAGCGCCGGGCCGAGCTCGTGCGGGGTTCCGGCAGGCGGCGGCAGATCCGCCAACCGGACCGGCACGATCATCGTGGCGACCACCATCTGGCTGCGCCAACGGCGTACCTCGGCCGCGGTCTGCGGCGCGGCCACGATACGGCGACCCGCGGACTCGGCGACCGTCTCCAGCGCCGGAAGCTTCGCGCCGTACAGCCTGGCGAGCGCGCTCAGTGACTCGACCGGGAGCGGCTCGGCGAGCAGGCCGGCCGCGACGAGTACGGCGAGCAGCTCGTGCTCGTCGTTCACGGTGAAGGCCGCCACCTGCTTCACCAGTGGCCGGAGTTTCTCAGGCGGACCGACCTTGGCGGCGGCGGCGGAGAGCCGCTGCCGGATCTGGGACACCCGGGTACGGCTGAGACGGTGGTCGCGTCCGAGTTGGGCCAGATTGCGGGGAGTCCCGCCGGTCAGACCCAGATGTTGCGCCATCATCGCCACCCGGGTCGGGCGGATCGCGTACACCCGCCAGAGCAGCCGCCAGGTGGCCAGGTCAACGGGACCCGGTGGCGGGGTGGACGGCAGCGCGGGCTGGTCCCGCCAGGCGTACACCCGCGCCGACACCACGTCGTCCATGCCGGCCACGGTACGTTGACCCCGCGACCGTACGCGTTCCCCTGACCACCCGGTCGCCGCGGGCAGGCCGGCCAGCCAACCCCGCTACGGGGTCAGAGGATCACCACGAGCAAGGGGGCGCCTGAGGTGGTGGTGACCTCCACCCGTGCCAGGTCGGTACGCAGGATGGACGTGGCGCCTTCCACCCGGGCCTCCCCGCTCGGGGTCGGTCCCCAGACAGCGGCCTGTTCCCGGCGTCCGTCCCGGGACACCGCCCACGCGACGCAGTCACTGTCCGTAGGCATGTCGTGAAGTTCCAGGACCACCGCTGTACCCCACGTGCGCTCCTGGAGCGCGGCGTTGCCGGCGGCGTGCGACCCGCTGGCCGCCACCATCGGCGTACCTGGGGCGACGTCCTGGCTGGTCACGATGACGACACCGGCGACGGTCAGCGCCACCGCAGCGACGACCGCGGCCACCGCGGTGGCGATCCGCCAGCGCCGCGTCCGGCGTCGCATCGTGACATGTTCTGCCTGGACGACGGTCAGCAGCCTCGGCAGCAGCGCCGGTGGCGGCTCGTGCGCGGCGGCCTCGGTCACGGCACCGCGGGCGCGCCCCAGCAGTGCTGGCACCACGGCGAAGCTGGAAAGCTCGTTCCGGCATGCGGCGCAGTCGGCCAGGTGGGCATCGACGGCACCGCGATCCGCTGAGCTGAGCCCGCCGAGTACGTACGCCCCGAGCTGCTGGCGGATCGCGTCATGCAGCGCGTTCACCGCGTCACCCCCAATTCCTCGAAGGCGGACCGGAGTGCGCGTACCGCGTAGTACGCCCGTGACTTGACCGTCCCCTCCGGTATCCCGAGGACCGACGCGGACTCGGCCACCGTACGGCCGTTGAAGTACATCTCCTCCACCACCCGCCGGTGGTCGTACGACAGCCGGGTCAGGGCCTCCACGACGAGCCAGTCTTCGAGCGCGCGCTCCAGGTCGTCAGCGGCGGGCACCCGCGCCAGCGCGGCGTCGTCCCCGACCAGGGTCGGCCGTCGCTGCTCACCTCGCCACCGGTCGGTCAGCACGTTGCGCGCCACCGTGAACAGGTACGAGCGTGGGCTGCCCCGCCCCGTGTCGATGCCGTCGATGCCACGCCAGACCCGCAGGAACGTCTCCTGGACCACGTCCTCAGCGCGTTGCGGATCGGGCTCGTAGCGACGAACGAACGCGTACACCGCACCCGCGTGCTCGTCGTGCAACGCCTGCAGCAATGCTTCGCCCGCGTCCACGCCCCACCTCCTGATCACGTGTACGCCAGGACCCGCGGGCCAGTTCAGCGCGCGCCGGCACGTTCCCCGGCGGCGCCCAGGTCGGTGGCCGGATTGATCACCCAGTGGTGGGAGCGGAGTCTACGGCCGGCGAAGTCCACGCCAACCTCACCCAGCAGGCAGAAACCGAGAGAGCGGCAGATCCCGTTCGACGGCCCGTTAGCGATCGCGGGGTACGCGTGCACCCGCCCCCAACGGTCTTCCTCGGCGGCCCGCTCGAGCAGCGCGCGGGTTGCCCGTTTGGCAAGGCCGCGTCCCTGAAACTCGGGCAACACCATCCACCCGATTTCGGACACCAGCCCGCCGTCGGACTCATGTGCCCAGATGGCGACGGTACCCGCGACCTCGTATGGCCGTGCCTGGTCAGGAACGATCATCTTGATCCACGAGATGTCAGCCGCCACGTCTTCCACGTCTCGGGCTACCTTCTCCGCCATGCCGCTGCTGGGTAGTGGCCCACCGAGCTCCGCCATCATCACGGGGTCGCAGCGCATCCGTACATACGCCTCGACGTCACCGGCTTCGACGTTCCGCAACCACACTGTGACCTCCATACGCCGCACCGGACCACGTGGTGGCACAGACACCCACAGACGCTGGTGCACCGTTCAGCATCGTCGAGCTCGGCGCCGCCACGGGGTTCAGTCCTGGTCTACCACCGCGCACCGACACGCGCCCGCGATCGGGCGAACCCGGGGAAACGCGACCATGCCCGGGCAACGCGACCCGGCCGGCGGAACGCGACCGCACCGGTGGAAGCCTGTGGTGTCCTGCGACCGGCTCTGATGAGGTCATCGAGCCGGTGTACGGGCGGCTGTGACAAAGGCGCTATCCCCCGCGTCCACTCTGGTACGTCCACAGCGGACGTTGTACGGTCCCCACACGAGACAGTACGGTCGGTAGTCTCTCCATCGACAGTTCTCTATCGCCTTGGCGTGCCCCAGATCGAGTAGCATCTCGCGCTGAGGTCGCGCCCGATCCCGCAATGAGAACGAGTCGCGATACCGATCTGTACACGCCACTCGATGAGGAGCTGGGAAACAGCCATGCGATATCGGGCAGTTCAGGCTGGCCTTTGGGCTCTCGCCGTACTGGGGACACTCGCAATCGGTGGTTCGTCCGCCAAAGCTGACGAGCAACTGGTCTCGATGTGCTACGTGTCTCACGAGGCACCCGACAAGGAAGTCGACGTAAAGGTTCCACCGCGGACCGCCGACAGGATGCTGCGCGAGTCACTGTCGTACCGGGGTGTCTGCGCCTGGTACGGCGAGTCCGCACCGCTCGGCGACGGGCGGTTGCAGGCATACAGCCAGGTCCGCGGTCACACTCCGGACAGCATCGGTGTGGCGTTCCGGACGAGCACCCTCGAAGGTCTTCCGTATCACCCGCCGACCCAGGGCAAGTGGTGCTATGACAAGAACGAAGACGGCACG
>JBOGDK010000153.1:0-10094 GCA_050701795.1 Micromonosporaceae bacterium
CAGCATCTGATCCCGCTGGCGGACACCGTGGCGCCGACCCTGACCGACCTGGCGACGGGGCGGATCGGGACCGCGCGTGAGCTGACCGCGGGGTTCCCGTCCACCACCCCGACCAGCCTGGTGTCGGTCGCGACCGGTACGTCACCAGGAGCCCACGGCATCCTCGGGTTCACGGTCAACGTGCCCGGCACCCGCCGGGTTCTCACACACATCGTGTGGCGGGATGATCCGGATCCGCTGCGCTGGCAGCCGGTGGACACCCAGCTCGGGATCGCTGCCGCCGACGGCGTGGCGGCCACGGCGGTGAGCCGCCCGGAGTTCGCGGGCTCCGGGCTGACGACGGCGATGTTCCGGGGCGCGAAGTACCGGGGCGCCACCACGCCGGACGAGATCGCGGCCACGATGCTGAGCAGTCTCACCACGGGATCCCGCGCCCTGGTGTACGGCTACACCCCGGAGGTGGACCGGGCCGGCCACCTGTACGGCATCCGCTCCGCGCAGTGGCGGGAAGCTGTCCGGGAGGTCGACGAGCTGGTGACCCGGCTCGTGGACGGTCTGCCGCCGGACGCCGCACTGCTGGTGACCGCCGATCACGGCATGTTGGACGTACCGGACGACGACCGGATCGACATCGACACCCACCGGGCGCTCCGCAAAGGGGTACGGGTGGTGGCGGGCGAGCCACGGGTGCGTTACCTGCACACCAGGCGCGGAGCCGTTGCCGACGTGATCGCGACCTGGCGCGGTGTGCTCGGAGACCGTGCCAACGTGGTGGGGCGCGAGGAGGCCGTCGCCGCCGGCTGGTTCGGTCCGGTGCCGGAGGAACACCTGGCCCGGATCGGGGACGTGGTGGTGACCTGCCGGGGGCGTACCGCGTTGATCGCCACGAAGCACGAGCCGCCGGTGACCTCGCGGCTGGTGGCGTACCACGGAGCGGCCACGTCACTGGAGATGGCAGTGCCGCTGCTGGTGGTACGGGACGGGGCCGGCCGCGGTTGACCAGATCAACGGCGTGGCACCACGGTCGAAGACACTGAGCCAGGAAGACGGTGCTGGCAGGTCACGGCACTGACCACCCGTGGCGTGACGACCGCAGCTGTCCGACCGGCATCGCGGCCGCGATCAGCCGGTAGCGACAGGCCGGTGAGGCGACGCGCCGCAGGCCGCCGGAAACGTCGTAGCGTCGGTGTAGCGTCCCGCGCGTGGGGCGCAGTCAACTCTCCCGGGACGAGGGCGTCGACCGTACCGGCCGGTTCGGACCCGGCGCCGACGACACCGGTTCCACCGTTCTGCACGTCGACATGGACGCGTTCTTCGCCTCGGTGGAGATCCGCCGCAGGCCGGAGTTGCGCGGCAAGCCGGTGATCGTCGGCGGCCTGGGTCCGCGCGGCGTGGTCAGCGCGGCGAGCTACCAGGCCAGGGAGTACGGCGTGCACAGCGCGATGCCGATGGCCCGGGCCCGCCGGCTGTGTCCCCACGGCGTATACCTCTGGCCCGACTTCACCGCCTACTCCGAGGCGTCCCGTGCGGTGATGGCGATCTTCCGGGATGTGACCCCGCTGGTGGAGCCACTGTCCCTGGATGAGGCGTTCCTCGATGTGGCCGGGTGCCGGCGGCGGTTGGGGGCGCCGGCGCGGGTGGCCCAACTGGTCCGGCGCCGGGTCGCCGACGAACAGGGGCTCACCGCGTCGGTGGGGGTGGCGCCGACGAAGTTCGTGGCGAAGTTAGCGTCGACCCAGGCGAAGCCGGACGGGCTGGTGGTGGTGCCCGCCGCCGATGTGCTGGAGTTCCTGCACCCTCTACCGGTCTCAGCGCTCTGGGGGGTGGGGGAGCGGACCGCGGAGACGCTGCGGCGGCACGGGCTGCGTACGGTCCGCGACATCGCCAACGCGCCTCCGGACAGCCTCCGCCACGCCCTGGGCAACGCCGCCGGCCACCACGTGTACGAGCTGGCCTGGGCCCGGGATCCACGCGCGGTGACGCCGGAGTCGGTGGACAAGTCGATCGGCGCCGAAACCACGTTCGACGTCGACGTGGCGGAGCCGGGAGAGCTGCGCCGGAGCATGCTGGCGCTGGCCGAGAAGGTGGCCGCGCGGCTCCGGCGGGCGGGGCTGGTGGGCCGTACGGTCGTGATCAAGGTACGGTTCGCCGATTTCCGTACGATCACCCGTTCCCGGACCCTGTCCAGCCCGACCGACGTCACGCGGGAGGTCTTCGACACCGCCTGGAGCCTCTACCAGGTGCTTCGCCCGGGGGAACGGATTCGCCTGATCGGGGTACGTGCGGAGAACCTGCTGCCGGCGGCCGAGGCGTCTCTGCAACCCGAGTTGGGCGCCCGCGAGCTGGGTTGGCGGGAGGCCGACCACGCCGCCGACGCGGCCCGCGACAGGTTCGGAGGAGCCGCGGTGAAGCCGGCGAGCCTCCTCGGGGGCGAAGGCACCGAGTTCCGGGCGTGAAGCGTCAAAGGCCGGCCGGGGCCGCGACTCATCCGGCGAACCACCGCGCCAGTTGGCCACAGCCGCCCCTCCGGCAGTACGGTCGGGCCGAATTCCACGACCTAGTTGGGGAATGAACGAACGTCCCGCTTTCCGACCCGGTGACCCCCTCGTAGACTGGCGGTAAGCAGCGGGACTCGCTGCGGACGGGGTCCGCCGGTCAAGCACGACCGGCCTAGCGACCGGGAGGGGTGCTGTGCCGCTCTCCGAGCACGAACAGCGGCTGTTCGAGGAGATCGAGAAGTCGCTTGCCGAGGACCCCAAGTTCGCCTCGGCAGTGCGGGCGAACGACCCGCGTTCACAGGTACGTCGTCGCCTCATTGTGGCCGCTGGTCTGGTGCTGGTCGGACTCGGTGTGGTCGTCTACGGCGCGGTCAGCAAGGTCCCGGTGGTAGGTGTACTCGGCTTCCTGATCATGCTCGCCGCCGCGGTGTTCGGCATGCAGTCCTACCGTCGTGCCCAGACCGCTGAGCTCCGTGCGGTCAGCGGTGCCGGGACGGCACGACGTACCAGGAGTAGACGGCTGTCACTGGTTGACCGGCTGGAGGCGCGCTGGCGGCGCCGGCCCCAAGGCGACCGCTGACCAGACCCCGGCTGCGCCCCTGACCGCCTTGCCCTGTTCGGAAGCCCGCTGACCGGGATGAACCGCTGACCGGCCGGGGCTCCCCAGAGGCTTAGACCCGCAGGTCCCGTCGTCGTCCAGGGATCCGTTTGCCCAACGCCGCGCGGGACCGCGCCACGGACTCTGACGTCGCCTGAAGCGACTGTACGAGCCGCTCCCGCCACAACCGGGTGACCGAGGCCGGATAAACCGTCGCGGTGAGTCGGACCCATCGAGTGGCGGTGGTACGCAGCTCCCGGCAGACGGATGCCGTCGCCGTGTCGAGACCGTCGCCGGGCAGCGGCTGACGCGAGTACTCAGCCCGTTCGGTTGCCTGGGCGAGCAGCTCGATCTCGGCGATCGCGTCCTGGATCAACGGGGGTCGCGCCTTCCGGAGCCGCCGGGCCACCCCACGCGGGGTGTCGGAAGCCTGGTAGTCGATGTCGAGATCCACCAGGGTGTCGAGCAGTTCGTCCCACGCCGCGTGCGCCGCAGCTGTCCCGCCGTCCGTCGCCGACCCGTCCGCGGCGGTACCCAACCGGCGACGCCGGATCATGGCACGCCGGACTCCAGGGGCGGACAGCAGCGCCAGCAGCACCAGGATCCCCATGGTCCAGTACGGCCAACGCGCCGGCGGCTCGGTGTTGCCTCCGCCAGCCGCCATCTGATCCTCTCCCGGGTTCCTCCGATCGGGTCGGGTGGCCGTCGGCGCGGGAGACGCGCTGGCGTCCGGGCCGGCGCTGGAGGTGGGCGAGTCGTCAGCCGGCGGCTCGTACGGGTTGGGGGCCCACTGCAACGGCACGTCGTTGTACACGCCGGTCGCCGGGGTGGGGTCGAACGGCACCCAGCCGATTCCTTGGAAGTACACCTCCACCCAGGCGTGTGCGTCCCAGTTGCGGATGGTGAAGCCGTCCGGCTCCCGGATGCCCTGGGTGAAGCCGATGGCCACCCGGGACGGGATCCCGGCCGATCTCAGCAGCCAGGTCATGCTGACGGCGTACTGCTGGCAGTAGCCCTGCTTGTTCTCCAGGAAGTCGACCACCGCACTGCCGGACGTGCCGCCCTTGACGGTGGTGGAGTAGCGGAAACCGTTCTCCTTCGAGAAGTGGTTGAGGATCGCGAGCACCCTGTCGTACTGGGTGTCTTCGCCGTCGGTCAGCCGGTTGGCCAGCCGGTCCACCGTGGGGTTCGACGGGACCTGGTAGTAGCGGGGGTTTCGCGGCAGTTCCTCGTCGGGTTCGCCCGCGTTCCGCAACTGCCGGGCAGAGTAGTCGTAGGTGAGGTACTCCAGGTCGTACGACATGTCCCGCCGGGTGTGGGACCGGGACCAGACCACCGACGTGCTGTCGTCGCGGTACCAGCGTCCGTCCCGGGGTGCGTCCAGCTTCACGGTGTTCGGGTACGCGGGCAGGTAGCCCTGCTCCAGGTTCAGGATCCGGATCCGAGCCTTGTGGGAGTCACTGTCGATGCCGCTGTCCTCGGCCTTGGGGGCGGGCAGGCCATCGCCGTCGATCACCCGGCTACTCTCCGCGCTCCTCGGTACGGCGCCGCGGTCGGTGAGCAGGTCCGCCACCGCGAGCCGCAGGTATCCGGGGCTCTCGTGTTCAGTGGTGACCTTGAGCATGGTCTGGACGTCGGGGTGGGTGAGGTTGCCCCGCATCGACGCGATCGGGTCGATCGACCGGCCGTCACTGACGCCGGGGCCACCGCCGAGCCCGGCGCCACTGACCAGCCGTTCCAGCAGTCCAGCGGTCATCCCCGGTACGGCCAGCGGGAGCACCACCGCCGCCACAATGCCGACCAGCCCGAGCCGCCGTCCCGCCGCGGCCAGCGGTGAGCTCTCCCACGCGTCGACGTCGCGGCCGTTGTCGGCGAACCGGCGGCCCCACTGCCGGATCCGGCTGATGTGGTCGGCGACCAGCAGCCACAGGAAGCCCGCTGCCGTGAACGCGAACGAGAGCCACGAAACGCTGTCGACGAGGACCGCGACCGGCACCGAGTAGATCGCCAACATCGGGAGCCCGGCCAGGGCAGGTTGCCGCATCCCCACGGCCACCATGTCGACCAGGATCGCGACCAGCCCGACGCTCGCGGCCACCGTGAACAGCAGGCCGTTGGTGTCGGGTACGGGTGCGGCCAACTCCCGCGCGTCGACACCCGCGCTGGTCAACAGCTCGGTGAAGCGCACGATCGTCGTCGGGGTCGGAACCACCCCGGCGATGGTGGTGCCAGCTCCGAAAAGCCAGCTCAACAACAGCAGCCAGGCCAGCATCATCGTGGCGAACTGGCCCCACAACGGCGTCCGGACCGCACGGGTGACCAGGGCCGCGACGAGTACCGCGACGACCACGCCGAGGGCGTACACGAACCAGGTGTAGGTACGGAACACACCGGCCAGTGGCGCCGCGGCGAGCAGGCTGGCACCGGCCGCGGCGATCGTCAGGTGCCGGTACTGAACGTTCATCGCACGTTCCCCGATACCGTCTCGGCCATCGTCGCCCGGTACGCGAAGCCCTGAGCGCCGCGTACCGCGGCCTGGTGCCACAGGGACGACAGCTTGGCGCCGTGGCGTACCTCGATCACCCGCCAGCCGCCTCGCGCCAGGGTCAGTCTGCTCTGCTCGTACCGCTCCGCGGCGCTCGCGCGAGCACCGTCGGGAAGGTGCAGCCAGCTGGTCGTATCCAGTAGGAAGCTGACGCAGGTGGCGCTGCTGGTGTGCAGTCCGGCGACCAGCTCAGCGTCGTCCGGGCTCAGCAGGCCGAGTACGGCGACCACCAGGCCGCCGTCGTGGCGCTGCCGTACCCGGTCGACCAGAGCCGCGATGTCCAGCTTCGGATCGAGCCGGACCTCGGCGAGGTGGTCGAGCATCGTACCCATCCGGGACTCGTCGAGGTTCTGAAAGTCCGAGCCGGGCCCGGCGCCGCTGACCAGCCGCAACCGGTAGCCACTCTCCCGCAGGTGCATGGCGATGCTGGCGGCGGCGGAGACCGTCCACTCGAAGCTCGAGGTCGGCCCTTCGCCGTGATGGGCGTTGATCCGGGAATCCAGGATCACGGTGGCCCGGTGGGTCCAGGGCTGCTCCTCCCGGCGCACCATCAGTTCGCCGGTACGGGCGGTGGAACGCCAGTGCACCCGGCGCAGGTCATCGCCGTGCCGGTATTCCCGGGTCGCGGCGTCGTCCTCGCCGTGCACCGCGACCGATCGGCTACGGCTCTCGCCGCTACCGACGTACTCACCGGCGATCCGGATCGGGGGCAGCGGCACCACCTGTGGAATCACCATGAGCCGGTTCACGGCGGGGAACGCCCTGGTCAGCTCGCACAGCCCGAACGGGTCGGTGAGCCGGATCCGCAGCGGGCCGATCTCGTACCGGCCGCGGACGTCTGCCCGTACGTTGTACGCCACCGAGGTGGTGCGGCGGCCACCGAGTCGTTCCAGGACCAGCCGGGGACGGCTGCCCAGGGCGTACGGGAGCCGGTCCTCCAGCAGCAGGGTGCCGGTGGGAAGTGGCGAGCTGTTCTGCAACCGCAGCACCACGCGGGCCGCGGTGCCGACCGGAATCCGGTGCGGTCGCAGGAGCCGGGTGCATGTCAACCGGTACCGGGCGCGCGCCACCGCGAGCACCGCGAGCAGCGGCAACGCCAGCAGCAGCACGGAGACCCGGAGCAGGTCGCGTTCGCCGAGCAGCATCGCGGAAAGCCCGGCGGCGGCCGCGGCAGCGAGGAACGACCGGCCTCTGGTGGTCAGTCCGCGCAGCGCGTGCCGGATCATGTCAACGTCCCCGGATGTGCGGCACCGGCAGCCGGTGCACCAGGTCGGAAATGATCATGTCGGTGGTACGACGTGCGAGGTGGGCGTCCGCGGTGAGGATCAGCCGGTGGGCCAGCACCGGTACCGCCAGCGACTGCAGGTCGTCGGGCAGTACATACTCCCGACCCTCGAGGGCCGCCACCGCCCGGGCGGTACGCAGCAGGTGCAACGACGCCCGCGGGCTGGCTCCGAGTCGCAGCTCCGGAGACTCCCGGGTGGCGTTGACCAGGTTGACGGCGTACACCCGGACCGGCTCGGCGACGTGGACCTGCCGTACCCCCGCGATCAGGCGGCGTACGGTCTCCGCGGTCGAGACCGGCTCGAGCTGGTCCAGCGGGTCGCTGGCGCCGTGCAGGTTGAGCATCTCCAGTTCGGCTCGTGGATCCGGGTAGCCCATCGCGATCCGGGCGGTGAACCGGTCCCGCTGCGCCTCCGGCAGCGGGTAGGTGCCCTCCATCTCGATCGGGTTCTGGGTGGCGATCACCATGAACGGGCTCTGCAGCCGGTACGTCGTGCTGTCGACGGTGACCTGGTGCTCCTCCATGCACTCCAGCAACGCCGACTGGGTCTTCGGGGAGGCGCGGTTGATCTCGTCGCCCACCACCAGGTTGGCGAACACCGCGCCCGGCTTGAACTCGAAGTCGTGGGTCTCCTGGTTGTAGACGCTGACGCCGGTCACGTCGCTGGGCAACAGGTCCGGGGTGAACTGGATCCGGCGTACCGTGCTGTCCACGGAACGGGCCAGCGCCTTGGCGAGCTTCGTCTTACCGACTCCCGGTACGTCCTCGATCAGCAGGTGCCCTTCGGCGAGAAGGACCGCAAGGGCGAGTCGTACGGTCGCCGCCTTTCCTTCGATCACCTGCTCGATGTTCTCGGCGATCCGGTCGGTGTGCGTCTTCAGCTCGTCGATCGGCATCGGGGTACCCAGGTGATCCCAGGTGTGCTGCGCCGTCACTCGCTTCCTCCTCGTGCTCCTCCGGTCGGGCGCCGGAGCCGGTGGCTGAGGAGTTACCCCGCGGTGCCGCCTGCCACGCACCGCGGACATGACGACGCATCGTCCCGCCCGCCTCAACCACTTCGCATCCTCCCAGGCTAGCGACGCCGTGCACCGATGCCGAGGTGGCCAAGTTTCGGCAACGGTTCGATCACTGCACGGAATTGCCCACCAACAATTCGGGGCGTTCTGGTTACTTCACCCGCCGAGGTGGCGCACGCTGATTGCATGGAGTCATGGTCAACGTACGGAGGGGAAGCGACCGATGACGACCACGAAAGTACGACTCCGGGCGGCAATTGTCGCCGTCGCGCCCCTGCTGCTTCTTGGCGGGCTCGCGTATCACCCGTACATCCCCAACGTCACTGACAAGACGGCCGTTGCCAATGCGCTCAGCGCGGATACGGCGCGCTGGGGTATCTCGCACCTCGTGGTGGGCGTGGCATCTGGAGTACTCGCAATAGCCTTCCTCGCAGTTCGGAGCCTTCTCCGCGAGGCCGGGGAGGACCGCTGGAGCAGTCCCGCTGTCCCGTTCATCGTTCTGGGCAGCACGCTGTTCGCGTTCCTGCCGGCGATGGAGATCGCAACCTTGGCCGCCGTCGAGGTGGGTGCTGACGGCGTGGCGGTCCAAACCGCCCTGGGTCCCTGGTTCTTCCCGATCCTGATCGTCAGCGCGGTCATCTTCGGTCTCGGCGTCCTTGGCTTCGCGGCCGGGATAGTCCGCAGTGGGGTTCTGAGTCCACGGCTGGCAGGGCTCGTGGTCGCCGCCCTCGTCGTCTTGGCGATCACGCGCTTCATACCGTTGGGCGTGTCCCTGTACCTCGGGGGCGTGAGTGCCGTCGTGGCGTTGTGGCCGCTCGCGTACCAGATGTGGCGGTTGCAGGAAGCGCCACAACCGGCCGGACGGACGCGGCCGACGCTGGCCACGTGACGACGCCGGCACGTGCACCGGGTAGTTCGCGGTAGACTGCCGGGCATGACGGGCACCACCCTGCTTCTTATCGGGCCGTACTGACGCGATCCGCGGCAGTACGGCGACCCCTCCTTCAGTGAGGGGTTTTTTCGTGCCCAGGATCGGGCGATCCTCCGCAGAACCAGCACCCGAATCGCGAGAAGGCGAGACGATGAGCGAGACCACCGACCAGCAGAGCGACGCTCCGGCCGACGTACCGCCGTACCGGTACACCGCCACCGCCGCGGCCGAGATCGAGCGCCGCTGGCAGGAGTGGTGGGACGAGCACGGCACGTTCCAGGCCCCGAACCCGGTCGGTCCGCTCGCTGAACCTCCCGACAGCCCCCGTGCGGCACTGGCCGAACGCCCCAAGCTGTACGCGATGGACATGTTCCCGTACCCGTCCGGGGCCGGCCTGCACGTCGGGCACCCGTTGGGCTACATCGCCACCGACTGCTACACCCGGTACAAGCGGATGGCCGGGTTCAACGTGCTGCACCCGATGGGCTTCGACGCCTTCGGGCTGCCCGCCGAGCAGTACGCGGTGCAGACCGGCACGCATCCCCGGAAGACCACCGAGGAGAATCTGGAGCGCTACCGCGGCCAGTTGCGCAGGCTGGGACTGGCGTACGACAACCGCCGGTCTCTGGCCACGATCGATGTGGAGTACTACCGCTGGACCCAGTGGATCTTCCTGAAGATCTTCCACTCGTGGTACGACGCCGCGCAGCAGCGGGCGCGCCCGATCGCCGAGCTGGAGGCCGAGTACGCGCGGGGCGCCCGGTCCACACCGGACGGCCGCGGTTGGGGCGAGCTGTCCCAGGCGGAACAGCGGAAGATCATCGACGGGCACCGGCTGGCGTACATCTCGGAGGCTCCGGTCAACTGGTGCCCCGGACTGGGCACAGTGCTGGCGAATGAGGAGGTGACCGCGGACGGGCGTTCCGAACGCGGCAACTTCCCGGTGTTCCGGAAGAGCCTGAGCCAGTGGATGATGCGGATCACGGCGTACGCCGACCGGCTGGTCGACGACCTGGACGGGCTGCAGTGGCCGGAGTCGATCAAGACCGCGCAACGCAACTGGATCGGCCGGTCCGAGGGCGCCCACATCGACTTCCGGGTCTCCGCTGCCGGCAGTGGCGAGGCGATCCGGGTTTTCACCACCCGGCCGGACACCGTGTTCGGGGCGACCTACATGGTGCTGGCGCCGGAGCACCCGCTGGTGGACCGGCTGGCCCGCGA
>JBOGDK010000154.1:0-10078 GCA_050701795.1 Micromonosporaceae bacterium
AGCGGCGGCGCTGGCGGAGGAGAAGGTGGTCGAGCAGTTGGCCGGGCGCGAGCCCCGTAAGGTGATCGTGGTGCCCGGCCGGATGGTCAGCGTGGTGCTGTAAGCCGCCCGCCGGGCATGATCTGCCGTGGCCGCGAATCGGAAGCCGGTTCGCGGCCACCTGAGAGGAAGGGCCGGACCCGGCCCAGGTCGAGCGACCGGAGGCGGTAGTGGAGATCTGGTACAACCCGGCGTGTTCGAAGTGCCGTACCGCGGCGCAGCGGCTGGAGGTCGCCGGGTTGGACGTCGGGATCCGGCGCTACCTCGACGATCCACCGAGCGCCGAGGAGTTCGACGCTGTGTTGCGGCGGTTGGGCCGGCAGCCGTGGGATATCGCCCGGCTGGCCGAGCCGGTCGCCGAGCGGCTCGGGCTCGCCGAGTGGCCGCGCGAGGACGCGGCACGCGCCAGGTGGATCGATGCGATGGTCGCGAATCCGGTGTTGATCCAGCGGCCGATCCTGCTTTTCGACGACGGTGGCGCGGTGATCGGACGAACCCCGGAGGCGCTGGAACAGGCTGTCGGCGGCGCTGACGGCCCGACAACCGGATCGTCCTGACCCGGCCGACGCCAGTACGTCGACAACGCCTCCCGACACGCAACGCCTCCCGACTCGAATGGCCTGCGGCATCGCGCGGCGGTAGGCGAGCGCCCCACTTTCCCCCACCCGCGCCGGGGACCACCGCCGCGCCGCGGGAAACATCGCGTGCTGTGCTGCGGGAACGCGCTGGCTTCCGCGCTGCTGGCACCAGCGATGACGGTGGTACGGAGTGTCGGCCATCGGACGTCCTCCACTCCGCTCCACCGTCGTGACCTGCGCATTCACCATCCGCGCTGACTCCAGATCGGACTATTCGCCGTTGACGGTGGAGGAAAGTGGAGTACAGTGGGGCCCGATGGTGGAGCGGGGGGCGCTTCGCCGATCCGGTAAGGCGGCTCCGCTGGGGGACAGGGGGTGGGCTCGGTGTTTTTGGGCACCCATACCCCCCGGCTGGACGACAAGGGTCGGCTGATCCTCCCGGCGAAGTTTCGGGATGAGCTTGCGGGAGGACTTGTGATCACCAAGGGGCAGGAACGCTGCCTCTACGTGTTTCCGATGCCCGAGTTCCGCAGGATCGCTGAGCAACTCCAGGCCACCCCCGTGACGCACAAGGCGGCGCGGGCGTACAGCCGGGTGTTTTTCGCCAGCGCGTTTGACCAGTTGCCGGACCGGCAGGGGCGGATCACCATTCCGCCTCCGCTGCGGCAGTACGCCGACCTGCAACGCGAGCTCGTCGTGATCGGGGCCAGCAACCGGGTCGAGATCTGGGACAGCGAGGCGTGGGAGCGCTACCTCAGCGACAGCGAAGAGTCCTTTGCGGACATCGAGGAGGGGGTGTTGCCCGGCTTCTAGCCTGCGGCGCCGCGGCGGTACGTGCCGCGAGATCTCCAGCCGCTCGTCGTTTCCTGGCGCCCCTTCCCCGGCGCCAGGCACGAGCGAGCGGATGGGGATCTGGTGGCACGTCACACATGCCGGTAGGCGACGCGCGGCAGAAGGCAGGACTGGCGCGTGCCTCCCGACCGCGACCGGGAGCCGCAGCCGTAACAGGGAACAGCGAACCATCGACGCAGAGGGGGGTCGAGGTGGACAGCGAACGTGCGCGGCACGGGATTCATGTGCCTGTGCTGCGCCAGCGGGTTCTCGACCTGCTCGGTCCCGCGTTGGCGGATCGCGACGCGGTATGCGTCGACGCCACGGTCGGGCTCGGCGGGCATGCCGAGGCGCTGCTGTCGGCACACCCGCGGCTGACCCTGGTCGGTCTGGACCGCGACGCCGAGGCGCTGCGACGGTCGGCCGGGCGACTCGCTCCGTACGCCGACCGGCTGCGGCTGGTGCACACCGTCTACAGCGAACTGACCGAGGTGCTCGCCGAGGCCGGCCACCCGCGCCTGGACGGGGTTCTGTTCGACCTCGGGGTCTCCTCGCTACAGCTCGACGACGCCTCGCGGGGCTTCTCGTACGCCCAGGACGCGCCGCTTGACATGCGGATGGACCAGACCACCGGGCACACCGCCGAAGAGGTCGTCAACGGCTACCCGGTGCCACGACTTCGCCGGATCTTCGCCGAGTACGGCGAGGAGCGCTTCGCGGGGCGGGTCGCCGCGGCGATCGACGCCGAACGCAAGCGGCAGCCGATCACGTCCAGCGCCCGACTCGCCGAGCTGGTACGCGACGCGATCCCGGCACCGGCCCGGCGTACCGGAGGGCATCCCGCCAAGCGGGTGTTCCAGGCGCTGCGGATCGAGGTCAACGGCGAACTGGACGCGGTACGCCGTGCCGTACCGGCCGCGCTCGATGCGCTCGCCCTCGGTGGCCGGATCGTGGTGCTGGCGTACCAGTCGTTGGAGGACCGGATCGTCAAGCGGGAGCTGACCTCGCGCGCGCGCTCGACCGCGCCAATCGGGCTGCCGGTCGAACCGGAGGGCACCGCACCGGTGTTCAAGCTGCTCACCAGGGGCGCCGAGATGGCGTCCGAGGCAGAGATCGGGGTCAACCCGCGGGCCGCCTCGGTACGGCTGCGTGCCGCCGAACGGATCCGGGAGGCAGGCCGATGAGCGAGCGTCAGCGAGCGAATCGTTGGGTGCGGCGCGTGGGTGTCTCATGGCGCGCCGCAGCGAAGCGAGGCGCGGCATGAGCGCCGTCCCGGCTCGCAGTTACGAGCACTTCGATGACCCGGTGCCGCCGCCGGAGCCGGTCGTGGTGCCGGCCCGACCGCGCCGGCGTACCGGCCGTCAGGCGCCGTCGCGGGTGGCTGCTCCGCGGGAGTCGCCTGGTTCGGCCAACCCGGAGCCGGCGCGCGACCGGGACTCAGCTCCGGTACCGGAACGCACCCCGAAGGCGGAGCCGGTACGGGACCGCGCCCGGAGGCCGGAGCCGGCCGTCGAGCCGCCGCCGGCGCCGGTTGCCGCACCCCGGGCACCGTTCGTGATGTTGGTGTTGGTGCTGGTCTCCGCCGGCATCATCGGGCTGCTGGTGCTGAACACGAAGATCAACGAGAACTCGTTCCAGTTGCAGGGAATGCGGGATCGACAGTCCACCCTGGACACCCGCGAGCAGGGGCTGAAGTCCGCGCTCGAGGAGAAGGAGTCGCCGGGCAACCTGGCCGCGGCGGCGAAGCGGCTAGGGCTGGTACGTGCCGAGAACCCGGCGTTCCTGCATCTGCCGGACGGCCGGGTGCTGGGCGTACCGCAGCCTGGCGGGACCGGAAACACAGGTGGGAGGTGAACTGTGACGAACGCACGTACGCCAGGGCAGAACCGCCGTGACAGCGACCCGGTGGTGGTGCCGATTCGGCGCGGTGGAATCTCCCAGGCGCGCCGGTACAGCCCGCGGGGCAGGACGGTACGGGAGTCCGGCGCGGACCCGTACCGCCCGTCGCTGCGCGTGGTGCCGGGGGAGAAGGATCGGGCCGCGGGCCGCGGCGACGCGTCGCCCGCGGCCGAGACCGGTCGGACCCGGAAGGGTCGGGCGGGGGTCGGCGAGTCAACGTCCGCTCGTGGCGCCGGCGGTGCGGCACAGGGCCGTACCGACGGCAGCGGAGGGCGGCGGGCCAAGGGCACTGGACAGGGCGCGGCCGGACGGGGCGCCGCCGGTCGCATGGCCACCGGACGGGGCGGCAAGGCCACCGGACGCGGTGCCAAGCCGGTCGGCAGGACCGGTGCGGCGGGCACCCGTACCGGCGCCCGGAAGTCGGCCACGGGCGCTCGGCGTCCAGCGCCGCCGCGGCGTCGCCGGCGCCGTCCCGGCCGGCTGGGCAACCCGATGCGGCGGCTGCGGTTCGGCACGGTGCTGGTCCTGGCGCTGTTCCTGGTGATCGCGGGCCGGCTGGTGGAGCTGCAGCTGACTGACGCTCCCGCGTACGCCGCGCACGGCCTGGAACAGCGGCTGCGTGAGGTGCCCCTGCCCGCACCGCGGGGGGCGGTGCTGGACCGTACTGGTGCGGTGCTGGCGCACAGCGTGGAAGCCCGGTACATCTACGCCGACCCGGAGATGGTCGAGGGCGCCGAGGCCACCGCCGAGAAGCTTTCTCCGGTGCTCGGGATCGCGAAGTCGGCGCTGCGCAAGAAGCTGCGCCGGTCGGTACGCGAAGATGGCCGCGCGGTGCGGTTCGGGTACCTGGCGCGGGGCGTCAGCGTGTCCGTCGGAGACCGGGTCAAGGCGCTGAACCTCGCCGGTATCGGGGTGCACCGCGACGAACGTCGTGAGGTGCCAGGGCACGACCTGGCCGCCAACGTGATCGGTTTCACCGGACGCGACGGCGACGGTCTGGCCGGCATGGAAGCCGAGTACGACTCCGTACTGCGAGGTACGGACGGGGAGCGGGTCGACGAGATCGGGATGAACGGGGTGCCGATCCCGGACGGCTACCACCACGAGGAGCCCGCGCGCCCCGGGCGCTCGGTCCAGCTGACCATCGACCGGGACCTGCAGTACGAGACGCAGCGCATTCTGGCGGCCACGTTGCAGCGCGCCAACGCCTCGTTCGGCAGTGCGCTGGTGCTCGACGTACGCACCGGTGAGGTGGTCTCGATGGCGAGCTGGCCGTCGTACGACGCCGCGAACGCGTACGACGTGCCCGCCGAGAAACGGCTCGACTACAACACCGCCGCCATGGTGGAGCCCGGGTCGGTGCACAAGCCGATCGTGATCGGGGCCGGCCTCGAGGAGGGTGTCATCGGGCCCGACTCCACTCCGGTGGTGCCGCCGACCATCCGCAAGGGCGGCACCACGTTCCGGGATTCGCACTGGCACGACACCCGCGAGATGACCTTGGCCGGGATCCTGGCTCACTCGTCGAACGTCGGCACCATCCAGATCGCGGACAAGCTCGGCCCTTCCAGGCTGTACGACTACCAGCGCAAGATCGGGCTCGGCTCGTCGACCGAGGTCGGGCTGCCCGGCGAGCTGGACGGCCTGGTGCAACCCCCCGACCGGTGGAGCGGCCCCAGCTACGGGTCGGTGCCGATCGGCCTGGGGGTCGCGGTGACCCCGATCCAGGTCGCCGCCGCGTACGGTGCGATCGCCAACGGCGGGCTGTGGCGGCAACCGCGGCTGGTCCGGGGCACCACCGGTACGGATGGTGACCTCGAAGCCGCCAACCCGGGCACCCAACGGCGGGTCTTCTCCCCGGACACCGCCCGTGAGCTGCGGCGCGCGATGGAAGCGGTGACCACGGCCCCGGACGCGACCGGGCTGCAGGCGGCGATTCCCGGCTACCGGGTGGCCGGAAAGACCGGCACCGGCCTGCGGGTCAAGGACAATCGCTACCAGTACGGCGATGTCACCTCGTTCGTGGGGATGGCTCCGGCCGACGAGCCCCGGTTCGTGGTCGGCGTCTTCGCGCACGTACCGAACGGTGCGGGCGGTGGCGTGGCGGCTCCGGTGTTCCGGAATGTGATGACGGCGACGTTGCAGCACTACGCGGTGCCGCCGACCGGGCGGAAGGCACCGAAGCACAAGGTCTACGCCTGATTGCCGCGGTGCCAATTCCGGTGATCCAACGCCGAGCCGGCACGACGACAGGGGTAGGGTCTGCACCCGTGTCCGGCTATCCCCGCCCTCGATCGGTGCGCCCGTTCCCACTGACCGGGCTCGCCCGGGTGCTCGGCGTACCGGTCCCCGGTGGTGACGTCATGGTGACCGGCGTCACCCACGCGAGCGGTTCGGTACGCCCCGGTGACCTGTACGCGGCGCTGCCCGGGGCCCGGCGACACGGCGCGGAGTTCGTCGCCGAAGCGGCAGCCGCCGGTGCGGTCGCGGTGCTCACCGACGACGCTGGCGGCGTCGCGGCGGACCAGGCCGGGTTGCCGGCGCTGGTGGTCGCCGACCCCCGGCGGGCGCTCGGCGGGGTGGCGGCCGAGGTGTACGGAGATCCCACCCGGCGGCTGACCGTACTCGGGATCACCGGTACGGCGGGGAAGACGTCGACGGCGTACCTGGTCGACTCGGGGCTGCGCGCCGCCGGCGTACTACCCGGGTTGATCGGGACCGTGGAGACCCGGCTCGGTGACGACCGGGTGGACAGCGAACGCACCACACCGGAGGCGCCCGACCTTCAGGCACTGTTCGCGGTCGCGGCCGAACGCGGGATCGACACCCTGACGATGGAGGTCTCCAGCCACGCCCTGGCGCTCGGACGGGTGGAGGGCACCAGGTTCGCGGTCGGGGGGTTCACCAACCTGGGTATGGACCATCTCGACTTCCACGCCGACATGGCCGAGTACTTCAGCGCCAAGGCGATGCTGTTCGACGGCCGGTGCGCCCGTGAGGTGGTCAACTCCGACGATCCGGCGGGCCGCAAGCTGGTGACACCGCGGACGGTGACGGTCTCCGCGAACGGTGACCCGGCGGCCACCTGGCGGGCCTCGGAGATCCGCGACGGCGGCTACCGGCAGAGCTTCCAGGTCAGCGGGCCGGACGGTTTCACCGAGCTGGCGTCCGTGGCGATGCCCGGAGTGCACAACGTCGGCAATGCGCTGCTGGCGCTGGCCATGCTGGTCTCGGTCGGTGTGGCGCCCCGTACCGCGCTCGACGGGATCGCGGCCTGTCGCGGCGTACCGGGCCGGATGGAGCTGGTGGATGCCCCCGGGCCGGTACGCGGCGTGGTCGACTACGCCCACAAGCCGGACGCGGTGGCCGCCGTACTGGTCGCGTTGCGGGCGATCACTGACGGCCGGTTGGTCTGCGTGATCGGCGCGGGTGGTGACCGGGACCGGGGAAAACGGCCGATGATGGGCCAGGCGGCCTCGAATCACGCCGATCTCCTGGTCGTAACAGACGACAACCCTCGCGACGAAGACCCAGCGGCGGTACGCGCCGAGGTGCTCGGAGGAGCCCGCGGCCCGGCCACAGTGATCGAGGTGGCTGGCCGGCGCGCCGGGATCGACGAGGCGGTACGCCAGGCGGCCCCGGGCGACACCGTCGCCGTGCTCGGCAAGGGACACGAACAGGGTCAGGAGGTGGCCGGCGAGGTGCATCCGTTCGATGACCGGATCGAGTTGGCCGCCAGCCTCACGGAACGGTTCGGTGCCCGGTGACCCCGCTGAGCCTGGCGGAGATCGCCGGCGCGGTGGGCGGTCGGCTCGTCGACGCCCCGGACCCGGCCGTGGTCGTCACCGGATCCGTGGAGTACGACTCCCGCAAGATCGGACCAGGTGGCCTGTTCGTCGCGTTGCCGGGGGAGCACGTCGACGGTCACGACTTCGCCGCGGGGGCGGTCGACGCGGGGGCCGCCGGGGTGCTCGCGGCCCGCCCGGTGGGCGTACCGGCGGTGGTGGTCGACGACCCGGTGACGGCGATCGGCACGCTGGCGCATGCGGTGCTCGACCAACTTGACGCCACCGTGGTCGGAGTGACCGGGTCGTCAGGAAAGACCTCCACGAAGGACCTGATCGGTCAGCTGCTCGCCCCGCTGGGGCCGGTGGTGGCGCCTCCGGGCACGCTCAACAACGAGCTGGGCTTCCCGTACACCGCGCTGCGGGCCGATGAGGCCACCCGTTACCTGGTGCTCGAGTACAGCGCCCGCGGTCTGGGCGACATCGACTACCTGTGCCGGATCGTGGCCCCGCGGATCGCGGTGGTGGTCAACGTCGGGGTGGCGCACCTGGGCGAGTTCGGCACGGTGGAGACGATCGCGCAGGCGAAGGGCGAGCTGGTGGAGGCGTTACCGGCCGACGGAATCGCGGTGCTCAACGCCGACGACCCCCGGGTGGCGGCGATGGCAGGGCGTACCCGGGCGCGGGTAGTGACCTTCGGCGAGGCAGCGGACGCGGACGTACGCGCCGAGCAGGTGCGCCTCGACGAGCGTGGTCGCCCCGGATACCGGCTGGTCACGGGGGACGGCGCGGTATCCGTCCAACTGCCGCTGACCGGCCGGCACCAGGTGACGAACAGCCTCGCGGCGGCCGCCGTCGCGGTGGCGTGCGGTGGTTCGCTGCCGGGGCTGTCCGACGCGATCGGCCAACTGACGCTAGTCTCCGAGCGCCGGATGGACGTCTTCGACACCACCGGTGGGATCACGGTCGTGGACGACTCGTACAACGCCAACCCCGACTCGATGGCGGCGGCGTTGCGGGCGTTGTCCTCGATCGGGAACCGGCGGCGTACCTGGGCGGTGCTCGGGTACATGGCCGAGCTGGGCGATGCCGAGCGGGCCGGCCACGAAGCGGTGGGCCGGCTGGCGGCACAGCTCGGAGTGGACCGGCTGGTGGTGGTGGAGCCCTCGGCCGGGCCGATCGCGGCCGGGGCAGATGCGGTACCGGACTGGGGAGGAGACGCGGTGCAGGTAGCCGACCAGGCGGCAGCGGTGGCGGTGTTGCGGGACGGGCTTCGTCCGGGCGATGTGGTGTTGGTGAAAGGTTCCCGATACCGAACCTGGAAGGTCGCTGACGCGTTGCGAGCCGACCGGCGCCCCGAGCCCGGCACGTCCACGCCGGATCAGCGATCTGACACCGGGACGGTACGGGGGCGCGCGCGGTGAGGTCGGTCATCGTCGCCGCCTTCGTGGCGTTCGCGCTCACCCTGTTCGGTACCCCGCTGGCGATCAAGTACTTCAGGCGGCTCAAGGTGGGTCAGCCGATCCGGGAGCTGGGTCCGGACCACCAGGGCAAACGCGGCACCCCCACGATGGGTGGCGTGGTGTTCATCCTCGCCACCGTGATCGCGTACGCGGCTGGGCACCTCGTCCTGATCCTCAGCCTTCCCGAGACGGAGACCCGGCGGTACGGGCCGACGGTGACCGGAGTGGTGCTGCTCGGACTGTTCGTCTGCGCCGGGTTGGTCGGGTTCATCGACGACTTCCTGAAAGTGCGTAAGCGCAACAGCCTGGGGCTCAACGAGCGGGGCAAACTGATCGGCCAGGTGATCGTCGGGGTGCTGTTCGGGATCGTCGCGGTGACATTCCCGAACGGCTCGGGTGTGACGGTCGGCAGCGACTACATCTCGTTCGTACGCGACGTCGACTGGATGCACATCGGCAAGGTCGGCGCGGTGATCCTGTTCGCGTTCGTGGTGATCTCGGCCTCGAACGGGGTCAACCTGACCGACGGGTTGGACGGGTTGGCGACCGGCTCGTCGATGATGGTGCTCGCCGCGTACACGGTGATCGGGTTCTGGCAGTACCGCCACGTCTGCGGCGACTCGCCCACCGACTACTGCTACCAGGTCCGCGACCCGCTGGAGATCGCCCTGGTCGCCGGGGCCGCGGTGGGTGCCCTGTTCGGGTTCCTGTGGTGGAACGCGTCCCCGGCGAAGATCTTCATGGGCGACAGCGGTGCGCTGGGCCTCGGCGGTCTGATCGGTGGCCTGGCGATGGCGACCAAGACCATCCTGCTGCTGCCGATCCTCGGTACCCTCTTCGTGATCATCACGATGTCGGTGATCATCCAGCGGGTGTCGTACAAGTCGACGGGCCGCCGGGTGTTCCGGATGGCGCCACTGCAGCACCACTTCGAGCTGGTGGGGTGGAGCGAGGTCAACATCGTGATCCGGTTCTGGATCGTGTGCGGCATCGGCGTGGCGATCGGGCTCGGGTTCTTCTACGCCGACTTCCTCGCTGTGGTCGGCTGACCGGTCAGGCCGCGGGCGGCACTGTGATGTGGCCCTTCGACACCGTGATGTGGCCCGGCGACACCGTGATCTGGCAGGGGTGCCGGCGCGACGCGGGACCGGGGAGGACGCTAGCGACATGACGACGTACCAGGGGCGCGCGGTGCTGGTGGCCGGTACCGGGATCGCCGGTACGGCGTGCGCGAAGGTGCTGCTCGGGCTCGGCGCCGAGGTGACCGTGATCAACCGGTCGGCCTCCGCCGCGCTCACCGAGTTGGCGGAGCTCGGGGCACGCCCGGTGGTGGCTCACGTACCGGATCCGGGGGTGCTGCGGCACGTCAGCGACGTGGTGGTCTCACCCGGGTTCGCGCCGGACCATCCGCTCGTGACGGCCGCCGTGGCGGCCGGGCTGGAGGTCTACAGCGAGCCGGAACTCGCCTGGCGGTTGCGCCGGC
>JBOGDK010000155.1:0-10061 GCA_050701795.1 Micromonosporaceae bacterium
GCGCCGGACCAGGTCACCGTTGTCGTCTCGGGTCAACGCCTCGCTCGACACTGGCAGGCCGTACCGGTACGCGTCCCGCTCCGAGATCCGGAACAGCCCCTCGCCGGGAACCTCGTCGGTACGTACCGGGGAACCGTCCAGCACCTGGACCCGCACGGTGTGCTTCATCCGGATCCGGTAGCCCTGGGTGTGGCCGGCATATCGCTGGACACTCGGGCGGATCGACGTACGGCCGGTGTCGAGCGCCTCGCTGCGAGCCCTGCCGGGCGAGTACGTGACGTCGCCACCAAGCACACCCTGGCCGGGCAGGTCCTCGGCCTTCGGGCCGGCGGCGAGATCACCACGACGCTCGAAGCCGACACTGGTCTTGCCGACTGCCTTCGAGAACGCCACCCGGAGTCGTTCCAGGAGGTATCTGTTGCTCGGGGTGCCGACCAGGTCGGCGTCGATCTCCGGTTGCGCTGACGGATCGCCGGCCGGGACCGGCTCGTACACCAGCTCGGTCTTGATCTGCACCAGCGCGGCGGGACGGCCGCCTTCGGTGATCACCCGCTGGATGCCGTCCGGGTTGTTGATCGCCTCGGCGATGTCGACCGGCATCTCCTTGTGCACGATGTTCTCGACCTGCTGCCGGACCTCGCCGCTCATCCGGGTCAGATCCCTGCCGAGCAGGTCGAGCGTGGTGTCGTACAGCCTGTGCAGCCCGGTGAGCCCGGTGGCCAGGTGCTCCGGGAACCGCTTGGAACGCGTCTGTCCCGGCTCGATCCTGACCGTGTCGTCCGGCGCCGGCTCGGTGTACGGGTGCGCCACCCACATCCGCAGGCTCGGCCGGTCACCGGTGACGCCACTGTCCACCGCCGTCACCGAGGACCAGGCGTCGGCGTTCCTGCCGGCACCGATGCTGGCCTGGGTGCGTACCTGCACTTCCCATCTGGCGCGCAGGTCGTACATGGTCGCGTCGCCGCGGTTGTCGCCGACCGCGCCGCCCATCGCGTAGTCGCCGCCGCTGCCGGACACCTTGGTCTGCCAGGTGAGGCCGCCGCCGACCTTGACCGCCACGACGTTGAGGACCGCTTTGGCGCCGTCGATGATCCCGCCGGCGACGCCGGGCATGCCGTCCGGCAGTGCTGAGGTGACCAGGTCGGAGACCGGAATCGCGCCCGACGGCCCGATGCTGCGGCCGCCGGTGGCGCCGAGCGTACGGCCACCCTGCGTGAACTGGGACAGCTCGCCGATCATCTGCTGCGCGGAACGGGTGCCCGGGTTCGCGACCTCCACCGGGTTGTCCATCCGGAGCCGGATCCGCACCTCGCCCCGGGTCGCGCCGCCCAGCCGGAGGGTGACGCCCTCGACCGCGGTGGCCGACTGGAACTCGGCGCGCAGCGCGGCCTGCAACTCCGCGGACCCGATGCTGGCGTCGATGCCATTGCTGGCCAGCATCTCGTTGACCCGGGCGGTCAGCTCGCGAAGGTGCGGCAGCTGGCCACTCGGCATTCCGGCGTGCAGCGCGAATTCCTCCAGGGACACCGCGTCGACGCCGTCCCGGTACTTCCCGAAGGCGTCCTGCGCCTGCTGTGCCGCCTGCTCCAGCTGGTCGCCGGTGAGCTGCCCGGCGCCCGGGTCGGCCGCGGCGGCCATCAGGTTGTCGACGGCACGTACCAGCCCGCGGTACGCCTCTGCGGCCTGCTCCGCCTGTTGTGCCGCCTCCCGGTACCGCGCGGCCATCCGTTCATGACGTGCCGCGTCGGTACGGGCGTGCCGCGCGTCCCGGGTCGCCACGGCACGACGGTGCCGGGCACCACGGTCCCGACGCTTCTTGGCGGTCGCGGCCTCCTTCTCCTTCTTCTCCGCCTCGGCGAGCGCTGTCGCGGCCGCCTCGGTACGGACAGTGGCGCGTTCCTCGAGCGCCGCGGCGGCCTCGGACATCGTCACGGAGAACTGCTGCGCCGGCTCCGAGAGGTCGGTGACCAGGCCACCCGGATCCGGAGAGCCGTCAGCCAGGTCGCTGACCACCGCGGCGACCCGCTGCTCGATGTCACCCGCGGTCGCGATGTGGTCTGTGAGCCGCAGACCCCGGTACGGGTCGGCCACGGCTTCGGCGGTCGGCCCGATCCCCACGCGGGACGCGTCCTGCACCCGTTCCACCAGGTCGCGGGCCTGCTCGCCCAGCTCGTCCTGGTCCCAGGCACCCGGTGGGTTGTCGACCAGGATCTCGCCGATCACGGCCTCCACCGCGTCCCTGGTACGCGCGTCGACATCCGGGGCGGCATGCAACCGGGACAGCGCGGTCAGCGCACCCAGCACCCGGGGCTGCCCGGTGACCTGAGCGGCATCGGAGCCGAGCACCGCGGCCGCCTCCGCGCGCAGCCGCGCGACGTCCGTACCGGCGTCGATCCGGCTGGCCAACCAGACCTGTACGTCCTCCATCGCGGCCGCGGGCAGGCGCCGTGCCCGTACTCCCTGGCCGTGCAGCCGGAGGGACCCGTCCGGGTGGCGCTCCACCCGGCGCGCCAGGTCGGACTCGGCCTCCCCTGCGAGATTGCGGGTCGCGTCGGCCAGTACGGCGTCGCTGAACCGGCGGATCAGCTCGGTACGCTGCTCGCCCTCACCGGTCTGCTGGATCTGGTCGAGAAGGCTGGTGTCGAGCTGTGGCCGGGTCCCCTGCGATCCGGTCCCACCGCGTCCTGTGCGGCTCCACGGCGGCCGGAGCCGGCGCCGCGGTGTGCTCGGGTCGCCGCTGGCTGACTGCGGCTGTGTTGCCGGCTGCCCGGTCGTGGCCGGCTGCCCGCTGGTGCCGGACGGCTGCCCCGTCGTAACCGCCGGCTGCCCGGTCGTCGCCGGCTGCCCGCTGGTGCCGGACCGCTGGCTCGTGTCGGGAGCCACCGACGACGGCAGCTCGGTACGACGTATCGCCGGGAGTCGACCCTCGGTCACCGGTACGCCGAAGTTCCGCAGGGTCCGGGCGACCTCGTCCGGCACCACCCGGCCCAGCACCCGTCCGCGGGTCCGCGCCGACGCGTCGTTCTCTCCGCCGGACAGGCCCATGGAGTTCAGCAGGGCCCGCAGCTCGTCCTGGATCGCGATGCGCTCGTCCGGGTCGGTGACCGCGTGCAACCGGTCGACGACGTCGATCAGCTGCGAGGCGCGTCCCTTGTCGGCGACGCTGAGCCGCGGCTTGTGCCCCTCTGGTATCGGCTCGGAGGTGAACAGGTCCGACGGGGGAACCCGGTCACGCAGCCCCAGCAGCTTCCCGGCCGGCACCGCGACACCGCTGACCAGGCTCTGCAGCACTGGACGGCGACGGCCCTGCGGCTCCGCGCCCACCTGATCGGGCTGACCGGTGATGACGTGCGCCATGTCCTGCCGCGCCGGGTTCCCCGCGTTCCAGTAGTTGCCGTGCGCCCGGTCCTGCCGCAACCAGTGGCCGGGATCGCCGGAGAACACCCGGGCACGGAACTTTTTGGCCACGGGGTCGGCACCGGTGGAACCAGCAACATTGCCGATCACGTCCCAGTACGCCCGGCTTGCCCACAGCTTCCCGAGCCGTTCGGCGACCTTCGCCGGCACGCCTGGGCTGCCCAGCAGGATCAACTGGTCGGCGTCGAGCCCCAGGTCGCCCGCGGCGGTGAGACCCACCGTCACCGACCCGTACGAGTGGCCCACGACCGTACGGTTCGGGCGGTCGCCCTGATGGGTCGCGAGCAGGCCGTCCTGGAACCGGCGCAGGTTGTCGGCGGCCTGCCGGGCGTAGTGCAGGGAGCCCGCTTCGAGCACACCCTGGATGTCCGGCCCGGGGAAGTCCTTGACACGGCCGTCCGGCATCGTGATCGGCACCGGCCGACCGTCCTTGAGGCCTTGTGGCGCGTCATAGCCGAGCCAGGTGATGATCGAGGTGATCTTGTCCGGGGCGGCGTCACGGGCATCGGCGGCCATCGCGTCGCCCCACTCGAGCGCGGTCGCGGCGTAGTGGTTGGAGTTCAGCCCGTGCACCACGGTGGCCAGGTGGTCGGCGGTGTCCGGGTTGTTGACGGCCACGATCGCCTGGACGCCGCCGGTGAACGGCTGCGGCTGGAACCCGAGCAGGTACGCCGGCTGCTGATCCGGACCGGGCTGGTGCAGCCGGGTCTCGATATCGGCGATGTGCTTGAGCCTGGAGTTCTCCAGCCTGAGCTGCCCGTCGATCCACGACAGCATCCGCTCCGTCGCGGCCTGCCGCGCACCGTCGGGATCCCTGTGGCGTTCGATCTCCTCCCGGCGCTGCTCCAGGTCCTGCCTGCGCGCCTCGGTCTCATCCCGCAGTTGACGTAGTTCGTCCCGGTTGACCTGGTCGCGGACCTGCGCCGGGATCCCGTCCAGAGAACCGATCCACTCGGGACGGTCCTGCAACAGGCGTTGTTGTTCGGTGGGGCCGAGCCCCTGCCACCAGGTGTGGACATCGGCTGGCGAACCGGCGGCGACCTGGGCCAACGCTGGCGGCAGGTCAGGCGGCAGCTGCGGACGCGGGTCGGCCGGCCGGTCCAGCTCCCGGCGGATGGTACGGGCCAGCCCCCGATCGCCTCGGGCGCTGAACTCCTGCACCACACGGGTGCCGTCCGGGCGTTCGATCACCCGCGCCGTCATCACCACCGGCTTGCCGTAACGGGCGGTGTACGTCCTGCCGTCCTCCCACCGCGAAATCCGGTGCAACGTGATCTCGGTGTCGCCGTTGTCCAGCACCCGCTCGGTGGTGTGCTGCGGATCGTCCAACACCCTCTTCAGAGCGCGGTGGAACCGTACCGCCGAGCGTTCCTTGAGCCCGTGACCCCCCATCGCCTCCGGCAGCTGCGGGATGCCGTTGTCCGGGTGGTGCGCGTGGTACGACGCCGCGGTGTCGGTCTCGAACCGGGTGCCGAAGCGCGCCTGCACCGCCGCGGCGGCGCGCTGGTCGCTGGCGAGCTGGTCGGCCATCGCAGAGAGGAACTCGTCCCGAGGACCCTTGATGTCGAGCCGACCCGCGAGGCCGGTGAGTGCCTTGTTGCGACGGCCGGGGAGGTCGTTCAACCGCTGACCGAAGTACTGGATCAGATCCGCCATCGCGGTCAGGTCGGTCTTCTGGCTGGTGCTGCCGTCGTCCTCGGTCACCTCGGTGACGGCGCCGTGGTCGAACGCGAACTTCATCGCCGCGGCGTGGATCCATGGCAGCGCGGTGGCGGGGCCGGTGATCGCCCGCAGCGCCTCCCCGACCCTGGCCCACTCCGGGTTCTTGGTCCCCCGCTCGCTGAACGGCACCAGTTCTTCGGGGTCCACCCCGATGTCCTTGAGCAACTCGCTCGGCGGGCTGATCGCGATCACTGTCTTGGCGCGTTCGTCGAGCGCCTCGTCGTAGTGGCGGTGCAGGTTCATCGCCTGTTCTTCGGCGGTGTCGCCGAACTGGCGTACGAACCGGTCCAGCCGGCGGGAATGCGCCTCGCCGTAGGACTCGGAGACGTGGTTGAACCAGCCGACCAGACCGGTGGAGGCGTGCGTACGGAGCGCATCACGTACGGCCTTCACCTGAGGACTCACCCAGTCGGGGCCGGCGAGTTCACCGTCGAGCGCCTCCGCCTTGCCCGCGATCTCCTCGAGCTTCTCCAGCAGCGTGTCGATGTCGGAGGCGTGCGACGACTCGGCCTTCCACTGCTGCTCCAGGTCCTCCAGGTCCACAACCATGGCGAGCTTGGCCTTCTCGGCCCGCCAGTCCATGACCGCGCGGACGGCGCCGCGGACCACGCCGAAGCCGGCGATCATGGCGCCGAGCATCGGGCTGCCGACCATCAGAGCGGTGCCCAGCCCCGCGGCGCCGGAGTTGCCCAGCGAGGTGGTGATCTGCTTGGTGAGGAACATCCCGAGTCTCGGTGTGGCGGGCCGCACCTCGAGGTCCTGGTCGGACGCCTGGTCGGGCTGCGTGGCGCTGTTCCCGCTCGGCGCCGTACCCAGCTGCCGCGACGGGCGGAACGACTCGGGAAGCTTCGTGACCTTCCGCCACCACGGCCGCGACTCCGGCTGCGCATTGTCGGGTGTGGTGGCGCCAGTGGTGTGCCGGACCTCGGCGACCGTCTCGTTGATCCGGGCCAGAGTCTCGTAACCGATCTTCCGGTTGATGTCTCGTTTGCGCTCTGAACGGTCGGCGACCTTGTCCTGCTGGTATTTGTAGTTCGCCCACGCGGACACCCCGAAAGCCAGTAGCGGGGTTGCCGCGACCAGGAACAGGACCGCCGGGGCGCCGGTAAGCGCCACCAGCGCGGCTGTCGCGGCGGCCTGCACCCCGCTGGGGATGAGCTCCTTGATCAGGTACGCCTTCCGCGGCGCGACCCCGGTCGGGGCCCGGTCCGTCACCGGAATCGCGGACCCCCGCCGCAGTCCAGGAATCTTCAGCGCCTCCGCGATGCCGCTGCGCTCGGCCCGGATGGTGGTGGCGTGCAGTTCCTTGAACTTGCGGTGGATCTCCTCCAGGCTCTGCACAGCCCGTTCCAGCTCCGCCTGTTCCTGCGGCATCCGGTTGGTCTCCTGCAGCAGCTTCACCTGCCGCACCAACGGGTCAGCCTTCTTGAGCAGCTTGTACAACTGCCCGGCCGTGTCCTCAGCAACGATGCCGTGACGCAATGCCCAGTGGATCCCCGCCGCCTTGCCGGTCGCCTTGGAAAGCCGGTAGCCGGTGATCATCTCGGTCAGTGCCTTGAGCACACCCGGGCCCGAGCTCATCAACGGCATCACGCTGAGCATCGTGGCCTGCTGTTCCGGCGTGAGGCTCGAGCTCGGCTTGTACGGAGTGGCCTTCCGGAGCGGGTATCGCAGCATGGAGACCGCCAGCGCCGGGATCTGCAGCCAGATTGCCTCGTTCCGCTCGGGGCGCGCCCCCGGGTGGATCAGCTCCTCCCAGGTCCGCCTCGGGGTGCGGGGCGCCGCCTCGGCGGCCTGCTCCGGAGTCTCCCCCCGGGCCTCGGCACGCGCCGCGATCTCCTTCCGCTGGGCGCGCTGCTTCCCCCGGATCTCCAGACCGCGGTCGAACTCCACCTCCCGGATGGCCTGCCGCTTGTCCGACCAGAACTCCGCGAAGCTGAGCGCGAACGAGACCGCGAACATCGGCAGGCCGACCTTCGGGACCAGGCTCAGGCTCTGCGTGGCGATGATGCCCACGCCGATGCTGCTGGCGTCGGGAATCAGGTTCTTCGTGAAGTAGGTATGCGCCGGCAGCACACCCATCGGACGATCCCAGAACGCCCGCCGCGACGCCTGCTTGGCGCCACCGAGTTCCTCCACGATCGGCTCCACAGCCGCTTCCAGCAGCTCACGGCGTTGTGCGGAGCCAGGCGTTCCCTCCCGTAGCCCGGTGTCGTCGATCAGCCGGTGCAGCTCCGCCCGGATCTTCCCGCGCTCCTTGCGCGACACGGTGTGGTATTGCCGGTGCAGCACCCGCATCCGGGCCATCCGGCCGTGGTCGGCGACGGTCAGGTCAACCAGACCGATCTGGTCGACCAGTTCACCGGGACGCAGCACGTTCTCGTGCCGGAACATGCTCACCTTGGCGCCCAGCGCCTTCGCCTGCAACTGGCCCACCGCGTCCGCCAGCGCCGCCTCCACCGCCAGGAAGAGCTCCTGGTGCCTGGCGTCCTTGGCGGCGTCGACCACGGCGTGCGCCGTGTTGCCTCCGGACACCAGGGTCAGCTTGCCGCTGATCGGGTCATAGTCCACAGTCGCGTCGAACGCGTCCTGGTCCGGCGGCTTGATGACCACGGTGTTCGGCACATCCGGTGCCGGGAACACGGTGTCGGCGTCGACCTCGAACGCGATCCGGGCGTCGGTCTCCTTGACGGCGTCCAGCACCCGGGTGCGGCTGGTCAACCGCTGCCCGCGGCCTTCGAAGCTGTGGTCCGGCGCGGCGGTGAAGGCCTCGACCACCGCCACGACGCCGGTGTCGCCATCCCGTACCACCACGGTCGCGGTCATCACCACGGGACCTTTACGGGTGGTCGCCAGGTCGCCCTGACTGTTGTGCGCGACCCGCTGGAGCACGACCTCGACCGAGCCGTCCGGCCGACGGTTCACGGTGACCTGGTCGGGCTGGGCGAGAGTGGCGGACATTGCCCGGTGGTACCTGGACAGGGGGGGGTTGTCGCCACCCGGGTCGTACGACTCATCCAGGTCAATGATCCCCGCGCCCGGGTGGTGGGCGTGGTGGACCGCCGCGACCGGGGTCTGGAACCCGAGTGTCGGCAGGTACGGCTTCAGCGCGGCACGCAACTCGTGGTCCGCAACATTCAGGTCGGACAGCGGGAGCCTTGCGGCACCGAGGCCGCTGTCCAGGGCAGCCTGCCGGTGCGTGTCCAGGCGGCGCAGCAACTGCTGCTGGAAGGCCGAATCCGGGTCCGCGGCCTGCGCGAGCACCTCCTTCCGGGCCCCCCGCGAGCCGAGCGACCACAGCCCATCTGGACTGAGCCGGTACGCCATCTCCTCGACCGTCGCGTGGAAGCCGGTGTGGTAGAAGCCGACCAGACCAGCCAGGTCGGCGAGACGCACGTACTGCTCGGTGGTGCCGTCCGGCGTGGTGCTGGTCTCCAGGGCCCCGTTGCCGAGCGCGAACGCGATCGCCGCGGCCAGCATCTGGGGTGCGTCCGACTTGCGGAACGACAGCCCTTCGACCACCCGTACCAGTGCGAGCCACTCGGGGTTGGTCCATGACCGGGCATCCGGTGGTATCAGGACCGCCAGGTCGTACCCGAGGTCCGCCAGGGCCGGGGCGGCGGCATGCAGCCGGGCCTCGGCACGTACCGCCGCGGATCCGTCGGTACGACCGGAGACCGCGTCCTGCAACCGACCCTGGAACGTCGCGAAGTCGTCCTGCGTCGCCGAGTCCTGTAGTTCGGCCGGCAGCCGCGGTGGATAGCCGAACGCCCTGGTGTGCACCGCCGCCAGCAGGGTCCGGGCCACATCGGACTGGCCGAGTGCCGCCGTCGCGGGGCCCAGCAGCAACTGCGCCGCCTCCGCGAACTGCCGCTGGCTCGCCCGGTGCACTGCCGTACCGGGCTCCGCCGCGCGGTATTCGCTCACCTCGGCGAGCAGCCAGACCGCCCGCTGCAGTGCGGTGTGTCCCGCGATCTCCCCCGATGGCGTCGGATTCGCTCCGGTGAACGCCTGATACGGGTTGGGGCCGGTCGGGTCGAGGTACGCGTCCTCGATCGCGGCGGTACGCCGCCAGGCGGTGATCGCCTGGTACGCCTGGGTCACTCCGGCGACGTCGGTACCCGCCTGCGACAGGTCCGACAGCGCCTGGTTCGCGACTGCCGCCAGCTCGGCGGACCGCCGGCGACCGTCCGGATCGTCGTCCGGGGTCGAGGTGGTGGTATCGGTAGGCAGGTGGTGACCGTGGATCGTGGCCCACGGCTCGGTCGCGGCCGGTAGCGGCGTGCCGTCGGTGTGATGCGCCAGCACAGTCCGCATCTGCTCGGCGAGCGTATCGGCGAGCGCCTGGTCACCGACGGCGGGCAGCCGCACCACGTACCGGTCGCCGTTGTTGCTGGCCGCGATCCGGTTCGAGGCGGTGGCTGCGGATTCGCCGGTGGTCACCAGCACCGTGAACATCCGGCCGGTGGGCGACTCGACCAGCAGCTGTACGCCGTGCGGCGAGGCCACCGCCACGACGCCGGCGATCTGGCCGCCGAGCTGGTCGGAGAGCCGTTGCTCTATCCGACTCAGCTCGGTCGGGCCCGGCACGGTACGGCCGAGCGCGTCGATCAGTTCCGGCACGTACCGGGGCACATGACGGCCGACGGCGTCCCGCCGCTGCTCGGAACCGGGGCTCTCGGTGAGCCCGAGCTGGTTGAGCAGGCCGCGGAAGTCCTGTTCGTGCGTGGCGATCTCGGCGGGGTCGGTGGCGTTGGCCAGCCGGTGCGCGGTCAGCTGGACCTGCGCGATCCGGCCGTGGTCTTCCGGGGTGAGCCGGCCTTCGCCGGAGCTGTCCTGGCTCAGCAGTACGGTGTCCTGCCGCCCCTGGACGATCCGCTGCAGCCGGTGCAGGCGGCCGCTGCGCTCGGCGATGGTCTCCC